>NZ_JBEXIJ010000049.1:0-37507 GCF_040608495.1 Micromonospora sp. NPDC005174 | reverse complement strand
GGCGCGTCCCGCGAGGGTGGTTTCCGTGGCGGTGACCGTCGTGAGGGTGGTTTCCGTGGCGGCGACCGCGATGGATCCCGTCCGGGCGCGCCGCGCGAGGGTGGTTTCCGTGGTGGCGACCGTCGTGAGGGCGGCTACCAGGGTGGCGGTGACCGTGGGCGTTCCGGTCCGCCGCGCGAGGGTGGCTTCCGTGGCGGCGACCGCGAGGGTGGCTTCCGTGGAGGCGACCGCCGTGAGGGCGGCTACCAGGGTGGCGGCGACCGTCGTGAGGGCGGTTACCAGGGTGGCGGTGACCGTGGGCGTTCCGGTCCGCCGCGTGAGGGTGGCTTCCGTGGCGGCGACCGCGAGGGCGGTTTCCGTGGTGGCGACCGTCGCGAGGGTGGCTTCCGGGGCGGTGACCGTGAGGGTGGTTTCCGTGGTGGTGACCGCCGTGAGGGTGGTTACCAGGGTGGCGGCGATCGTGGGCGTTCCGGTCCGCCGCGTGAGGGTGGCTTCCGTGGCGGCGACCGCGAGGGCGGTTTCCGTGGTGGCGACCGTCGCGAAGGCGGCTTCCGTGGTGGCGACCGTGAGGGTGGTTTCCGTGGTGGTGACCGCCGTGAGGGTGGTTACCAGGGTGGCGGTGACCGTGGGCGTTCCGGTCCGCCGCGTGAGGGTGGCTTCCGTGGCGGCGACCGCGAGGGTGGCTTCCGGGGCGGTGACCGTGAGGGTGGTTTCCGTGGTGGTGACCGCCGTGAGGGTGGCTACCAGGGTGGCGGTGACCGCCGTGAGGGTGGCTACCAGGGTGGCGGTGACCGTGGGCGTTCCGGTCCGCCGCGTGAGGGTGGCTTCCGGGGCGGCGACCGTGACGGTGGCTTCCGTGGCGGCGACCGCGGCGGCTCGCGTCCAGGCGCGCCCCGCGACGGTGGCTTCCGTGGCGGCGACCGTGAGGGCTTCCGAGGCGGCGACCGTGATGGCGGTTCCCGGGGTGGTGACCGTCGACAGGGTGACGCGCCCCGTGAGGGCGGCTTCCGCGGTGGTGACCGTCGTGAGGGTGGCTTCCGCGGTGGCGACCGTGACGGTGGGTTCCGGGCCGACGAGCGGCCACGTCGTGAGGGCGACTACCGCAGCGACGAGCGTGGCGCGGGCTCGGAGTCGTCCGAGGGTGGGCGTGTCGGCGCCCCGGCACTGCCGGACGACATCGTCGCGACCGACCTCGACAAGGACGTGCGCGCCGAGCTGCTCTCGCTGAACAAGCCCGTCGCCGAGACCGTGGCCCGGCACCTGGTCGCCACCGGTCAGCTGATCGACGAGGATCCGGCCGAGGCGCTGGCGCACGCGCTGGCCGCCCGGCGGCTCGCATCGCGCATCTCCGCTGTCCGTGAGGCGGTCGGCCTCGCCGCGTACCACGCGGGGGAGTGGCAGACCGCCATCGCCGACCTGCGGACGTACCACCGGATGACCGGCTTGCAGAGCCACCTGGCTGTGCTCGCCGACTGTGAGCGGGCCCTTGGCCGGCCGGAACGGGCCATCGACCTGTTCCGCGGGGCTGACCAGGAGAAGCTGGACCAGGCCGTCGCGATCGAGCTGCTGATCGTCGCCGCCGGGGCGCGTGGTGATCTCGGCCAGAAGGACGCCGCGGTAGCGATGCTTCAGGTGCCCGACCTGACCAACGAGGCGACGGCACCGTGGACGGCGCGACTTCGGTACGCGTATGCCGACGCGCTGCTCGCCGTGGGTCGGCGTGAGGAGGCCCGTGAGTGGTTCTCCCGCGCCGCCGACGTGGACACCGAGGGCGAGACCGACGCCGCCGAGCGGCTGCTCGAACTCGACGGCGTCCTCATCGAGGGTGACGACGAGGACGAGACCGAGGAGATCGCCGCCGGCCCGGGTGCGCCCGGTTCCGTGCCGGCCCAGCCGGACACGGACCTGGCCGCTGACGACGAGGACGACGAGGACGACTCCGACGACGAGGACGAGGACTTCGACGCCGACGACGAGGACTTCGACGACGACGAAGACGGCGTCGTCGACGCTGAGGACGCCGTCCTCGACGACGTCACCGGCCGCTCGACGCAGGACGCCGACGCCGACGCCGAGGATGTCGACGCCGACGCCGACGCCGAGGATGTCGACGGTGACGACGAGGATGTCGACGGTGACGACGACGTCCGCGATCCGGACACGGAAGATGCCGCCCCGACCACGCCCGCCGGCGACGGTGGCGGCGCGGTGAGCGGCGACGGAACCGCCCCCACCCGGGGCGATGAGTCGGAGTCGACGCAGCGGTGAGCGCGGACGCCGGGAATCGGCTGATCGACGGGTACGGCCTGGTCGTCTTCGACCTGGACGGGGTGATCTACCTGATCGACCGGCCGATTCCCGGTGCCGTCGATGCGGTGGCCCGGCTGCACGCCGAGGGGCGGACGGTGGCGTACGCGACCAACAACGCCTCACGCCGATCCAGCGACGTCGCCGACCTGCTGACGGGAATGGGCGTGCCGGCACGGCCGGAGGAGGTCCTCACCTCCGCCGCGGCGGCGGCCGAGTTGCTGCGGGACCGGCTGCCCAAGGGCGCGTCGGTGCTGGTGGTCGGTGCGGAGGCGCTGCGCGCCGAGCTGCGCGCGGTCGGGCTGAACCCGGTCAGCCGCGCCGATGAGAACCCGGCCGCGGTGGTGCAGGGCTACGGCCCGCAGGTCGGTTGGGCCGAGCTGGCCGAGGCGTCGGTCGCGGTGCGGGCCGGCGCGATCTGGGTCGCCACCAACACCGACCGGACGCTGCCCAGCGCCCGTGGTCCGCTGCCGGGCAACGGGTCACTGGTCGCGGTGCTGCGGACCGCCCTGGAGCGGGATCCGGACCTGGTCGTCGGCAAGCCCGAGTCGGCGCTGTTCGAGACCGCTGCCCGGCGCGGCGACGGTGCAAGAGCGCTTGTCGTCGGGGACCGGCTGGACACCGACATCGAGGGTGCCCGCCGAGCGGGGCTGGACAGTCTGCTCGTCCTCACCGGTGTCAGTGGCGTAGCCGAGCTGCTCGCGGCTGAGCCACGGCGGCGGCCCACGTACGTCGCGCGGGACCTGGCAGGGCTCTTCGACCCGGAGGCGGCGGTGCGGGTCCCGGGCCCGACGGACGCCGGCGGGTGGTCCGTGACGGACCGCGACGGGACGCTGGAGCTGGCCGGCGACGGCCGGGCGCTGGACGCGCTGGCCGCCCTGTGCGCGGCGGCCTGGGCTACCCCGACCGTGCCGACGATCCGCCCAGCGGGTCCGGGCGCGACCGCCGCCCTGAAGAGCTTCGGGCTGGCAACCGACGCCTGAGGCCGGCCACCAACACATGAGGGCCGGCCGCGGAGCCATGAGACCAGCCACCGACGCGTGCGGCCGGCCGCTTCACGTGTGCGGTGGGGCGCGTCCGTCTAGAGCAGCTTGCGCAGCTTCATCAGGTCGAACGGGTTGGCCTTGATCGACACCCGGCGGGAGGTGACCGCCCTGGTGACGTCGAGGTCGCCGCGGACCAGGGCGAGAAGGTCGTCGCTGGACGTGCTCAGCGCGATCTTGGCCTTCGGGTCGTCGCCGTCGGCCAGATCGACCAGCCGGCCACCGCTGATCCGTCCGTGGAAGGCCGTGTCCAGGTCGGTGATCCGGCAGGCAAGGGTGCGCTCCAGGTCGATGCGCTCACGGACCGTCTCGGCGTTGCGGTCCAACCTGGCGGCCAGCTCCTGCAACGCCTGCCGGCACTCGTCCACGCTGGCCACATGTCCCCCTCGCCGATCGCCACGCCGTCCCCGGCACCGTACCGCACAGGACAGTCCGGGGTGCCCGGTAGCGTGACACCTGCAGACCCCGCCCATGGAAGGACGAAGGCATGCAGGACGCGTGGCGCGCCTACCTCGAACTGGCCCTGGGCCTGGCGGAGGCGCCCCGGAAGAAGGCCCAGGACGCGGTGCGTCGTCTCGTCGGCACGGGCGGGGCGACCGCGGCCCAGCTGCAGGCGCTCGGTGAGGAGCTGGTCAGCACCAGCGCCGCCAACCGGGAGGCGTTGACCAAGCTGGTCCGCTTCGAGGTCGACCGGGCCCTCGGCGCGGTCGGTCTGGCGACGGCCGACGAGGTGGCTGAGCTGACCCGGCGGGTACGCGACCTGGAACGGCAACTGCGCGAGGCGCGCGCCACCGAGCCGCCCGCCACCAAGCCGTCCGTCGGCCCGGCGGCCGACTCCACCCCGGAGCCGGCCACGCCCACCGAGCGGCCCGCGCCGCAGCCCGACCCGACCAGCGCGGCGCAGCCCGGCGGTGGTCTGGTGCCGTCGGACGGCCCCGCCGGAGCGCCCGTCGCGAAGAAGGTCGCCGCGCCCGTCGCGAAGAAGGCGATCGCCAAGAAGGCCGTCGCGAAGAAGGCCATCGCCAGGAAGCCGCCCGCGACGATCAGCCGGACCGGCCCCGACGCCCCGACGCCGGTCACGCCTGACGACACCCCGACTCCGGCGGTGATGCCGGCGAAGAAGGCCGTCCGCAAGCGCCGCCCGGACGGTGAGTCGTGAGCGAGGGCACCCGCCCCGGCCCGCCCGGGGGCTTCCGGCCCGGCCCGTCGCCCGGGTCGTTCGCGGCCCGGCCGAGCCCACCGGCCGGTCCCCGCCCGGCCCCGCCGCCCGATCCGGCGGTCGCCGCCGACGACGCGGCCGGTCACCCGGCGGTCGACGCCGCCGTGCGGGCCATGGACAACGCGGCGGCGCTCGCACCAGCAGACCAGATCGCGCAGTACGAGGCGGCCTACGAGACTCTGCGCGAGACCCTCGCCACCATCGACCAGACCTGAGCAGGGCGACCCCGCCCGACAGACCGGAGAAACACCCATGGCACGTCGCAACCGGCTGGACGCCGAACTCGTCCGTCGCGGGCTGGCCCGCTCCCGTGAGCAGGCCGCCGCGCTGGTCGAGGCCGGCCGGGTCCAGCTGCGCGGCGTACCCGCGCGCAAGGCCGCCGCGATGGTCGACCCCGCCGACCCGCTGCTGGTCACCGGCGAGGACCCGACCCGGGAGTACGTCTCCCGGGGCGGGCACAAGCTCGCCGGTGCGCTGGCCGCGTTCGGGGGCCTGCGCGTCGCCGGGCGGCGCTGCCTGGACGCGGGCGCCTCGACCGGGGGCTTCACCGACGTGCTGCTGCGCGCCGACGCCGCCGAGGTGGTGGCCGTCGACGTCGGCTACGGGCAGCTCGCCTGGTCCCTGCGCACCGACGAGCGCGTTCGGGTCCTGGAACGCACCAACGTCCGTACCCTCGTCCCGGATGCGATCGGCGGCCCGGTCGACCTGACGGTGGCCGACCTGTCGTTCATCTCGTTGCGGCTGGTGCTGCCGGCGTTGGCCGGCTGCACCCGTGACGACGGTGACCTGGCGCTGATGGTGAAGCCGCAGTTCGAGGTGGGCAAGGAGCGCGTCGGGACGGGCGGCGTGGTCCGCGACCCGGCGCTGCGTGCCGAGGCGGTGCTCGACGTGGCCGACGCGGCGGCGCAGCTCGGCCTCGGGTTGGCGGACGTGGCGGCCAGCCCGCTGCCGGGGCCCAGCGGCAACGTCGAGTTCTTCGTATGGTTGCGCCGGGGCGCGCCAGCGGCAGACCCGCTGCGGGTGCGGGCCGTGGTGGACGCCGGGCCGGACGGTCCGACGACGGCCGGCGACGTGCCGGGCGTGGCGGCGGAGGAGGTCGCAGGGTGAACGCGTACAGCGAGCGGCGCACGACGGCACGCGGACGTGCCGGTGCGGCGGCATGCCGTCCGACGGCGGACGGGCGGCCGACCCGATGAGCCGCACCGCGCTGCTGGTGACCCACACCGGCCGTCGGCGCAGCACCGAGCACGCCCGGTCGGTCGCCGCCGACCTCATCGCCGCGGGCTTCGAGGTGCGGGTGGTCGCCGAGGAGGCCGAGGACCTCGACCTGCCCGGGACGGTGCCGGTCGCCGGCCCCGAGGCCGCCGAGGGCGCCGAGATCGTCTTCGCGCTCGGTGGGGACGGCACCTTCCTGCGCGCCGCCGAGCTGGCCCGCCCGGCGAAGGCGCCGCTGCTCGGCATCAACCTCGGCAAGGTGGGTTTCCTCGCCGAGGCGGAGATCAACGATCTGGACCACGCGGTCCGGGACGTCGTCGAGCGCAACTACACCGTGCACGAGCGGCTGACGCTCGACGTCACGGCCGAGTTCGACGGTGGCCCGACCATCGAGTCGTGGGCGCTCAACGAGATCAGCGTCGAGAAGGGCGAACGGGCGCAGATGCTCGAACTCCTCGTCGACGTGGACGGTCGCCCGCTGTCCCGCTACGGCTGCGACGGCGTGGTCTGCGCCACCCCCACCGGTTCCACCGCGTACGCGTTCTCCGGCGGCGGTCCGGTGGTCTGGCCGGAGGTGGAGGCCCTGCTGCTGGTGCCGATCAGCGCGCACGCGTTGTTCAGCCGGCCCCTGGTCACCGCACCCACGTCGACGTTCGTGATCACCGTGGACCCGTTCACGACCCTCGCCGTGCTCGCCTGCGACGGTCGGCGGGTCTACGACCTGCCGCCCGGCGCCCGGGTGACGGTGCGTCGAGGCGCCCTGCCGGTGCGCATCGTCCGGCTGCGTGCGCGTCCGTTCACCGACCGGCTGGTCGCCAAGTTCGGCCTGCCGGTGCACGGGTGGCGGGGCAGCCGCCGGTGACGGTGGCACACACCGTCGGTGTCCGGCGGCTGTCCACCTGACGACATGTCGCCGCTGCGGCGGCGAGAGGCTAGTGACCTGGTTGTGCGCTGCGTCGCAGACTCCGATCGGTCCTCATCCACGGATGGCGGGCCCGAAGGAGTGAAGGAGCGCATCGCATGCACTGGTCCCCCCGCTGGCTCAGCGCCGGCGCGGTCGGCGCGCTGGTGGTCGGCCTCGCCGCGCCGGCGTCCGCTGAGCCGCCCGTCCGGCCCACCGGCCCGAGCCTGGGCGCGTCCGCCCCGGGCGCCGCGCCCGTCCGCATCACCCTCATCACCGGCGATCAGGTCGAGTTGTCGCCGGCGGCGCCGGGTCGGGTCGCCGCGACCGTACGCCCGGGGCCCGGGCGGGAGCGGATCATCTTCCAGACCCTGGAGGTCGACGGCGGGCTGCGGGTGCTGCCCAGCGACGTCGCGCCGTACATCTCCAGCGGCGTCCTGGACGCCAACCTGTTCGACGTGCAGGAGCTGGCCGCCGACGGCTACGGGGACGCGGCGCGGGGCACACTGCCGCTGATCGTGCGCTACCAGGAGCCGGCCGCCGGCCGGGTCCGACCGCTCGGCGGGGTCACCGACGCCCGGCCCCTGGAGAGCATCAACGGCGCTGCGATGCGGGTCGGCAAGGCCGACCTCGGTGGCCTGTGGACCACGCTCGCCGGCGCGCCGACGTCCCGGACCACGGCCGCAGCGCCCCGGCTCGGCGGCGGTATCGCCCGTGTGTGGCTGGACGGGCGGGTGCGCCCGACGTTGGAGCACAGCGTTCCGCAGATCGGCGCCCCTACCGCGTGGGCGGCCGGGCGCGACGGCAGCGGCGTGAAGGTGGCCGTGCTCGACACGGGTGTCGACGCCACCCACCCTGACCTGGCCGGCCGGATCGCCGAGGCGCGGGACTTCTCCGGCAGCGGTAGCGCCCGTGACGGCCACGGCCACGGCACCCACGTCGCCGCCACCATCGCGGGCGGCGGCGAGGCGTCCGCTGGGCTGCGCAAGGGCGTCGCCCCGGGCGCGCGGCTGCTCGTCGGCAAGGTGCTCGACGACGGCGGCTCCGGCTACGACTCGGCGATCATCGCCGGGATGGAGTGGGCCGCCCACTCCGGCGCGAAGGTCGTCAGCATGAGCCTCGGCGGCGGCCCGACCGACGGCACCGACCCGATGAGCCAGGCGGTGAACGACCTCACCGCCGAGACCGGCGCGCTGTTCGTGATCGCCGCCGGCAACTCGGGGACGGCGCGGAGCGTCAACGCGCCGGGCGCGGCCACTGCGGCGCTCACCGTGGGCGCTGTCGACCGCGCCGACAACCTGGCGGACTTCTCCAGCCGGGGGCCGCGCGTGGGCGACAACGGCATCAAACCCGAGATCACCGCGCCGGGCGTGGGCATCGTCGCCGCGCGGGCCGCCGGCACCACAATGGGTACGCCGGTCGACGACGTCTACACCGCAGCGTCCGGGACGTCGATGGCCACCCCGCACGTGGCGGGCGCGGCGGCGATCCTCGCCCAGGACCACCCGGACTGGACCGCCGGCACTCTCAAGGACGCGCTGGTCAGCACCACGAAGGCGAACCCGGCGCTGACCGTCTTCGAGCAGGGCGGCGGCCGGGTCGACGTGGCTCGGGCGCTGACCCAACGGGTGTACGCGTCGGCCACCGCCGACTTCGGCCGGGTCTCCACCGGTGGCGCGGTGGCCGAGCGGAGTGTGACGTACACCAATGGCACGACTGTTGCGCGGACCCTGCGCCTGGCCCTGGAGCTGCGCAACCTGGACACCGGGGCGGTCGAGACCGACGGCGTCGCCGTCGGCGTCGCCGAGGTGACCGTGCCGGCGGGCGGCAGCGTGGCCGTGCCGCTGCGCGCCGACCCGGCGAAGCTGAACCGGGGCCCGCACGGTGGCGCTCTGGTGGCGACCGGCGCGGACGGCGTCGCCGTGCGTACCCCGGTGGGGCTCACCGTGAGCGGCGCGCTGCACGACCTGACGATCAAGGTGCTGGGTCGGCAGGGTCAGCCGACCCTCTCGCCCGCCCTGACCCTCTTCGGTGAGCAGCCCGAGTCGGACTACTGGGGCTGGTGGCCCGAGGAGGGCACGCTGCGGGTCGAGGAGGGCACCTACCTGCTGACCGCGCTTGTCGAGCACGGCGCTCCCCTGGACGAGCAGTTGACCCAGGCCGTCGAACCCGAGCTGACCGTCGACCGGGACCTGACCGTCGTGCTCGACGCCCGTAGGGGCACGCCGGTACGCGTCGAGACGCCCAAGCCCAGCGAGCAACGCGCGACGCTCAGCTTCTACGTCCACCGGGTGTTGGGCAACGGCCGGCAGATCGACCACGGCGTCATGGCCTACAGCAGCGTCCAGCAGGTGAACGTCACGCCGACCCGTCCGGTGCGCCAGGGCGAGTTCGAGTTCGCCTCCCGCTGGCAGCTCGTCGCGCCCATGGTGGACGCCCGGGTCTCCGGCGTGTCCGGACCGTCGGACATCAACCTGCTGGGCGCGTCCCCGGCACCGTCCGGGCGACGGAAGCTTCCGCTGGTCTGGGCGGGCACCGGAACCCCGGCCGAGCTGGCCCGGGTGCGGGGCGCGGCCGTGCTGCTCGCCACCGACCCGAACCGCAGCGAGGACGAGCAGGTGGCCGCGGCTGCGGCAGCCGGCGCGGCGGCGGTGCTGATCGTCCGCCCGCAGGACCAGAGCGCGTGGACGGTGTGGCGGCCGGACGGGGAGCGGCTGCCGATCCCGGCGATGGTGGTCGCGTACGACGACGGGCAGCGACTGATCGCGTCGGCCCGCACGGGTCGCGCGACGCTGGACCTGACGCTGACCGTGGACAGCCCCTACCTGTACGACGTGTGGCAGGTGTCGAAGGGGCGGGTGCCGGAGCGCGTCGTGCACACGGTCACCGCGAAGAACACCGCCGAGGTGACCGCGCGGTACGGCGACACGGGCGCGGGCTGGGCCACCGAGGAGCGATTCGGCTGGCGTCCCTGGCAGGAGTACGCCTGGAACGACGACCAGCGTCTCGTCCACAACGGGACCACCCGGCAGGAGTTCGTCAGCGCGGGGGACAACTGGTGGCAGCACCGGGTGCTGCACAAGCAGATGTTCATGCAGTGGGGGCAGTTGAGCGGCGGCCTCACCCAGGAGCCCCGGCGGTACGCCGCCGACGACCGCGAGACCGAGACCTGGCACGCGCCGCTGGTGCGTCCGGCCGTACCGGCCAGCGGGGCGCCGGTGCCCACGCGCACGGGCGACAGCCTCGACGTACGGGTGCCCGAGTTCGTCGACGCCGACGGGCACTACACGGTGGCGGGCAACAGCGAGGAGTCGGACACCGTCGAGGCCCGCCTCAGCCGGGACGGTCAGCAGATCGCCGACCTGTCCGACGGCTGGGCGCCGGTGCGGACCACCGCCGGGGCGGCCCGCTACCGCCTCGACGTCACCACGCGGCGGGCCTCGGACGAGTGGCGCTACGCCACCCGGACGGACACGGCGTGGCAGTTCACCTCGGCCCGTCCGGCAAATGCCGCGGCCACTCCGCTGTCGCTGCTACAGGTGGACTACCGGGTGCCGGCGGACCTGCTCGGAACCGTGCCCGGCAACCGGTCGCACCAGGTGGGGTTGACCCTGCGCCAGCCCGCCGGGGCGCCCGCGCCGACGGGCACCAGCCTGACCGTGCAGGTCTCCTTCGACGAAGGCGTCACCTGGCGGTCCGTGCCGACCCGAGGGGCGGGCACCCGGTACACGGCGACCGTGCCGGCCGGACGCGGAACGGTGTCGCTGCGGGTGCATGCCGCCGATGGGGCCGGTGACAGCGTCGACCAGACGGTGCTGCGGGCGTACGGCCTGCGCTGAACGGTGATCGACCGGGCTCGCCGTCGACTCCGACGGCGGGCCCGGTCGCGTCGTCAGAGCCAGCCGCGCCGGGCGACCTGGAACGCCAGCCCCGGCCGGGTGTCCACGCCGGCCGCGTCCATCAGGTCGGCGAGGCGGCGCTGTACGGTCCGGCGGCTCACACCGAGCTGGGAGGCGATGGACTTGTCCGGCACGCCGGCCACGAAGAGCGACAGCAACCGGGCCTCGTCGGCGTCGGGCCGGTAGCCGTCGGCCGGACGGTCGTCCTCGTCGCGCCGGTGCTCGGTCGGCGCGACGGCGAGCGGGTCGTCGAGTCGCAGCCGGGGCGCCGTCCGCCAGTGACTCTCGAAGAGGGCCAGCAACGCGTCGAGCAGTTGGCTGCGGCCGATCACCGCGGCGCTCGGCTCGCCACCGTGGCGGTCGGGCACCAGCGGACAGATGGCGGTACGGGCGTCCACGATGGCCAGTCGGACGGGCAGGCGGTCCAGCACCCGGGCCTGCTCACCGGCGGCGACCCCCTTGGCCAGGTCGGCCAGCGCGCCGGGTTCGAGCAGCAGGTCCCGTTCGTAGATGGCCCGGTAGCTCACCCCACGAGCGAGGGCGTCGAATTCCTCGACGTTCTCCGGGCCGGCCATCGCGAGAGGGTTGGCCCGGCAGAACCACAGCACCTCCTCGCGGGCCGAGTTCTGCAGGTCACGCAGCCGGTCGCGCAGCATCCGGCCACCGCGGATCACCTCGACCAGGTGGTCGACGTGGTGGCGGCGCAGCCCGGAGCGGTACTCCTCGGCCAGTTGGGTGACCCGTCGGCGGGCGGCCTCCAGGTCCTCCTGGCGGCGCAGCAACGTCGCGCCGAGGGCGACGTCCGGGGCGGTCGGGCGCAGCGGGGCGTCCGGGTCGTTGTCGGTGGGCTGCACGAGACCCTTGGCCCGCAGCGCCTCGACCTGCTCGACGACCTGCGCCCGGGGTCGTCCCAGCCGGCCGACCAACTCGTCGAGGCGGGCCGTGGTGAGCTGGAGCAGGCAGCGGTAGAGCTCCTCCTCGGCGGGGGTCAGGCCGATCACGTCCAACACGGGGCAAGACTGTACGTCGGACGGGTGCCGACCGCAGCGGGACCCGGTGGTGAGGCCCGTCGGCTGGTCAAGTGTCGGCCCTCGCGTCTACTGTCGGGTGCTGTGCTGGAAGAGCTGCGCATCACCGGACTCGGCGTCATCGAGGACACCACCCTGCCGTTGGCCGGCGGGATGAACGTCATCACCGGCGAGACCGGTGCCGGCAAGACGATGGTGGTCACCGGCCTCGGTCTGCTCTTCGGCGGCCGGGCCGACGCCGGGCGGGTGCGTGCCCAGCCGGGCCGGGCCGTGGTCGAGGGGCGGCTGCGCCTCTCCGGTCGCGTCGCCGACACGGTGCACGCCCGGATCGGCGACGCCGGTGGCGAGCCCGACGAGGACGGCTCGCTGCTGCTGAGCCGTACGGTGACGGTGGAGGGCCGCTCGCGGGCCCACCTGGGTGGCCGGAGCATGCCCGTGTCGATGCTCGGCGAGGTCGGCGAGCAGGCGGTGGCCGTGCACGGCCAGTCCGACCAGCTGCGGCTGCTGCGTCCGGCCGAGCAGCGGGCCGCCCTGGACCGGTTCGCCGGGCCGGCGCACGAGAAGCTGCTCGACGCGCTGCGCGAGGCGTACACCGGTTGGCGGCGGATCGTCGACGACCTGGCCGACCGGCGGCGCAACGCCCGCGAGCGCAGCCAGGAGGCCGACCTGCTGCGGCTCGGCCTCGACGAGATCACCCGTGTCGACCCGCAGCCCGGCGAGGACGACGACCTCAAGACCGAGGCGCAGCGGCTGGAGCACGCCGAGGGTCTGCGGACGGCCGCGCAGCTCGCCCAGCAGTGCGTGGCGGGCGGCGCGGACGCGGCCGACGAGACACCGGACGCGGCGTCGCTGCTCGGCACGGCCCGGCGCACCCTGGAGGCGCAGGCCGGCACCGACCCGGCGCTGGGTGAGCTGGCGGCCCGCCTGGAGGAGGCGGCCACCCTGGTCACCGACGTGTCGGCGGAGCTGTCGGCGTACCTGGCGACGCTCGACGCGGACCCGGCACGCCTGCAGCACGTCTACGAGCGGCGGGCCGCGTTGCGCACGTTGACCCGCAAGTACGCCGACGACGTCGACGGTGTCGTCGCCTGGGCCGCGCGGGCCCGCACCCGACTGTCCGACCTGGACACCTCCGACGATCTGCTCGACGAGTTGGATCGGGAGGGGCAGCGGTTGGCCGCGGAGGTGGCCGACCTGGCCGCCCGGGTGTCGGTGTCCCGGCAGGAGGCGGCGGTCCGCTTCGCCGACCAGGTCACCGTCGAGCTGGCCGGTCTGGCGATGCCGCACGCGCGGATCGAGGTGGCGGTGCTGCCTCGACCGGCGGGGCGGTCCGAGCCGACGTTGACGGTCAACGGCGTCGAGGTGGGCGTCGCGGCCGACGGCGGCGACGAGGTGGAGTTGCGGTTGTTGGCCCATCCGGGCGCGCCCTCGCTGCCGTTGCAGCGTGGCGCCTCCGGCGGTGAGCTGTCCCGGGTGATGCTCGCCATCGAGGTGGTGTTCGCCGGCTCGGGCGGCCCGCCGACGCTCGTCTTCGACGAGGTCGACGCGGGGGTCGGCGGTCAGGCCGCGGTGGAGATCGGTCGCCGGCTGGCCCGGCTGGCCCGCAGCCACCAGGTGTTGGTCGTCACGCACCTGCCGCAGGTGGCCGCGTTCGCCGACCGGCATCTCGTGGTGGCGAAGGACACCGGCGGCGCGGTGACGACCAGCGGCGTTCGGGTCGTGGAGGACACCGAGCGCGCCCGGGAACTGGCCCGCATGCTGGCCGGTTTGCCCGATTCGGATCTGGGTATCGCTCACGCCGAGGAGCTTCTGGCGGTCGCGGCGAAGGAGAGGCGGTTGTGACGCCGCGTATTGTGGGCGCAAGCACACCGGCTCGCGCCGGCGTGTGCTTCCCTGGGTAGGCGGCCCTGCTCAGGCATGTCGCGACAGAAAAGCCTGCCTCACATGCCAGGATGGTCACGATGCGTCTACCCACGTTGCGCCGGAACCGGAACGCCGAACCGGGCAGAGTCCTCGGCACCGCGCGCCTTGACCGCCGGACGAAACGCCTGGTCGGCCGGCTTCGTCCCGGTGACATCGCGGTCATCGACCACGTCGACCTGGACCGGGTGGCGGCCGACTCGTTGGTCGCTGTCGGTGTCGCCGCGGTGCTCAACGCCAAACCGTCCGTCTCCGGGCGCTACCCGAACCTCGGGCCGGAGGTGCTGATCGCCGCCGGCATCCCGCTCCTGGACGATCTCGGCGAGGGCGTCTTCGAGCGCATCCGCGAGGGCGACCGGGTACGCATCGAGGGCAACACGGTGTTCGCCGGCGAGGAGCCGGTGGCGCACGGCGCACTCCAGGACGCCGAGTCGGTCGCCAAGGCGATGGCCGACGCCCGGGAGGGGCTGTCGGTGCAGTTGGAGGCGTTCGCCGCCAACACCATGGACTACCTGCGCCAGGAACGCGACCTGCTGCTCGACGGCGTGGGCGTACCGGACATCCAGACCCAGATGCAGGGCCGGCACTGCCTGATCGTGGTGCGCGGTTACGACTACAAGGCCGACCTGGACGTGCTGCGCCCGTACATCCGGGAGTTCAAGCCGGTGCTGATCGGCGTGGACGGCGGCGCGGACGCGCTGGTCGAGGCCGGGTACACCCCCGACATGATCATCGGGGACATGGATTCGGTCACCGACGACGTGTTGCGCTGCGGCGCCGAGGTGATCGTGCACGCCTACCCCGACGGGCGGGCGCCCGGTCTGCCCCGGGTCAACGGGCTCGGCGTCCCGGCGATCACCTTCCCGGCCGCGGCGACCAGCGAGGACCTGGCGATGCTGCTGGCCGACGAGAAGGGCGCCTCCCTGCTGGTCGCGGTCGGCACCCACGCCACCCTCGTCGAGTTCCTGGACAAGGGGCGCGGCGGCATGGCCTCGACGTTCCTGACCCGGTTGAAGGTCGGCGGCAAGCTGGTCGACGCCAAGGGCGTGAGCCGGCTCTACCGGCAGAGCATCTCCGGCTCGTCGTTGCTGCTGCTGGTGCTGTCGGCGATCGCGGCGATGGCCTCGGCGGTGGCGGTCTCCACGGTCGGCAAGGCGTACCTGGGTGTGGTCGCCGAGTGGTGGGACAATTTCGTGTTCCAGCTGTACCGGCTCTTCTAGTTCCCGAGCGATCAAGAGGCTGCAAGCGTGATCAACTTCCGCTACCACGTGGTGTCCCTCACCGCGGTCTTCCTGGCTCTGGCGATCGGCCTGGTGGTCGGCACAGCCGCCCTCAACGGCCCGGTCGCCGACTCGCTCAAGCAGCAGGTCACCGGGCTGCGCAAGGACAACCAGCAGTGGCGTCAGCAGGTCGCCAACATGGAGAAGCAGCTCGGCCTGGAGGAGGAGTTCGCCGAGGAGATGTCCCAGGTCGTCCTGCCGGGCACTCTCAGCGGACGCCGGGTGGTGGTGCTCAGCCTGCCCAACGGGCGCGACCACACCGAGGGCGTGCTCAAGAAGCTCCAGCTCGCCGGCGCCACCATCACCGGCCGGGTCGACCTGCAGGACAAGTTCCTCAACCCGGACAACAACTCGAACCTGCTGGAGCTGGCCGTCACCGCCGCCCGCCCGACCGCGCAGACCACCGGCCTGCCGGGCAACGGACACGGCGTGGAGACGTCCAGCGCGCTGTTGGCCAGCGTCCTGCTGGACCGGGCCCAGGGCACCGCCGCGGTCAGCGACGCCGACCGGCGGGCGGTGCTCGCCGCGTACAACAACGCCGGTTACCTGACCACCGACAACAACAAGGTCACCGGCCCGGCGGAGGCGGTCGTCGTGGTCAGCGGCCAGCCGTACGTCGACAAGGACTCCGAGAAGCGGGACGAGTCGGTCGTCAAGATCGCCGAACAGTTCGACCGGACCGGGGCGATCGTGGTGGGCGGCAACGGCTCCGCCGGCGACAACGTGGTGTCCGTGGTCCGGGGTGACCCGGTGCTGGCGCAGACCATCTCGACCGTCGACAACGCCAACACCGTGCAGGGTCAACTGGTCACCAGCCTGGCCCTGGTGCAGCAGCTCACCGAGAAGAAGGCCGGCCAGTACGGCGTCGGCGACAACGCCGCGTCCCTGCTGCCTAGACTGCCCCAGTGAGCGAACGACGTACCGCCGTGTCCGTAATCGACGAGGTGCCGGCATGAGCACGCTGGGTCGGCTGCTGATCGCCGCCGCCGGCGCCGCCGCCGCCCGGTACGCGCTGCGCGAGGTGCGGACCGCCCCGGTGGGTCCGGCGCTGGAACGCACCAACTTCCGCGGTCGGACCGTGACCCTCGCCGCCGGGCCGGCGCTCGCCGCCGGCGCGACCGCCGCTGGCGTGTTCGGCGCCACCAGCGCCGCCTCCGGTGGCGCTGCCCTGGTCGCCGGCCTCGGCGCCGGCGGTGTCGGCCTCTACGACGACGTGGTCGGGGCGCGCCCGGAGCAGAAGGCGGCCAAGGGCTTCGCCGGGCACCTCGCCGCGCTGCGCGAGGGCCGCGTCACCGCCGGGCTCGTCAAGGTCGTCGGGGTGGGCGCGGCCGGGCTGGGCGCCGCCGCGCTGCTCGCCGCCGACCCCCGCGTCGCCGCGCACCCGCGCCGGCAGCGGCACGGCGCGTTCGGCCGGGGCGTCGACGTGCTGCTCGGCGCCGGCGTGATCGCGGGCACCGCCAACCTGCTCAACCTGCTCGACCTGCGGCCCGGCCGGGCCATCAAGTCCGGGCTGCTGCTGGGCGCCCCGCTGGCGGGTGGCCCGCACGGCGGGATCGCCGCCGGTGCCGCCGGTGCCGCCGCCGGCCTGCTCGGCGACGACCTGTCCGAGGACGTCATGGTCGGCGACAGCGGCGCGAACGCGCTCGGCGCGCTGCTCGGCGTCGCGCTGGCCGCCCGGAGCGGCCCGCTGGGCCGCGCGGGCCTGCTCGCCGTGCTGGCCGGGCTCACCGCCGCCAGCGAGAAGGTCAGCTTCACGGCGGTGATCCAGCGGACCCCGGGGCTGCGGGAACTCGACGCACTGGGTCGACGCGCCGACTGACGTGACCAGACCCGCACCCCTCGCCGGCGTCGGCCGGCTTGCCGGGGCAGCCGCGCTCATCGCCGTCCTCACCGTGTTCAGCCGGCTCGCCGGCTTCGGCCGGACCGCCCTGTTCACCTGGAGCCTCGGGAACACCGACCTCGGTGGCGCGTACGTGGTGGCCAACGCCGTGCCGAACTTCATCTTCGAGATCGTCGCCGGTGGCGCACTGGCCAGCCTCGTCGTACCGCTGCTCGCATCGGCGGTCGAGGCCGGTGACCGTACGGCTGTCGCCCGGACCACCGGCGCGCTGCTGACCTGGACACTGGCCCTGCTGGTGCCGCTCGCACTGCTCGTGGCGCTGTTCGCCGGTCCGGTGGTCGACTCGCTTGGGCACCACCTCACCGACGCCCAGCAGCACAGCGGCGTACGGATGCTGCGCATCTTCGCGCCGCAGCTACCGCTGTACGGGGTCGGCATCGTGCTCACCGGTGTGCTCCAGGCGCACCGCCGGTTCGCCTGGCCGGTGCTGGCTCCGCTGCTGTCCAGCCTCACGGTGATCGTCGTCTACCTCGGGTTCACGGCCACCCAGGGCCGGTACGCCACGGTCGCCGGGGTGAGCCCGAGCGGCGAGGTGCTGCTCTCCGCCGGCACCACCCTGGGCGTGGTGGTGCTGTCGCTGTCGCTGCTCATCCCGGTCCGCCGGCTACGCCTGGGGGCGCGGCCCGGGTTCGGTTTCCCCGCCGACGCGCGGGGCCGGGTCGGCGCTCTGGCGGTGGCGGGCGCGGTCACGGTCACCACGCAGCAGATCGCCCTGATCGTCAGCCTGAACCAGGTGACCGCGGGCGCGCGCAGCAACCCCGGCGTCTACAACCTGGCGCAGACCGTCTACCTGCTGCCGTGGGCGGTGCTGGCGGTGCCGCTGGCCGTGGCCGCCTACCCGACCCTCGCGGCGGCCCGCTCGGCCGGCGACGAGGACTCCTACCGGGCGACCCTGGCACCGGCAGTGCGCGGGGTGCTGCTGTTCAGTTGCCTCGGCGCGGCCGCCCTGGTCGGGACCGCAGGCCCGATCGGGCACTTCTTCTTTCCCGCGTCCACCGCGCCGACCGCCGCCGCGGCGATCATCGGGTACGCCCCGGGCCTGGTCGGGTACGGACTCTTCGCGATCCTCACCCGGGCGCTCTACGCGCGCGGGCAGACCCGTGCGGCGACGGTGGCGACCGCCGTCGGCTTCCTCGTGGTGCCCGCCGCGGTCCTGCTGCTCGGCAGGCTCCTGCCGTTGACCGACCGGGTGCTCGCCGTGACGTCCGCGAACTCGGTGGGCATGGTGGTGCTCGGTGTGCTGCTGGTCGCCGCGGTCGGGCGCGCCGCGGGCGCGCCCGCGCTGGCCGGTGCGGCGCGCGCCGGCGCGGCCGGTCTCCTCGCCGGGCTGCTCGCCGCGCTCGCCGGGCTGGGCCTCAGCCGCTGGCTCGACAGACTGGACGGTGGCACCCCGACGACGGCCGTGGCGCTCGGTCAGGGCATGCTGTCCGGGGTCCTGGTCGGTGTCGTGTTCCTCGTCGTGGTCTGGTTCGTCGACCGACGGGACGTGCGGCCGCTGCTGACCGGGGTGGTGCGCCGCCTCCGGCGGGGCCAGGCGGGCCGGGCCGGTACGTCGACACCGGGCGCGGTTCCCCCGGAGCGGGGCGACGGGAAGGAGACGGCGGTTCGGTGAGCGTTGTCAACACCAACCGGCGGTGGCCGGCATGACGGCGACAAGCGGCCGGTCGGGTTCCGTGGCGCTGCTGCTGGCGTCCAGCACCGGTGGCGTCGGCCAACACGTCCGTTCGGTGGCGCGCGGGCTCGTGGCGTCCGGGGCGCACGTGCTGGTGTGCGGGCCGGCGGCGACGCAGGAGCAGTTCGACTTCACCGGCGTGGGCGCGCGTTTCGAACCGGTGGAGATCCCCGCCAGCCCGACCCCGGCCGACGCGCGGGCGGTGCTCGCCCTGCGGCGGGCGCTCGCGGCGGCCCCCGTCGACGTGGTGCACGCGCACGGCCTGCGTGCCGGTCTCGTCGCCGTCCTGGCCCGTCCGGCTGCCCCGCTGGTGGTGACCTGGCACAACGCGGTCCTCGCGGGTGGGCTGCGCGGCGGGGTCTCGCGGCTGGTCGAGCGGGTGGTGGCGCGCAACGCCCGGGTGGCTCTCGGTGCCTCCGCCGACCTGGTCGAGCGGGCCGCCGCGCTGGGCGCCGCCGATGCCCGCCTCGCCCCGGTCGCCGCCCCGACGCTGCCTGTGCCTCGTCGGCGTCGTGACGCCGTCCGCGCCGAGTTCGGCGTACGGCCGGAGCAGCCGTTGATCCTCTCGGTGGGGCGGCTGCACCCGCAGAAGCGCTACGACGTGCTGATCGACGCGGCGGCCCGCTGGCGTACGCGTACCCCACCGCCGGTCGTGGTCATCGCCGGGAGCGGCCCGGCGTACCTGGCGTTGGCCGCCCGGATCTCGGCGGCGCGCGCTCCGGTGACCCTGCTGGGGCACCGCACCGACGTGGCCGACCTGCTCGCCGGAGCCGACCTCGCGGTGGTGACCAGCGACTGGGAGGCGCGGCAGCTGTTCGCCCAGGAGGCGATGCGGGCCGGCGTACCGCTGGTGACGACCGCGGTGGGCGGCCTGCCGGAGCTGGTCGGTGACGCCGCCGCCCTGATCCCCTCGGTCGACGTGGACGCGGTGGACACGACCGTGCGCGCGCTGCTCGACGACCCGGCGGCGCGGGCCGAGCTGGGTCGGCGTGGCGCCGAACGGGCGGCGACGTGGCCCACCGAGACGGACACGGTGGCCGTGCTGGAGGCCCTGTACGCCGAACTGGCAGCCCATCCGGCGGCCCCCGGCTCCGACGCTTCGATGACGGGACACCGGTGATGGTGCGCCGACTCGCTCCGGCCCTGCTGACCGTGCTCGTGGTGGCGTTGGGCGTCGCCGCGCTGGCCGTCCGGCCGCCCCAGGGCGCCCCGCAGCGCACCGCCGACTTCGTGGTGCTCGCCGGGGTCGCGGGGCTGCGCTGGGAGGACGTCGACAAGCAGAGCACCCCGACGTTGTGGCGGATGGCCCAGGAGGGGTCGATCGGTTCCCTGTCGGTGCGGTCCGCGCACCGGCCCACCTGCCCGGTGGACGGCTGGCTGACCGTCGGCGCGGGCAGTTTCGCCGGGTGGAACGGCACCCGGCCCGACGGTGGCTGCCCGCCGGCCGGTGTGGCAGTGGAGCAGCCGGACGGGATCGGCGCGAACCTGCCCGACCAGGAGAGCGTGGTCCAGTACAACCAGCAGCGGCTGCCGTGGGGCACCCTGCCCGGGTCGCTGTCGGAGTCGGTGCGTTGCTCGGTCGCCGTGGGGCCGGGGGCCGCCGTGGCCGCCGCCCGCCCGTTCGGCCGGGTCGACAGGTACGCCGCGGGTCTGCCGGCCGATCCGCGTCGGCTGCTCGGTTCGTGCGTGCTGAGCATCGTCGACCTCGGCACGATCGAGGGGACCGACCCGGCGGCGCGCGCCGAGGAGGCGCGGGCGGCCGACGCCCAGTTGGCCCGGGTCCTGGCGGCCCGCCCGCCGCGGTCGTTGGTGCTGGTCGCCGGCATCTCCGACACCGAGCAGCCGTCGCGGCTGCATGTGGCGATCGCCGACGGGCCGGGCTGGGAGCGGGGCTGGCTCACCTCGGCCAGCACCGGCCGTGAGGGTTACCTCCAGCTCGTCGACCTCGCGCCGACGGCGCTGGCCGCGCTCGGGCGCCCGATGCCGGAGCGCCTGTTCCTCGGCCGACCGGCGGTCAGCACCGGCGGCCGACCGGCAGACCTGACCGAGGCGATCAACGCGCCGGCGGACGCCGACCGGGAGGCGTCCGCCCAGCGGAGCGTCTCCGGCGGGTTCTTCACACTGCTCGCCGGGCTGCAGGTGCTGCTGGCCCTGGCCGTGTTGCCGCTGCTGCGCCGCGCGCGACCGCACGCCGGCCCGGCCGGCCCCACTCCGGTCTCCGCCCGCGTCGTGGCGGTGGTGGAGCTGCTGCTGGTCGCGGCGGCGTTGACCGTGCCGGCCGCGTTGCTGGCCGACGCCGTCCCCTGGTGGCGGGGCGGGCATCCGGGGTGGATCTTCGCCGGGGTCACCGCGCTGCTGGTCGCGGTGGGCACCGCCGCGGTCCGGTTCGCTCCCGGGTACGCGAAGACGCTCGGCCCGTTCGGCGTGGTGGCCGGCCTCACGACACTTGTCATCGGGGTGGACGTGCTGACCGGCGCCCGACTCCAGCTCAACGGGGTGGTCGGCTACTCGGCGTTGCAGGGTGGCCGCTACGCCGGGCTGAGCACGGTCGGGCTGGGGGTGTTCCTCGCCGGCGCGCTGGTCACCGGCGGGTGGTTCGCCCAGCGCGTACACCGTCGGTGGAGGCCCGCGGTGATGGTCGCCGTGGGCGGCCTCGCCGTGGTGGTGGTCGGGAGCCCCTACCTGGGCGGCGACCCGGTCGGCGCGATCGCGCTGACCGCCGGGCTCAGCGTGGCGGCGGCGATCAGCGCCGGCGGCTGGCTGACCATCAGCCGACTGGCGTGGGCCACCATGGCCGCGCTGGCGGTCGGCATCGGCTTCGCCGTGGTGGACCTGCGCCGGCCGGCCGCCGAGCGGGGGAGCCTCGGCCGATTCCTGTCCGCGGTGGGCGACGGCACCGGCGGGTTCACCGTGCACCGGTCCAGCACCGCGAACTTCGAGACGTTGGTGAACAGCCCGTTGACCGTGCTGGCGCTGGCCGGTGGGCTGCTGGTGTGGTTCGCCCTGCTGCAGCCGTGGGGCGGGCTCATGCGGCTCTTCGGCATCTACCCGGCGGTGCGGGCCGCGCTGGGCGGCACGGCGGTCGCGGCGGTGCTGGGCGGCGTGCTCGACGGCGCGGCACTGGACGTGGCCGGCGCGGCGGCAGCCCTGGTGGTGCCGATGGCCGCGTTGACGTCCCTGCGGGTTCTCGGGCACGCCGCCGACCGCACGCGCCCCGGCACGGGCCGCGCCCGCGAGGACGAGGCGGACGACGGTTCGGGCGCCGGGGGCGCCGGGCCGGCCGGCGGGGGTGACGGTCCGAGCGGTGGCGGTGGACCGCTGGGAGCGGGTCACCCGCGGCCGATCAGCGGACCGCCCGCTGCGGCACCCCGCGCGGTCGTCCTGCGGCCGGAACCGGACCCGGGCGCGCCCGCGGAGCCCCCGGTGGCCGACGGGGACGACCGGCCGGAGGACCCGACGGCGGACGCCGGCACCACGGCACCGCCCGCTCCGGCGCAACGACGGCCGGCGGACGTCCCGGTGGCCCGGCCATCGAGCGAGGTTGCCACCTCCTGACCGCCGGACGCCGCCCGGGTGGCCCGTTCCTGTCCCACCCGGGGTGCGGCCTGCGAGTACCCGTCGTGAAGGTGTTACCGTGGAATCCCGTGGATCGCGTGATCACTTTGGTGATCGAGCACGGCGGTCTGCATGACCGCGACAGACGACACGGGAGCAGGCCTTGGCCCCATCAGCACGGACGACCAGGCACATTTTCGTCACCGGGGGCGTCGCCTCCTCGCTGGGTAAGGGCCTCACCGCCTCCAGCCTCGGCAACCTGTTGACCGCGCGCGGTCTGCGCGTGGTGATGCAGAAGCTCGACCCCTACCTGAACGTCGACCCGGGGACGATGAACCCGTTCCAGCACGGCGAGGTCTTCGTCACCGAGGACGGCGCCGAGACCGACCTCGACGTCGGGCACTACGAGCGGTTCCTCGACCGGGCGTTGTCCGGCAAGGCGAACGTCACCACCGGGCAGATCTACTCGGACGTGATCGCCAAGGAGCGCCGCGGCGAGTACCTGGGCGACACCGTCCAGGTCATCCCGCACATCACCAACGAGATCAAGGCGCGGATCCTGGCGATGGCGGACCCGGACGACGACGGCGTCCTGCCCGACGTCGTCATCACCGAGGTCGGCGGGACCGTCGGCGACATCGAGTCGCTGCCGTTCCTGGAGGCGATCCGCCAGGTCCGCCACGACCTGGGCCGGGACAACTGCTTCTACCTGCACGTCTCGCTGGTGCCGTACCTCGCGCCGTCGGGGGAGTTGAAGACCAAGCCGACCCAGCACTCCGTGGCGCAGCTGCGCAACATCGGTATCCAGCCGGACGCCATCGTGCTGCGGTGCGACCGGGAGATCCCGGAGAAGCTCAAGGAGAAGCTGTCGCTCTACTGCGACGTCGACCGCGAGGCGGTCGTCGCCGCACCGGACGCCCCGAGCATCTACGACATCCCCAAGGTGCTGCACCGCGAGGGTCTCGACGCGTACGTGGTGCGCCGGCTCGGGTTGTCGTTCCGGGACGTGGACTGGGCGAGCTGGGACGACCTGCTGGAGCGGGTGCACCGGCCCCGGCACACGGTGACCGTCGCGGTGGTCGGCAAGTACGTCGACCTGCCCGACGCGTACCTGTCGGTGAGCGAGGCGATCCGGGCGGCCGGGTTCGGTAACCGGTCCCGGGTGCAGCTCAAGTGGGTGCCCAGCGACGAGTGCGTCACCCCGGCCGGCGCGACGGCGGCCCTGGCCGGCGTGGACGGCATCCTCATCCCGGGCGGCTTCGGCGTGCGCGGCATCGAAGGCAAGATCGGCACGGCCCGGTACGCCCGCGAGAACGGCATCCCGCTGCTCGGCCTCTGCCTCGGCCTGCAGTGCATGACGATCGAGGTGGCCCGACACCTCGCCGGCCTGGACGGCGCGAACTCGCTGGAGTTCGACGAGCAGGCAGCGCACCCGGTCATCGCCACGATGGCCGACCAGGAGGACATCGTCGCCGGCAAGGGCGACCTGGGCGGCACCATGCGGCTCGGGGCGTACCCGGCGACGCTGACCGAGGGCTCAATCGTCGCCGAGGCGTACGGCAGCACCGACGTCAGCGAGCGGCACCGGCACCGTTACGAGGTCAACAACGCCTACCGGGACGCGCTGACCAAGGCGGGCCTGCACATCTCCGGCACCTCGCCGGACGGCCGGCTCGTCGAGTTCATCGAGCTGGACCGCGATCTGCACCCGTTCTTCGTGGCCACGCAGGCGCACCCGGAGCTCAAGAGCCGTCCCACCCGCCCGCACCCGCTGTTCGCGTCGTTCGTCAAGGCCGCCGTGGCGTACTCGCAGGCCGACCAGTTGCCGGTCGACATCGAGGCCGCGTCGGAGGCACCGTCCGCGCGCAGGGCCGCCCGCAACGGCGCCGCGTCGAAGGCGTCGGCGTGAGCGAGCAGGCTCAGCAGCGGGGCGACGGCGGGAGCGAGCACCGTTACGAGGTCCGCTCCCGCACCGAGCGCTACCGGGGGCCGATCTTCGAGGTGGTCACCGAGGAGGTGACCATGCCGGGCGGGGGCACCGGGCGGCGTGACCTGGTGCGGCACGTCGGGGCGGTCGCCGTGGTGGCCCTCGACGACGCCGGCCAGGTGGTGCTGATCCGGCAGTACCGGCACCCGATCGGCCGGCACCTGTGGGAGCTGCCAGCAGGCCTGACGGACGTCTCCGGCGAGGATTTGCCGGCCGCCGCGCTGCGGGAACTGGCCGAGGAGGCCGACCTGACCTCCGGGCGGATCGACGTGCTCGTCGACCTGCACAGCTCGCCCGGGTTCACCAACGAGATCGTCCGGGTCTTCCTGGCCCGCGACCTGGCCGACGTGCCGGCGGGGGAGCGGCACGAGCGCCACGACGAGGAGGCCGACCTCCAGGTCGTCCGCGTCGACCTGGACGAGGCCGTCGACATGGTCCTGGCCGGCGAGATCACCAACGCGTCCGCGGTGGCCGGGCTGCTCGCGGCGGCGCGCGGCCGGGACACGGGCTTCGCGGCGTTGCGCCGGGCGCAGGCACCGCTGCGGCGTTGATCGCCGCCGCCGGTCCAGCCGATCGGTGAGTACGCGCGAAGGGGCCCCGCGGTCAGCCGCGGGGCCCCTTCGTATGCCGTCGTGGCAGGTCAGTCCCGCAGCGGGCGGCCCTGCGCGTCCGTGCCGCCGTTGATGAGGATGAGGATTCCGTCGACGAAGCCCCAGATGCTGCCGAAGCCGAGGGTGCACACGCTGACGACGAGCTGCAGCACACCAATCTTGATGTCGCCTATGTAGAACCGGCCTGCGCCGAAGAAGCCCAGCACGATGCCGAGGACGCCCGCGACGACCTTGCTCTTGTCGGAAACGCCCTGGGGGTACCCGGGCTGCGGGTACCCCTGCTCGTAAGGAGGAGTGGTCATGGGCGGACACACTAGTGATCCACTCGTCCGCTGTCCGTACCGCCACTCGGCAGATGGGACGATAATGGGCGAACACTGTCCTGACGGTTGAGGTCACCCTCCCACCACCGGCCCGGTCCGTGCCCTGACACACCGTCAGGTCGCCCCGGCACCGGATGCCACTGTGCTGGCTCACGGCGGGGCGGGGCGCGCCTAGACTGCCGCCGGCGGGACCGGTGGACCGCGGCGGCAATGGGGCCGCCGTGGCACCGAGCAGTCGGGGGAGCTCAGCCCCGAAGAGAGGTGTCTGCATCGTGAAGGTCGGAATCCCCCGCGAGGTCAAGAACCACGAGTACCGCGTGGCGATCACGCCGGCGGGTGTCAACGAGTTCACCCGCAGCGGCCACCAGGTCTTCGTCGAGTCCGGCGCCGGCGTCGGCTCCAGCATCACCGACGAGGAGTTCGCCGCCGCCGGAGCGAAGATCCTCGACACCGCCGACGAGGTGTGGGAGACCGCCGAGCTGGTGCTCAAGGTCAAGGAGCCGATCGCCGAGGAGTACCACCGGATGCGCGAGGGGCAGGTGCTCTTCACCTACCTGCACCTGGCCGCCTCCAAGGGGTGCACGGACGCGCTGGTCGACCGCAAGGTCACCGGCATCGCGTACGAGACCGTCGAGCTGCCCGACAGGTCGCTGCCGCTGCTCGCGCCGATGTCCGAGGTCGCGGGCCGGCTCGCCCCGCAGGTGGGCGCGTTCTACATGATGCGTACCGGCGGTGGTCGAGGTGTGCTGCCCGGCGGCGTCTCCGGCGTGTACGCGGCCAAGACCGTCGTCATCGGCGCCGGCGTCTCCGGCATGAACGCCGCCGCCATCGCCCTGGGCCTGCAGTCCGAGGTCCTGCTGCTGGACAAGAACGTCGCCCGCCTGCGCCAGGCCGACGCCATCTACCGGGGTCACCTGCAGACCGTCGCCTCCAACGCGTACGAGATCGAGCGGGCCGTCCTCGACGCCGACCTGGTCATCGGCGCGGTGCTGGTGCCCGGCGCGAAGGCCCCGACGCTCATCCCCAACGAGCTGGTCTCCCGGATGAAGCCGGGCAGCGTGCTCGTCGACATCGCCATCGACCAGGGCGGCTGCTTCGAGGACTCGCGCCCCACCACGCACGCCGACCCGGTCTACAAGGTGCACGAGTCGATCTTCTACTGCGTGGCGAACATGCCCGGCGCGGTGCCGAACACCAGCACGTACGCGCTGACCAACGTCACCTTGCCGTACGCGCTGGAGCTGGCCAACCAGGGCTGGCGGGACGCGCTGCGCAACGACCCGGCGTTGGCGCTGGGCCTCAACACCCACGACGGCCAGGTCACCTACGGCCCGGTCGCCGAGGCGCACGGCATGCCCGTGCTCCCGCTGGCCGAGGTCCTGGGCTGACCGACTCCACTGTCGAACGGGCCGGTGCGGGCGTCGAGCCCGCGCCGGCCCTGCGCCGTGCCGTGCGCGGCTACCTCGACCACCTCACCGTCGAGCGCGGCCTGTCCGCGAACACCCTCGCCTCGTACCGCCGGGATCTGGACCGTTATCTGACGACCCTGACCGAGGCCGGCGTCGCCGACCTCGCGTCGGTCGCCCCCGGCGTCGTCGAGTCGCACCTGGCCCGACTGCGCGCCGGAGACGACGACCACCCGCCCCTGGCCGTGTCGTCGGCCGCCCGCGCGGCCAGCGCGGTTCGCGGCCTGCACCGGTTCGCCCTGCGCGAGGGGCTCGCCGGCGCCGACCCGAGCCGGGACGTCCGCCCGCCCACCCCGCCGCGCCGGCTACCCCGCGCGCTGGGGGTCGACGACGTGGTCCGGCTGCTGGAGACCGCCGGCCCGGTCACCGCCACCGGCGACGGCGCGGCGCTCGCGCTGCGCGACCGGGCGCTGTTGGAGTTCCTGTACGGCACCGGCGCGCGGATCTCCGAGGCGATCGGCACCGCCATCGACGACCTGGACGTCGACGAGGGCGCCGTGCTGCTGCGCGGCAAGGGCGGCCGGATGCGCCTCGTCCCGATCGGCGGGTACGCCGTCGACGCGGTCCGCGCCTACCTGGTCCGGGCCCGCCCCGCCCTGGCCGCCGCCGGCCGGGGCACCCCCGCGGTCTTCCTCAACGCCCGGGGCGGCGCGCTGTCCCGGCAGGGCGCCTGGATGATCCTGCGCCACGCCGCCGCCCGCGCCGGACTGCCGGTCGACGGACCGTCGGCGGTGTCCCCGCACACCCTGCGCCACTCGTACGCGACACACCTGCTCGACGGCGGCGCCGACGTGCGGGTCGTCCAGGAACTGCTCGGCCACGCCTCGGTGACCACCACGCAGGTCTACACCCTCGTCACCGTCGAACGGCTGCGCGAGGTGTACGCCACGGCCCACCCGCGCGCCCGCGACTGACGCCCGGCCAGCACCGACCCCGACACGCCGGGCCGGTGCCGAACGCCCTGCTGGTCGGTGGCGTACAGTCGGCATCGGCGCGGACCTCCTGGGGCGACACGACCGGGGTGCGCAGCGGCGCCGCGAAGGACGTCGGACGGCTCCGACGCCGGGTGGGTCGTCGGGAGGGGGCAACGAGCACATGGCTGGCAACGGTGACCGTGCCGAGACGTGGACGTCGGAGCTCCGCGAGCAGCAGGCCGCTCTCGGAAACGACCTGGGTCCGGCCGACCCGGCCGCCTACACGATGCGCAAGCCCATCCCCGAGCCGATGCCCACTGATCGGCACGGTCCGGCGCGCATTATCGCGATGGCCAACCAGAAGGGTGGCGTCGGCAAGACCACCACCACCATCAACCTGGGCGCCGCTCTCGCCGAGTACGGCCGCAAGGTGCTGCTCGTCGACTTCGACCCGCAGGGCGCGCTCTCGGTGGGCCTGGGCGTCAACCCGCACAACCTCGACCTGTCGATCTACAACCTGCTCATGCAGGACGACATCATCGCCGAGGACGTCGTCATCAAGACCGACGTCGCGGGCCTGCACCTGCTGCCGGCCAACATCGACCTCTCCGCCGCCGAGATCCAGCTCGTCAACGAGGTCGCCCGGGAGATGGCCCTGGCCCGGGTCCTGCGTACGGTCCGCAAGGAGTACGACTACATCCTGATCGACTGCCAGCCCTCACTCGGCCTGCTGGCGATCAACGCGCTGACCGTCGCACACGGCGTGCTCATCCCGCTCGAGTGCGAGTTCTTCAGCCTGCGTGGTGTGGCCCTGCTGCTGGACACCATCGACAAGGTGCGTGAACGTCTCAACTTCGACCTGGAGCTCGAGGGCATCCTCGCCACCATGTACGACAGCCGCACCACCCACTGCCGCCAGGTGTTGCAGCGGGTGGTCGAGGCGTTCGGCGACAAGGTCTACCAGACGGTCATCACCAAGACGGTGAAGTTCCCCGAGTCCACCGTGGCCGGTGCCCCGATCACGACGATGGACCCGGCCTCCTCCGGGGCACGCAACTACCGTCAGCTGGCCCGCGAGGTGATCGCCGCCCAGTCGGAGCGGTAGCCGGAACGCCCGGTGCCCGCCTCGTGGACTACGGTCGTGCGGTGACCGCGCCACCCCTCGACCCGCCCGACACCGCCGATCCGGCCGTGGTCGACGGTGCGCAGTCCGCCGGGTTCACGGTGCGACTGGCCAACTTCACCGGCCCCTTCGACCTGCTGTTGCAGCTCATCGGCAAACACAAGCTCGACGTCACCGAGGTGGCCCTGCACACGGTCACGGACGAGTTCATCGCCTACATCCGGGCCATGGGCGACGACTGGGACCTCGACGAGGCCAGCGAGTTCCTGCTCATCGCCGCGACCCTGCTCGACCTGAAGGCCGCCCGGCTGCTGCCCTCCGCCGACGTGGAGGACGAGGAGGACCTCGCCCTGCTGGAGGCCCGCGACCTGCTCTTCGCCCGCCTGTTGCAGTACAAGGCGTACAAGGAGGCGGCGGCTCACATCGCCGAGTTGGAGGCGGTCGGCGGCCGGCGCTATCCCCGCGCGGTGAGTCTGGAGCCCCGCTACGCCGAGGCGCTGCCCGACCTGGTGCTCGGCATCGGCCCGCAGCGGCTGCTGAAGCTGGCCGTGAAGGCGATGACCCCGAAGGTGGCGCCGGAGGTGTCCATCGCCCACGTGCACATGGTGCGGGTCAGCGTGCGGGAACACGCGGCGATCCTCACCGCCCGGCTACGCCGTGCCGGCACGGCGACGTTCTCGCTGCTCTGCGCCGACTGTGAGGCCACCCTGGAGGTGGTGGCGCGGTTCCTGGCGCTGCTGGAGCTGTACCGGGAGGGCCTGGTGGCCTTCGTGCAGGAGCAGGCCCTGGAGGAGCTGACCGTCCGCTGGACGGGCCCCGCCGACGGCGAAACCGACCTGCACGTCGACGAGTACGCCGGCGCCGCAGCCGAGTCCGACCCACCCACCGAACCCGCCCCGCCCATCGGGCAGGACGCGGCGGGGCCGGTGGTGGCGGGGGAGGCCGGCGGTTCGGCCGGGACGGGAACGACGGAGGGTGAGCCGGATGAGTGACGAGGAACGCCGCGACTCGCTGGCCGACCAGGCCGCCGCCTGGGTTCCTCCGTGGGAACGCCCGCCGGCCCCCACCACCGCACCCGCCCAGGCGGAGGCCGCACCTGCCGAAGGGGAAACCGCCCCCGCTGGGGTGGAGTCGGCCCCCGCTGAGATGGAGGCCGCCCCCACTGAGGTGGAGTCGCCTTCCGCTGAGGTGGAGAAGGCCTCCGCTGAGGCAGAGACGGCACCTGCCGAGCCAGGGACCGCTTCCGCTGAGGCCGCTGATCCAGCCGAGCCGAGCGTGGCCGCCGACACCACAGTGGCGATCGGGTCCAGCGAGACGGCCGAGCCCGCCGTTTCCGCGGAGGCGGCGACAACACCAGCGGTGGCAACCGAGGCCGACGAGGGCCGGGTGACCACTGGGGCCGACGAGGGCCGGGTGACGACCGGGGCCGACGAGGGCCCGGTGCCGGCTGGGGCGGCGGGTCGGGGCGTACCCCGGCGGGAGCCCGTGGGGCGGCGGCGGGCGACGGTCGTGCCGGAGCCCGCGCCCGACCTGCCCGACGCCGAGCTGCGCGGCGCGCTGGAGGCGATTCTCCTGGTGGTGGACGAACCGGTCAGCGAGCTGGTCCTGGCCCAGGTGCTCGAGCAACCGGCCGAGCGGATCGGGCCGATGCTCGACGACATCGCGGCCGGCTACACGGCCGCCGGGTACGGGTTCGAGCTGCGCCGGGCGGCCGGCGGTTGGCGGTTGTACACCCGGCCGGAATACGCTACGTACGTCGAGCGGTTCGTCCTGGACGGGCAGTCCGTGCGGCTGACCCAGGCGGCGTTGGAGACTCTGGCCGTGGTCGCGTACAAGCAGCCGGTGACCCGGTCGCGGATCTCGGCCATCCGGGGTGTCAACTGCGACGGCGTCATCCGTACGCTTGTCACTCGCGGCCTCGTCGAGGAGTGCGGCACCGAATCGGACAGCGGGGCGTTCCTGTACCGGACCACCACGCTGTTCCTGGAGAAGCTCGGGCTGAACACCGTCGACGAATTGCCACCTCTCGCACCCTTCCTGCCCGACGACGTAGAAGAGCTTGCCGATGCGACCCGATAACCGTTCCCCGAAGTCCGACGCCCCCGTCTACGAGGGCGCGGAACGCCTGCAGAAGGTGCTCGCCGCCGCCGGCGTGGGTTCCCGCCGTGCCTGTGAGGACCTGATCTTCCGGCGTCGGGTCACCGTGGACGGGCGCGTGGCCAAGCTCGGCGACAAGGTCGACCCGGCCAACGCCGTGATCCACGTGGACGGCGAGCGCCTCCAGGTCGACGTCCGCCTCGTCTACGTGGCGATGAACAAGCCGCGCGGTGTGGTCACCACCATGTCGGACGACAAGGGGCGCAACGAACTGGCCGAGTTCATCGGTAACCGGTTGGACCAGCGGGTCTACCACGTCGGGCGGCTCGACGCGGACAGCGAGGGCCTGCTGCTGCTCACCAACGACGGCAACCTCGCGCACAAGCTCATGCACCCCTCGTACGAGGTGCTGAAGACCTACCTGGCCGAGGTGGTCGGGCCGATCCCGCGCAACCTGAGCAAGCGGCTCCTCGCCGGTATCGAGCTGGAGGACGGGCCGGTCAAGGTCGACTCGTTCAAGGTGGTGGGCACCCTGGGCAAGAGCGCCCAGGTGGAGCTGAGCCTGCACGAGGGCCGCAAGCACATCGTCCGGCGGTTGATGGACGAGGTCGGGCACCCGGTCACCCGTCTGGTGCGTACCTCGATCGGACCGATCCGGTTGGGCGATCTGCGCACCGGGCGTCTCCGGCGCCTGACCAACGCGGAGGTCGCAGCCCTGTTCCGCGCGGTGGGTGACTGACCCCCGAGTTCGGGGTACGGCTGCCGGTAGGCTCCGCAGCGGCCGGGAAGCGGCCGCCGGAGGTGGCGTGGGTCGCCCCGGGCGGCGTCGCGCGCGGGCCCGACGAGGGCCCCGGGCATGATGGACGACGATGGACAACCGCTTGCGGCGCCAGCACCGGGCGATCCGCGAGGTACGGGCTGAGGAGGACACGGTGGAGAAAAACGTACGGGCCGAGCGATGTGTGGTCGCTGTGGACGGGCCGTCCGGTTCGGGAAAGTCCACCGTGTCGCGGCGACTCGCCGTGAGCATCGGTGCGCGCTACCTGGACACGGGGGCGATGTACCGGGCGATCACGTGGGCCGTGCTGCGCTCCGGCGTGGACCTGACCGACGCCGCGTCGGTGGCCAAGGTCGCCGGCGAGGTCAAGCTGCACATCGGCACCCACCCGCAGGGGTACGCCGTGACCGTCGACGGTGTGGGCGTGGACGCGTACATCCGCGGCCCCGAGGTGACCCAGGCGGTGTCCGCCGTCGCCGCCGTGCCGGCGGTGCGGGAGCTGCTGGTGAACCGGCAGCGCGAGATGATCGTCAACGCGGGTCGGATGGTGGTCGAGGGCCGGGACATCGGCTCGGTCGTGGCGCCGGACGCCGACCTGAAGGTCTTCCTGACCGCCTCCGAGGCCGCGCGCGCGGCCCGGCGTAGCGCCGAGGACGCCTCCGACGTGGCGGCGACCGCCGCCGACCTGGCCCGCCGCGATCGGCTCGACTCGACCCGCAAGGTCAACCCGCTGGCCCAGGCGCCGGATGCCGTCGTGCTGGACACCACCGAGCTGGGCATCGACCAGGTCGTGGCCCGGCTGCGTGACCTGCTCATCGAGCGGGGCGTGGCATGAGCAGTGATGGAATCGGCTGGGTCGAGCTGCGCGAGCCTGACCTCGCCGTCGAGGAACCGACCGGCCCGCAGCCGGTGGTGGCCGTGGTGGGCCGTCCCAACGTGGGCAAGTCCACCCTCGTCAACCGGATCATCGGCCGTCGGCAGGCGGTCGTGGAGGACATCCCCGGGGTGACCCGGGACCGGGTGCCGTACGACGCGCAGTGGAACGGCCGGTCGTTCACCGTGGTGGACACCGGCGGTTGGGAACCGGACGCGAAGGACCGCGCGGCGGCCATCGCCGCGCAGGCCGAGACGGCGGTGGTCACCGCCGACGTGGTCCTCTTCGTGGTCGACGCCATGGTCGGCTCGACCGACGTGGACGAGGCCGCGGTGAAGATGCTGCGCCGCAGCGCCAAGCCGGTGATCCTGGTGGCGAACAAGGCCGACAACACCTCCATCGAGATGGAGGCCGTGTCGCTCTGGGGGCTCGGCCTCGGTGAGCCGTTCCCGGTGTCCGCCCTGCACGGGCGCGGTTCCGGCGACCTGCTGGACGCCATTCTCGCCGCGCTGCCGGAGGCCCCGGCGATCGTCGAGAACCGGCCGCGTGGGCCGCGCCGGGTGGCGCTGGTCGGCCGGCCGAACGTGGGCAAGTCCAGCCTGCTCAACCGGTTCTCCGGCGAGGAGCGGGCGGTCGTCGACTCGGTCGCCGGCACCACAGTGGACCCGGTCGACAGCCTGGTTGAGATCGGTGGCCAGACCTGGCAGCTGGTCGACACGGCCGGCCTGCGCAAGCGCGTCGGCAAGGCCAGCGGCACCGAGTACTACGCCAGCCTGCGCACCGCCGGCGCGATCGAGGCCGCCGAGGTGGCCGTCGTGCTCCTGGACGCCAGCGAGCCGATCAGCGAGCAGGACCAGCGGATCCTGTCGATGGTGACCGAGGCCGGCCGGGCGCTGGTCATCGCGTTCAACAAGTGGGACCTGGTCGACGCCGACCGCCGGTTCTACCTCGACAAGGAGATCGACCGGGAGCTGCGCCGCATCCCCTGGGCGATCCGACTGAACCTGTCGGCCATGACCGGCCGCGCTGTCGACAAGCTGGCCCCGGCCCTCAACAAGGCCCTGGCGAGCTGGGAACTCCGCGTACCGACCGCGCACCTCAACCAGTGGCTCACCGCACTCGTGCAGGCCACCCCGCACCCGGTGCGCGGCGGCCGCGCGCCCCGCATCCTGTTCGCCACGCAGGCAGGGGTGGCCCCGCCGCGGTTCGTGCTCTTCACCACGGGCCCGCTCGACGCCGGCTACCAGCGGTTCGTCGAGCGCAAGCTCCGCGAGGAATTCGGGTACGAGGGCAGCCCCATCGAGATCTCCGTACGCCCGCGCAAGAAGCTCGGCCCCGGCGGCCGGGGCAAGGCGCACGGCTGATTCCTGGCGCTTTCTCGGGTGGGCCAGACGGTTACCGTCTGGCCCACCCTCCTAGGACGCTTTAGGGGTTGTGGGGTGGTTCGCTGCCCCGACAACGCGGGTGGGGCCTGTGCGGACGGCTCGGGAGTGCTGCGCTAAGCTGTACCGGCTGTCGCAGGGGGAACTCTGCGGGGGCGGGACGTGGCGCAGCTTGGTAGCGCACTTGACTGGGGGTCAAGGGGTCGTCGGTTCGAATCCGGCCGTCCCGACAGCGAGAGGGTTTCCGCAGGTCAGTGACCTGCGGAAACCCTCTTCTCATTGCTCGGCATGGATGCCCGGTCTAGCACGCCGCTGTTGGACTCCTTGACTCGGGCAGGTTGTCATGTCACTACTGGATCTTCAGAAGCTCTCCATCGGACTCTCCCGGACCTGGGCCGGTTTCTTGCGTGACTGGGACCGGTCACTGCGGGCCGGGAACTATCCGCAGACCACCCGCTACAACTATTTGCTCGCTGCCGCACAGTTGGGTCGGTATCTGGGGGAGTTGTCCCCGGATCCGGACGCCGACGACGCGGCCGAGGACCCGTGCGCGGTGACCCGCGCGCACGTGGAGGCGTTCCAGGCCTGGATGATCGACACGCGGTCCGCGTCAACCGCCTTGAACAAGCACAAGGGGTTGCAGCAGTTCTTCAAGTGGCTGCTTGTCGACGAGCAGGCCATCGACCGCTCACCTATGGAGCGTGTTCGGCAGCCCAAGACGCCCCGCAAGCTGATCCCGGTCATGCGTGACGAGGACACTGGCAAACTCCTCAACGCGTGCAAGGGCAAGGGCTTCGCCAATCTGCGTGACGAGGCGTTGATCCGGCTGTACTGCAACACCGGCGCCCGCCTGTCCGAGGTCGGCAACCTCCTGTTGTCCGATATCGACCTCAACACCGAGTCGGTGCACTTTCACGGCAAGGGCGCGAAGGATCGGCGAGTACGGTTCGGACCCAAGACCGCCCGAGCCCTGAGCCGCTACATGCGCGCCCGGGACAAGCACAAGGGAGCTGGCCTGCCGAACTTGTGGCTGGCCGAACGAGGCACCGCGGCCTTGAATCCGAACGGAATCAAGATCCTCCTCAAGAGGCTGGGCAAAGCGGCCGGAGTGCCGGACGTGCACGCGCACCGGTGGCGGCACAACTTCGCGCACGAATGGAAACGCGCCGGTGGAGACACCGGCGACCTGATGCTCCTGCTGGGCTGGACATCGGAAGACATGCCCCGTCACTACGGCGCGAGCGCGGCGGCTGAGCGGGCGCAGGAGACGCAGGCACGACTGGGTATCGGCGAGCGCGTGTAGATCGGCTAGTCGACGCGATCACGCACGGCAGGGTCCGAGCGTGATCGCGTCGGGGCAACGCAGGTTGGACGAGCCGGCGCCGTCGGAGATGAAAAGTTGGCGGAGTACGTCAAGACGCACGTTGTGGCTCGGCGGAATTCCCGCAGGGGGCCGAAGTGCGGCGGAGCACCTAATTGGTGCCTTGCGGTGTCTGTACAAGAGGGCGGAAGCTGATGGTTTCATCGCAGCGTCTGACAATCCTGCTTCGGAGGTGGCGAAGCTGCGTCGTTTTCCAAGCGCGTGTCGGGCGGTGGCGGACACTCGACTGGCTGAGATCGACGAGGTTGCGGCCAGCACGGGTAACGACCTGGCCCGCGACACGTTGCTCTTGTGGCTGCACACCGAAACGGCGAGTCGGGCGAGTCGGCGGGGCGGGGCTCTGGCGCTCCCTCCGGTTGACCTTGACCCGGACCAATGTTTGATTCTGCCTCCAGAGAGGGGACGTCGGTACGTTGCAGCCAGTGGCTCCGACGCTAATGAGATACATGCAGAGGCATGCTGAGGAGCGGGGCGCGACGGAGGACGGGGCAGCTGCGCTATCGGGATGGTGAGCCCATCACCTACCGGTGCTATGAGCACCTGTGGGTGCGGATCGGCGAGCAACCTCAGTGGGTGTATGTGCAGCAGATCACTACGCACTGGCTGCGACACACGACGCTAACGTGAGTTGGGCGGAATCTTGGCTACGCTGTGGCTCGCGAGTATGCAGGACATCCCGGTAGTGGCAGTGACGCCGACACCACCACCTATGTTCGAGCGAGCCTCTACGAGGTCTGCCGTTGCCTTGGCGGCTCTCACCCATGAGCCTCCTCCTCTAGCGTGACGCGAGGAGATGAGTGCATCCGGCCCCCGCACATGTGCTCCCCACACCCGCTGGGCGTCGGCCGCCACGATAAAACACAACAAGCGGGGGCGCCTGAGCGCGGGTACGCCCGGCACGTTGCCCCACCCCCACGGGCGTGGGGCGCACCGCGACTGCGGTGACGTTATGGCCTCCGCCCCGGCTTTGGGCATGAGGAGCACAGCCGGCTGATGGGCGCGTACGACAGACGGCGCTGCCCACCCTCACGGGCGTGGGGAGCACGACGCGATGGCGGCGGTCGCCAAGCGGTCGAACGGCCCACCCCCACGGGCGTGGGGAGCACTGGCCGAGGACCTCCCAGCGGGTCGCCTGCGGCGGCCCACCCCCACGGGCGTGGGGAGCACGCTTGATGCTGCGGATCCGGGCCACGTCGTGCCGGCCCACCCCCACGGGCGTGGGGAGCACCTGAGGACTACCTATCCCGACCAAGCGTGCAACGGCCCACCCCCACGGGCGTGGGGAGCACTCCAATCCGCGTCGAGGCTGTCGTTCCTCGTTCGGCCCACCCCCACGGGCGTGGGGAGCACCGTCCGACGCTGGTCCGATCAACGACGGGTGGGGGCCCACCCCCACGGGCGTGGGGAGCACGGGCCAGCGACTCGGCCACGTTGGCGTTGGCCAGGCCCACCCCCACGGGCGTGGGGAGCACACCAGAAGCACATCCGGGTCTACATCGACCAGAGGCCCACCCCCACGGGCGTGGGGAGCACGGCGAACGCGGCCCGGGATGCGGCTGCGGCGGAGGCCCACCCCCACGGGCGTGGGGAGCACACGTAGGCGTGCCACCACCCGTCATCGCCCTGCGGCCCACCCCCACGGGCGTGGGGAGCACCCGGGTTGGTGCGTAGCTCCATCGTGGAACCCCGGCCCACCCCCACGGGCGTGGGGAGCACGGTGAACGGGAGGTTGTTCATGGTCGGACTTCCGGCCCACCCCCACGGGCGTGGGGAGCACCCTTTCTGAACTGGGCATTTAGGAGGCGGTGTGCAGGTTCTCGGTGAGGTCCGACTGCTTGTCGTACCTCTGTGGTCTGCTCCGGTGGCACACCGTAGTGGCCCTTCTCTCCTGCTGTAGGCGGCGCGATGACGATTGACCATTCGAACGTGGATCTTCGGTTATGGGGCAAGTCGCGGGGGCTTTCAGCACCGTACCCGCTGATCTGGCACCTGGTGGACACCGGTGCAGTGGCCGGGCGGCTGTGGGACCGGTACCTGACCGCAGGTCAGCGCAGGGTGATTTGCTTTGGCCTTGGTGTGGATGAGGACCAGGCGAAGCGGTTGGTGATGGTGTGGGCAAGTCTTCATGACCTTGGGAAGGCGACGCCAGGTTTCCAGGAGCAGGATCGGGCGGCGGCTTCGGCGCTTCGAGTAGATCCGGCATACGGCGATTGGCTTTTGGGGAACTTGCCGCATGATCGGGCGACGCAGGTGTCGTTGGTAAGGCTGCTCGCAGACTATGGCTACGAGAGCCTTGGGCCGTCGGGTACGCGTCCATGTGTGTTGGTCGCGCAGACGCTTGGGGGTCACCACGGCCGGTTCCACCAGGTGAGTCGCAGCGATCGGCGGTTCCTTGGTGGCGGTGGGTGGGAGCGGCAGCGGGCGGCCCTGGTTCGGGTTTTGGATCAGGCTTTGGGTAGCCCGAAGGCGCCGTCGTCGGTGGCTGGTCCGTGTCTGGTGCTGATCACGGGTTTGGTGATCCTGGCGGATTGGCTGGCTAGTACTCCAGCAGGAGATCCGTTCTGACCTGCTGTGGTGGTGTGGTTTTGTCCGTGGGCATGAAGCAGCCACCGCTGAGTCTCGTGGTTGTGTG
>NZ_JBEXIJ010000048.1:0-39615 GCF_040608495.1 Micromonospora sp. NPDC005174 | reverse complement strand
CGTGATCACCGCGCTGGTGTGCGGCAACGCCTCCAACGAGGCGAACGTCGCGCCACCCTTGAAGTCCACCAGGACGAAGTTCAGCTCCTCCGACGGGTGGCGCGTCGCCAGCGCCGCGACGATCGTCCGTAGCAACTCGCTCTTGCCGGAGCCGGTCGCGCCGATGAGCAGGCCGTGCGGTCCCATCCCCGCCCGGGCCGACTCCTTCAGGTCCAGCACGACGGGCTGCCCGTCCAGCTCGAACCCGATGGGTACCCGGAGGTGCTGCTCCGAACTCGCGGTGGCGGCAGCGCCCTCGAAGGCCGCAAGCGCTGCGTAGTCGGCGAATCCGAGGATCTCCAACGCCTCGTCCCGGGACTCCCAGGCGGCTCGCGCACCCGAGGAGTCCCGGGACACCGGCGGCAGCCCCCACGCCTGGGCGATCATGGAGATCATCGGCGTCGCGCCGTTGGAGACCGCGACGCCGAACTCCGCACCGAGGTCGGGGTCGACGTCGGTCACGGTCAACTCGGGAAGGGCGATGCGGAACGTGCGCCGCCCCTGGATGGCCCAACCGGGCATCGACAGAGGCAGGCGGGCGGCATGGTCCGGGTCGACCCTCGACTCCCGCGGATCCGACAGGCGGGTCTCGATCCGCAGCTGCGGCAGCTCGATCAGCTCCTGCGGAATGGACCGCCAACTGCGCTCGACCACAGCGAGGTGGAACCCGTACCCCAGGCCCTTGTTGGCCAGCTCGACGACCCGCCCGGTGAAGTCGGGTTGCAGCGCGACGAAGTCCTGCCATCGGTCCACGACGAGGAAGATGTCCGGCTGCGGGCCCTCGTCCAGGCTGCCGCGTCGCGCCCGGAGACTGGCCGGTGACTCCAACTCGTGCTCACGGAACAGGCGCTTGCGTCGCAGCACGTCGTCCTCGAGCTGGCTCAGCAGCTTGCCCAGCTCGACCACCTGGTCGTCGCCCAGGACCGTCTCGACGTGCGGCAGCTTCCGCATCGGGCCGAGCCAGTTGCCACCCGATTCGAGGCAGTGGAACACGACCTCGTCGGCCGAGTGGGTGAGCGCGAGCCCACTGATGATCGTACGGAGCAGGGTGGTCTTGCCCATCCCGGGACGCCCCACGATCAGCAGGTGCCCCTCCGACGAGGCGAGATCGAGCGTGACCGGTTCCCCGCTCGGCTGGTCGAGGCGATGGTGCAGGCCGACCGGCACCGTGAGCGGCCCACGCTGACGCCACTCGACGGCGCACAGCTTCACGTCGTCCCGGGCCCGCAACGGGCCCAGCAGATCACCGAGACGCGGATCGCGAGGGTCGCGCGGATCGCGCGGCCGGTGATGGCCGTCGCGGGACAACGCGATGTGCACCTCGCTGCTCGCGCGGCCGAACTGGCACGGCGACTGCTCGGTCGTCCGCTTGGGCAGCTCCAACTGCACGTACCGCCACAGGTCCTCGGGGGTGATCCGGCCCCGACCGGTCAGGTCGGCGGCGCCGGTGCTCAGGCCCTCGATGATCGTCTCGGTGAAGGCGGAGCGTTGCCGGGGCGTGGCGGCCGTTGCCGGTTGCCCGTCGACGGCGCGCTCGACGGCGTTCGTCGCGGTGATGACGTAGCGGCCGTCACCGGTCTTCAGCTCCCCGTCGAGATCGAGATCCGCCGGAGACTTGGCCTGGTCGAAGGCACCGCTGTAGCAGCAGTCGAGCAGGAGGACCGAACTGGCGGCCTCGGACTCGTCGAGCAACTCGTGCACGAAGGACGCGGATATCGACGTCGACGACAGGCAGTCGACCTCGGTGTTGGCGACCGCCAGGTAGAGCCGGCCCCGCTTGCCGCGGCGGATACCGTGCCCGGAGAAGTAGAGCAGGATCAGGTCTTCCGGCCCGGCGCTGCGCAGCATCGTCTCCATGGTGCGCTCCACCGAGCTCTTCGACTCGTTCTCCAGCAGCACCGTGCGGTCGAAGGCCCCGATGTTGGCGTCGGCCAGCAGACTCTGCAGGTCACGAGCCTCCTCTCGCGGCGCGTAGAGGTCGGCCAACGAGTCGTCGATGTAGCGGTCGTTGGCGATGAGCAGAGCCAGGCGCTGTCCCATCGTCTACCTCCCGTCACCGCCGCGGCGCTCGCCCGGGGCGATCACCGCCTGCTCGGAGCCGGACGAGGCGAGGGCCGCGTCGGGCCGGTGCGGCGTCCGGATGATCCGCGCCAGCTCGGCGACGAGGAGTGGATCGTCGATCCGGGTGCTTCCCGTGATCACCAACTCGGTCTCGCCGCTGCGTACGGTGATCGACCGCGCTCTGGTCCGTTCGGTGTAGGCGATCGCGACCTGGACGATCGCGCGCATCGTGGTGGCCGAGAAGAGACCACCCACCACCAGCATTCCCAGCTCCCACGCCTCGGGTGACTTCGTCCCCGGACCGGGTACGGGACCGGACGCCGGGGTCACCCGTATCCGGGAGACCGCCCGCAGGTCCTCGGCGAGCCCCTGGGTGAGGGTGTCGAGTCGTTCGGCGGGCATCGGGTGCTCCGGTTCCACGACCATCGTCAGCTCCACCGTCGCCACCCCTTCCGGCACCCGTCCGCCCACCCTCCACATTCAACACCAAGCCGGCACCTCGCTCATTCCCCGAACAGGAGCGGCGGCCCGTGGGCCCGGACGACGGGGGGCAGATCAACCGACGGTCGTCTATGGACAGGGCGGCCTGTTAACGCTAACGTAACGACGGCCGTTGATAACTGACCGTCACTAGGCCCTCTACCTGCTGGTCCTGGTTGCGCGGTCGACGTCGTTCGCGGCGCGGGCAGGTGGAGCGTGGCCGGCACGGGACGGCCCGAGATCACCACCGGGCGACCCGCGCCGAGGGCCGGACGATGGATGCCTGACCACGGGCGCCCCCGGGTCGGCATCACCCCCTGCGGCCAGGAGCCGTGGTCGTCCATCTGCCCCCGCGCGTCTGCTCCACACCACAGCCACCGTCACCGCCGACCGCCGCGCCCCCGGGCCGGGTCGTGGGCGGCGACCGTAACGCCGCGTACCCGTCTCCCGTGGTCCGCCGACCACACCGTCCGCACGCGCCTGCCCGGCGCCGGACAGCTCGGGAATCGCCGTACGCGCCCGCGGACCGGGCCACGTCCCGCCGTTCCCCCTGCTCAGAGTCCGGGCCCGAGCAGGGGGAACGGGTCGCGGTCCAGCACACCCCCACCTCTCACCGTCAAGGAGAGCACGTGCGACTCAGACAACTCCGCCACCGGCGTCCGGCGCTCGCCGCCGTGGCCGCCACACTCGTGCTCACCGGCGCCGCCACCATCCAGACCGGCGCCTCGGCGGCCGCGGCCGGGTGCCAGGTCACCTACGCGGTCAACTCGCAGTGGCAGGACGGCTTCGGTGCCAACGTCACCATCACCAACCTGGGGGACGCCGTCAACGGATGGCGACTGACCTGGAACTTCGCCGCCGGTCAGACCGTCACCCAGCTCTGGAACGGCAGCTACACACAGGCGGGTAGCCAGCTCACCGTCACCAACGTCGCCTACAACGCCAGCATCCCCACCAACGGCAGCACGAGCTTCGGCTTCAACGGCAGTTGGACCGGCAGCAACCCGACGCCGACCTCCTTCGTCCTCAACGGCACGACCTGCAACGGCGTGGTGGACCCGACCACGCCGCCGCCGACCACGCCGCCTCCCACCACGCCGCCTCCCACCACCCCGCCACCGACGACGCCACCACCCACCACGCCGCCGCCGACGACTCCGCCACCCACCACCCCGCCGCCGACCACGACACTGCCCTGCGACATCTACACGGCGGGCGGCACTCCCTGCGTCGCGGCGCACAGCACCACCCGCGCCCTGTACGCCTCCTACAACGGCTCGCTCTACCAGGTCCGCCGTTCGTCGGACAACACCACCCGCAACATCGGCGTGCTCAGCGCGGGCGGGCGGGCCAACTCCACGACCCAGGACAGTTTCTGCGCCAACACCACGTGCGTCATCACGGTGATCTACGACCAGTCGGGGCGCGGCAACAACCTCGGCTACCAGGGAGCCGGGGGCATCGGGGGCGCCGTACAGCCCGCGGTCGCGACCCGGGAGTCGTTGACTGTCGGCGGAAACAGGGTCTACTCGCTCTACATCAACGGCAACAGCAGCTACTGGCGTGACGGGCACCTGACCGGCATCCCGACCGGCGCCGCACCCGAGGGCATGTACATGGTCACCAGCGGTACGCACGTCAACAGCGGCTGCTGCTTCGACTACGGCAACAGCGAGACCACCCGCCGCGCCGACGGCCGAGGCACGATGGACGCCATCTACTTCGGCACGAGCTGCTGGTTCGGTGGCTGCTCGGGCAGCGGCCCCTGGGTGCAGGCCGACCTGGAGTGGGGACTGTTCCCGGGCGGCAGCAGCTCGTGGAACCCCAACCAGCGGGCATTCAACAGCAAGTTCGTCACCGCGACGCTGAAGAACAACGGCACGACGCGCTTCGCCATCAAGGGCAGCAACGCCCAGTCCGGAAACCTCTACACGCTCTGGGACGGCTCGCTGCCCTCGGGCTACAACCCGATGAGGAAGCAGGGCGCCATCATCCTGGGCAGCGGTGGCGACTGCTGCATCGACAACTCCAACCAGAGCGTCGGCACCTTCTACGAGGGCGCCATGGTCGCCGGCTACCCGTCCGACGCGACCGAGAACGCGGTGCAGGCGAACATCGTCGCCGCCGGCTACCGCTGAGAGTGCGTGGCCGCCGCCGCAGCGCACGACGGCGGCCACGAGCGGGCGCACACGCCCACACGGCCCGGCCCGGGAGTGGTCCCGGGCCGGGCCGCCCGAGGCATTCAGGCCGCGCGCCCGCCCGCATTCATCGGGTACGACCTCAGCCGCGCGTCCACTTCTGACTGTTGCCGCCGTTGCAGGCGGCGAGCACCACCTGGGTGCTGTTGGCCGTCCCACCGGCGTTCGGCGAGAGGCACAGACCGGACTGCACACCGGTGACGGAGCCGTCGGTGTTGAGGTTCCACTGCTGGTTGGTTCCACCGGTGCAGTCCCAGATGATCACCCGGGTTCCCGCGGTCGTCCCAGCGCCCTCGGCGTCGAGGCACTTGTTGCCGTACACCTGGAGCTGCCGGCTCGCGGTCGCGGCCCACTGCTGGTTGACGCCGGAGTTGCAGTCCCACAGCGCCACCTGGGTGCCGTTCGTCCGGGACTGCGCCGGGACGTCCAGACAGCGGCTGGCGGCGGAGTTGCGCAACGGACCGGTCGTGCCACCCGGGGGCGTGGTCGTCGGGGGCGGCGTCGTCGCGCCGGTGGTGTCGAAGCCGAGGAACCGGATGGCCTGCGCGGCGTCGAACGGGATGGAGTGGCCGTAGCCCTGGAAGCTGATCGCCTCGACCGGCGCGGTGCCGCCGGTGCCCCCGTAGCGGGTGCGGGTGGCACTGGTCTGCGGGTAGTCGGTGTAGCTCGGGGTCTGGGAGACACCCTGCACGTTGGTCCACTGCTTGATCTGCTCGCCGAAGTTGACGTAGCTCAGCGTGGTGTCCGTGGTGCCGTGCCAGATCTGGAACCGGGGACGCTTGCCCGTGTAGCCGGGGTACGCGTTGCGCACCAGATCGCCCCACTGCTGCGGGGTTCTGACGATCCGCCCGCCGGAGCACTCGCTGTTCCACTCGGCGCCGTTCGTGGTGGCGAAGCAGCCGAACGGGACGCCGGAGGAGCTGACTCCGGCGTTGAACAGGTCCGGGTAGAGACCGACCATCACGTTGGTCATCATGGCGCCCGAGGAGAAGCCGGCGACACCGATACGGTCCGGGTCGACCGGGTAGCGGCTCCGGACGTAATCGATCATGGACTTGAGGCCGACCGGGTCGCTGCCACCGTCACGCCGCAGAGCCTGCGGGGAGGAGACGTCCCAGCACTTGCTGCTCCGGGTGACGGACGGGTAGATCACGATGTAGCCGTAGCGGTCGGCCAGCGTGCTGAGTCCGAACCCGCTGTGTACGGCCGGGCCGCTGCCGGTGCAGTAGTGCAGGGCGAGCAGGAGAGCCGGGCGGGCCGCCACCCGGTCCGGCACGTACAGGTGCATCTGCAGGTTCGTCGGATTGGTGCCGAAGTTGGTCACCTGGGTGAGCGTCGCGGCCGACGCCGGGGTGGCGACCGTGACCACGGCCGTCATCGTCGCCAGAGCCGTCGCCAGTGCGGCGGCCAGCAGTGCGAACCTCGTTCTCATGGGCGGTTCCTTCTTGGTTGGTGGCAGCGGGGTGGTGGAGGTGCCGCACGGGAAGGACGTCCGGACCGGTCGTCCGGGAGACGTCCACGGGAGCGTGCGACGTCGGCCGCGCGTTGCCGGCGGCTGTTGACAGGTCCTGAAGCGACGTCCACATGCCCTGGGGGACGTCGGGAGTGCGAGGTCCGAAGCGGTGGCTCGCCCGGTGAGCCGTCGATGCTGTCGTCCTCGACATCGACTGTGAGCGATAACATCCTGTTCGTCAAGCCGTGTCGAAGGTGGCGTGAGCGCTCGACCGGCGCGCCTGTCGAGGTGTCAGCCCGCGCGGCGACGCCGATCGGCGGCAGGCATCATGTCGGCGTGAACTCAACCCTGGCCGCTCTGCTCGGCTCCGCGATCACCGCCTTCGCCTCACTGCTCGTGGTGTGGGTGCACAGCCGGGTCAAGCGGCGGCAGCGCGAGCGGGCCGAGCTTCAGCGGGCGTACGTCCTGGTGCTGTCCGGCGCGCTGCGCCTCGCGCACAAGGCCGAGGCGTTGCGGCAGACCGGGTACTGGCGGTCGGGTCTGCCGGAGGCGGGCAACGGCCTGCTCGGCGGGCACAAACCGCTGGGGCCGATGGCGCTGCACGACTGGCTGACCCGGGACATGACCACCGTGGAGGCCGCCTGGTCGGAGATCTGGACGCGCGCGGACCAGGACGGCGTCGCTCTGGCCAACGGGCTCATGACCGCGTACAACGCCGTACTGGCCGCCGCGTTGCAGGCCAGCGGCAGGGAACCGTTCGAGGCGTCGGACGAGATGACCATCGCCAGCCGCCGCCTCGGCGAGGCACGTCGGCACCTCGCCCTGCACGCCCGCCGGGTCGTCAAGCTGGGCCCGCGCGACATCGACCTGTTCACCGAGCGCGAGCACGGCGTACCGGTGGGCTGACGTCCCGCGCGGTCGGCGCCGACGGGTCACCGGGCCGGTCGGGGACGTCGACGCGGACAGCGCCTGTCGCGAAAGGGCCGCCACCGTCCGTGACGGTGGCGGCCCTTTGGTGCGTCGGACGTCAGCGCCGCTCGGGTGCGACCTTCGACGCGGCCTCCGTGGATACCTGGTCGATCGCGGGTGCCCCGTCGACCGCGTCGGCGGCCACCGCGACCGACGTGGCCGCGTCCGGCAGGTCGAGACTGGTCCGCAGGGTCACCGGCCTGAGCAGGAGCGCGGCGATGACGCCGACCACCCCGATGGCCGCCGAGATGAGGAAGATGTGTCCGGTGGCGTCGCCGTACGCGGCCCGCACGATGTGCTGAACCCCGTCCGGCAGCGCGGTGATGTTGAGGTTGCTGTCGCCGCCACTGCCGGAGGTGGGGATACCGGCGGCGGTCAGGTCGCGCGTGATCTGGTCGGTGACCCGGTGGGCGAGCACCGCACCGAGCACCGAGACGCCGACGGCGCCGCCGAGTGACCGGAAGAACGCGACGCTGGAGCTGGCCGCGCCGATGTCCTTGAGGGCCACCGTGTTCTGGACGGCGAGGACGAGGTTCTGCATGGTCATGCCGACGCCGGTGCCGACGATGAACATGCCGATGCCGACCAGCACGAGAGACGTCTCGTGGTCGATGGTGCCGAGCAGGCCGAACCCGGCGACGAGGATGATCGAGCCGGCGACGATGTACGGCTTGATCCGGCCGGTCCGGGTGATCAGCCGGCCGGCGATGATCGAGGAGCCGAGGACACCGGCCATCAGCGGGATGGTGAGCAGGCCGGCCTCCGTCGGGCTGTAACCGCGGCCGATCTGGAAGTACTGACCCAGGAAGACCGCGCCGCCGAACATGGCCATGCCGACCGCGAGGCTGCCCAGGATGGCCAGGGCGGTGGTGTGCTGACGCACGATGCTGAGCGGGACGACGGGCTCGGCCGCCCGCGACTCGACCCAGACCGCCAGGGCGAGCAGGAGGAGTGAGCCGACCACCATTGCCGCGCTCTGCCACGACACCCAGGCGAACGAGCTGTCGACGAAGGAGATCCAGATCAGCAGCACGCTCACGCCGGCGGCGATCAGGCTCGCACCCAGGTAGTCGATCTTGACGTTGTCCCGCCGGAACGTCGGTAGGTGCAGGGTCACCTGGAGCAGGATCAGCGCGACGACGGCGACCGGCACCCCCACGAAGAAGCACCAGCGCCAGCCGAGCCAGGACGTATCGACGATGAGTCCGCCGAGCAGCGGGCCACCGACTGTCGCCACCGCCATGACGCCGCCGAGGTAGCCGTTGTAGCGACCCCGCTCGCGCGGCGGGATCATGGCGGCGATCGCCACCTGGACGAGCGCCTGGAGGCCGCCGACCCCGATGCCCTGGAACGCGCGGGCCGCGATGAGCTGACCCGCGCTCTGCGAGAAGCCCGCGATGACCGAGCCCAGCAGGAAGACCACGATGGCGACCTGGATGAGGAGCTTCTTGTTGAACAGGTCGGCCAGCTTGCCCCAGATCGGGGTGGTGGCCGTCGCGGTGAGCAGGGTGGCGGTGACCACCCAGGTGTACTGGGTCTGGGAGCCGTTCAACGCGCCGATGATCTTGGGAAGCGCGGTCGAGACGACCGTACTGCTCAACATCGCGACGAAGAGCACCAGCAGCAGACCGCTGAGCGCCTCGAGGGTCTGCCGATGGCTCATCGGCTCGGCGCCGGCCGTGGTGGTGGGTGCGCTCATCGCGCGGCCTCCCGCTTGTCGTGGGTTCCGAAACGACAACCAGGAGTACGCGGATGACGTGCAGCGGGCATCCGCACACCTGAGTTGGTTGCCTCACGCAAGCATCTACCGATCTTGCCCATTCGGCAAGTTTGCCCATTGAGAAGCCGATCACTCGACGTACGCTGACGGCGATGGACGAGATCACCGGCCTGCGGGAGCGCAAGAAGGCAGCCACCCGCCTCGCCCTGCACGAGTCAGCCCTGCGCCTCGCCGCCGAGCAGGGCCCCGACGGCGTGACGGTCGAAGCGATCGCCGACGCCGCCAACGTCTCCCGGCGGACGTTCTCGAACTACTTCTCCAACAAGGAGGAGGCGCTCTTCTACGGCGACACGCTGCGCCTGCGCCGACTGTTGCAGTTGGTGCGTGAGCGGCCGGACGGCGAGCCGCCGTGGACCGTGCTGAGCCGGGCGGCCGAGCACTTCACCGCGGAGACGTCGCGCGAGCGCGACCACGGTTGGCTGACCCGACGTCGACAGTTGCGCGGGCATCCGGGCCTGGCCGCGCACCAGGTCGCGGCGTACACCGCGATCGAGCGCGAGTTGGCCGCCGAGCTCGCACAGCGTCTCACCGGTGCGGAGGTGGCGCTGCGCGCCCGCCTGTTGACCGCTACCTTCCTGGCCGTCCTGCGCGTCGCCATCCAGCACTGGATCGACCACCCGGGCCACGACCTGCTGGAGATCGTGCGAACCGCGCTCAGCGAGGTCGCTCCCCCGCCGGCCGCAGGGCCGGCGGGGGAGCCGAGGTCCTGATCGGCGTCAGCGGTAGCCGGCGCCCACCACATTCGCCTGGACCGCGTTCTCGGTCGCGTCGGACGGGTAACCCGCGACCATGGCCCCTTCGTAGAACGTTCCGGCGCTCAGGTTCGCGCCTCCGTCGGGCTTGCAGCAGTCGCCGCCGCTGCCCAGGATGATCGCGCCCTGCTTCTTCATCGGGCTGTAGCCGGACGGCAGGGAGCCGTCCCACAGCGTGTAGAGGCTGCCCGACTGCGCGTCACTGCCCTTCATCGCGAAGCGGGACGTGCCGTTGTTCTTCAACGTCGCCGTGACGAACTTGCTGGTGAACGCCCGCTGGTTCGGGTTCCACGAGCTGCTGCCACCCGGGAACAGACCCCACTCCAGGTCGGCCTGCACCCACGGACCGCTGCCGGAGCAGCCACCGAACCAGCACTGCTTGCCGAAGTTGATGGCGTCCATCGCGCCAGCGGCGTCGGCCTTACGCGTCGTCTCGCTGTTGCCGTAGTCGAAGCAGCAGCCACTGTTGACGTGCGTACCGCTGGTGACCATGTACATGCCCTCCGGCGCGGCACCGGTCGGTACGCCGGTCAGGTGCCCGTCACGCCAGTAGCTGTTACCCGGGTTGATGTAGAGCGAGTACGCCTTGGTGCCGCCCACCGTCAGGGACTCGGTGGTCGCGGTGGCCGGCCTGCTCTGCGGCGAGCCCGGAACAACGCTCGACCCCTGGTACCAGAGGTCGTTGCCGCGCCCGGACTGGTCGAACACGACAGTGATCACGCAGGTCGTGCCGGAGCAGAACGAGTCCTGCGTCGCCGCGTTGGCGGTGCCGCCCGTGCCGGTCAGACCGATGTTGCGGGTGGTGTTGTCCGACGAGCGTCGGACCTGGTAGAGGTTGCCGGCGTACGCCGCGTAGAGGGCTCGCGTCGTGCTGTGGGCCGCCACGCACGGGGTGCCGCCGGAGGCGTAGATGTCGCACGGGCGCGCGCCGCTCGGCGGTGGGGTCGTCGTCGGTGGGGTCGTGGTCGGCGGAGTCGTGGTCGGTGGGGCGGTGGGCGAGGTCCACTGTTGGTTGGCGCCGCCGTTGCAGGCCCAGAGGATCAGCTTGGTGCCGTTCGCGGTGGCCGCGCCGTTCGCGTCGAGACACAGCCCCGACTGCACACCGGTGATGGTGCCGTTGCTGTTGACGTTCCACTGCTGGTTGGTCTGGCCGTTGCAGTCCCAGATGATCGCCTGCGTGCCGTTGGTGGTGCCTCGGCCGGACGCGTCCAGGCACTTGTTGCCGTACACCGAGAGCTGCTTGCTCGACGTCCAGGTCCAGGTCTGACCGGCCGCGCCGTTGCAGTCCCACAGCTGGGCCTGAGTGCCGTTGGTCGTGCTGGAGTTGGGAACCTCGACGCATCGACCGGACGGGACGCCGACGATCGTGGTGCTCTGCCCGGGCACGATGGCCGCCGCCATGGCGGCGGCCTCCGCGGCGGACGACGAGGCACCGGCCGTCGCGCCGACGGTGACGAGGACGAGGGCGCCGGCCACCGCGCCGGCCAGGACGGCCAGGCGCGGGAGGCGACGTCTCGGGATGGGTTCGCGGGCCAGGCCGGGCCCGGAGGGGGACGGGGTACGCACGGGATGCTCCTGGAGAGTCGTGGCAGCGCATGGGGTGTGCCGACGCGCCGCGGAGGTGGTGGCGGGGCTGGCGAATCGATTCGTGACGATCGTATGAGCGCGTTTTGATCAGTGTCAATGAAAGCCCGGTCGACGGGATTCCGGCGGTGGCCGCCCGTGCCGGCGGCCACCGCCGGGGCTCGCGTGCTGCCTACCGCCCCCAGATCCGCCAGGTCTGGTTCAGCGGGCTGCCCTGGCTGACGGCGTTGCAGGGCCACTGGATGACCGACGCGCGGGCCGCCGTGGAGACCCCGTTGACGTCGACGCACTTGCCACTGTGCCGGGCCACGAGTTGGTAGTCGTGCGCATCGTTGCCGGAGTAGGTCACCTTCCGGAGGGCGAACTGCTGGTTCGTGGCGTTCTGGCAGGTCCGCTGGATGACCGCGGCGGAGTTGGCGGTGGAAGCGCCGCTGACGTCGAGGCACTTGCCGCTCTGCTGGTTGACCACCGTGTACGTGTTGGCCACGCCGGCGACCGGCTGGAAGTTCCAGAGCTGCTGGTCACCGCCCTCGCAGTAGAACTGCTGCTGCGCGTTGCCGTCGGCGGTGCTCAGGTTGGTGTTGTCCAGGCACTGCTGCGAGTGCTGGGCGACCGCCACCGACTGGAAGCCGGCGTCGGAGGGCGGCAGCAGGGTCACCGTGTACGTGTCGTTCTGGTTGCCGTACGGCAGCGTCACCGTGGCGTTGTTGTTGGACAGGTTGACGACGGTGTTCGAGACCGTGACCGGTCCCTGCACCGCGCCACCGTTGTTGTACGGGATGCGCTGCGTGAGCACCCGCACCTGGTTGTTCTGCACCACGCCACTCGTCGTGTCGAGACGTTGCAGGTTGACGGCCAGGTTCCCGGTCGTACGACCGCCGCCGACCAGGACCTTCGCCACCCCGCTCGCCTTCGTGGCGTACGCGTCGTAGGACTGGCTGCCGGTCACCGCCACGATCTGCCCTGCCTGGGAGGCGTAGTAGCGGTAGACCCACCACTCCCCCTTGGGCTGGTGCTGACCGGCCGAGTTGCGGACCAGCAGGTTGCCGAGGTCGTTGTGCAGGTTGCCGGCGCTGGCCCAGTTGGCCCGCAGACCGTCCGCCCCGGCGCGCTCCAGACGCGAGATGTACCAGGCGCCGTCGGCGGGGTTCTGCTCGTTGGACGCCCCGTACTCGTTGATCTGGTAAGGACGGGGATGCGGGATGCCGCGCGGATCGAGTGTGGCGTTGGCGGCCGCGACGTTGGCGACCGGGTCACCCGGCAGGGAGTGCCAGCTGATGATGTCCGGCACGGTGTTCGTCGAGCGGACGAAGTCGAGGTACTGGTTCCAGAACGCGTGCGAGGTCGACGGCACGCAGGCGCAGCTCGGCCCGACGATGAGCTGGTTGGGGAACTCCGTGCGGAGCCGCTGGTACGTGCGTCGCCAGAGTTCGAGGTACTGGGAGATCGGCCGGTTCCAGAAGATGGTGATGTTGGGTTCGTTCCAGATGTCCCACTGCACGGTCAGCCCGGACGCCCGGACGTCGCCGATGACGCGGTTCAGGAAGTTGTCGTAGTCCGTCCAGTTGCCGTTGTCGCCGGGAAAGCGCGAGATGCCGGCGCCGTCGGCACCCCACAGGTCGTGCGGCAGCAGGATGAACTGCCCGCCGAGGGCGGCGGTCCGGCGCGCCTGGGCGAGGGTGGCGTTCCAGCGGCGGTCGTAGTTTCCGCCGACCCAGCCACTGCCGGGCAGTTGCGCGCCGCCGGCCCGCATGTAGCGGAAGTTGACGTCGCGGTAGAAGTGGTCGGGTGGGCCACTGGCGTTCTCGGTCATGCCGTAGATCCAGCCGGACGCACGGTAGGTCGGCGTGCCGGTGGTCGTGGAGAAGTTCACGCTTATCGACTCGTCGGCGGCCTGGGCGGGGGACGCGGCGACGGTGACGGCCGTGGTGGCGGCGAGCAGGCCGACGACGAGTCGGGCGACGAGCGCGTGCGCTCGGCCGGGCCTGCTGCGGGACGGGGTTTTCACGGGCGGCTCCTTGGTGGGGCGCGGGGACGCTCTCCGGAGGGCTGCGCTTGCGAATCGATTCGCTCGGATCGTAGGTCGGAGACTCACTCATGTCAATGAAATGACGCTCCGGTGAAGCGGGTGTTTCCCAGCGCTACCTGACGGGCGTGGCAACCACCCTTGACCTCCGAGCGCGGACGGTCCTATCTTCGTGCGAACCGTTTCGTCGAATCGGTTCGCCTCATGGTCGGACGTGCTCCGGCCCGCGACGGTCAACCCACGACACCCCACCACCCGATCGAGTTGAAGTGAGGCAGCACATGACACGACTCAACCGACGGCGGCGACTGGCCGCCGTGGCCCTGATAGCACTCGCCGCCGTGACGACCAGCGCCTGCTCGTCGTCGTCCGGGGGCTCCGGCGGCGACGACGGCGGCGCCTACCTCGTCTGGGACCCGTACCCGCAGTTCGCCGACGACTCCGACTGGGTCGCCCTGCTCAAGAAGTGCGGAACCTCGGCGGGCGTGACGGTCGAGCGGACCGGCTACGACACCACCGACCTGACCAACAAGGCGCTGCTCGCGGCCCAGCAGGGCAACTCGCCGGACGTGCTGATCGTCGACAACCCGGTCATCTCGACCCTGGCCGAGGCCGGCGCGCTCACCACGACCGAGGAGAACAAGCTGGACACGTCGAGCATGGAGAAGAACCTGCTCGGCGCCGGCCAGAGCGCCGGCAAGACGTACGGGGTGCCGATCGGCGCCAACACCCTCGCGCTCTACTACAACAAAGACCTGCTGACCGCCGCCGGCGTCGACCCGGCCTCGGTCACGGACTGGACGTCGCTGACCACGGCTTTGACGAAGGTCAAGGCCAAGGGCAAGAAGGGCATCACCTTCTCCGCGATCGGCACCGAGGAGGGCAGCTTCCAGTTCCTGCCCTGGTTCTGGGGATCGGGCGCGCAGTTGACCAGCCTCGACTCGGCGCAGGCGGTGTCCGCGCTGGCGCTGTGGACGGGCTGGCTCAAGCAGGGGCTCGCTCCGAACTCCGTCATCAACAACACCCAGACCACGAGTTGGCAGGAGTTCGCCACCGGCGATTTCGCATTCGCCGAGAACGGCACCTGGCAGCTCGCCAACGCGGAGAAGCTCGGCTTCTCGTACGGCACGATCGCGATCCCGGCCAGCGCGGGTGGACCGGCCCCGGCGCCGACCGGCGGTGAGTTCGTCTCGATCCCCGTGCAGCGCAAGACGGGCCGCTACGCGACGTCGCAGAAGCTCGTCACCTGCCTGACCAGCGCCGACAACCTCCTCACCACGGACACCACGCTCTCCTACGTCGCGCCGGTGGCCGCCGTCCAGGACCGGCAGGCCACCGAGAATCCCAAGCTCAAGGTCTGGGTCGAGGCGGTCCGGGCGGCGAAGGGTCGCACCGGCGACAACCTGGGCACGAAGTACCCGAAGATCTCCGAGCCCCTGTGGACCGCCGTGCAGGCGGCCCTGAGCGGCGGGAAGTCGCCGCAGGAGGCGCTGACCGCCGCCCAGGCGACGGCCGCGAGCAAGTAAGCGCGCCGAATCGACGACATGACCCACACGACGCAGAACTCCAGTACCACGCGGAGCGACGGTGGGGCGGCCGACGCCGCCCCACCCGGCTCTGCCGCGCCTCGCACCCGCCGGCCCGGACGATGGCTGGGATGGGGCTTCCTGGCACCGACGGTCCTCTACCTGCTGGCCTTCTACGCCTACCCGCTCTATCGCAACGTCGAGCTGAGCCTGCGCGAGTACACCGTCCGGTCGTTCGTGCAGGGTGGCGCACCCTTCGCCGGCCTGGACAACTACCGCACCGTCCTGACCGACCCGGCGTTCTGGCCGACGTTGACGCACACCCTGGTCTTCACCGGCGCGTCGCTCGTCTTCCAGTTCGGCATCGGCATGGCCCTGGCGCTCTTCTTCCGCCAACACTTCCCGCTGTCGGCCACCCTGCGGGCGCTGATCCTCGTGCCGTGGCTGCTGCCGCTGATCGTGTCCGCCTCGACCTGGTCGTGGCTGCTCAACAGCGACTCCGGCCTGGTCAACGCCGCGCTCGGCGTCGTCGGGATCGACCCGGTCAACTGGCTCACCTCGCCGACCTGGTCGCTCACCTCGGTGATCATCGCCAACATCTGGATCGGCATCCCGTTCAACCTGGTGGTGCTCTACAGCGGCCTTCAGGCGATTCCGGTCGAGGTGTACGAGGCGTCCGCGCTCGACGGCGCGACCGGCTGGCAACGGTTCTGGTCGATCACGTTCCCGCTGCTGCGCCCGGTCTCCGCGATCACGCTGCTGCTGGGGCTGATCTACACGCTCAAGGTCTTCGACATCATCTGGATCATGACCCGGGGCGGCCCGACCAGCTCGTCGGCCACGCTCGCCACCTGGTCGTACCGTCTCGGCTTCGGCAACCTGCTGCCCGAGTTCGGGCCGGGGGCGGCCGTCGGCAACCTGCTCATCGTGCTGGCGCTGATCGCCGGGCTCTTCTACATCCGGTTCCAACGGAGGCAGCACCTAGGATGATCACGTCACCGCGCCGGGTCTGGTGGAAGACCCTCGTCGGCCTGGTCCTGACCGGGCTGATGCTCTTTCCCGTCTACTGGATGATCAACGTGTCGTTCACCAGGGACCAGGACATGCGGGCGAGCCCGCCGCACCTGTTCCCGACCAACGGCACGCTGGACGGCTACCGGGCCGTCCTCGACCAGCAGCTGCCCTACCTGGGCACCAGTTTCGTGGTCGGGCTCGGGACGGTGGCGCTGACCGTGGCGCTCGCCGCCCCCGCCGGGTACGCGCTCGCGAAGCTGCGGCCACCCGGCGGCCCGGCGCTGAGTTTCCTGCTGCTGATCGCCCAGATGATCCCGGGGATCATCATGGCGATGGGCTTCTACGCCATCTACCTCACCCTCGGCGTCCTCAACACGCTGCCCGGCCTGATCCTGGCCGACACCACACTCGCGGTGCCGTTCGCCGTACTGATCTTCACGGCCTTCATGTCCGGCATTCCCGACGAACTGCTCCAGGCCGCCGTGGTCGACGGCGCGAGTCGACTGCGCACCTTCTGGTCGATCGTGCTGCCGGTCAGCCGCAACTCGATCGTCACGGTGTCACTGTTCGCGTTCCTGTGGTCCTGGTCGGACTTCATCTTCGCCTCGACCCTGGCCGGCGGCGGTGACCACCAGCCGATCACCCTCGGCATCTACCACTACATCGGCAACAACAACCAGCAGTGGAACGCCATCATGGCCACCGCCGTCGTCGCCTCCGTCCCCGCAGCCGTCCTGCTGATCCTGGCCCAGCGGTACGTCTCGATGGGCGTGACCGCCGGCGCCGTCAAGGACTGACCACCCGCACCACAGAAAGGCAGTCGCCACCCATGACCGTCGCCCCGTCCGGTCCGGAGTTCGCCATCCAGGACATCCCGTTCAGCTACCGAGGGTCCTGGCTCAACATCTCCCCCGTGGTCGCCGAGAAGACGTACGCCGACGACCTGCACCTGGTGTCGCACCAGACCGGGCTGCACCCGGTGCTACGCCTCTCCCCCACGGCCCCGGGCACGACGGTCGTCGCCACACCCGCGCTGTTGACCTGGCATGCCGGTCCCGGTCGGATCGACGCCGTCTACGACGGACCGGACACCCTGCGGCTCCGCGGTCGGCACCTCGGCCTGCGAATAGCCGCGGCGGCCGGCACGCTCACCCCGTTCAGCGGCACCTACCTCTACCTCGACCCGGTCGACGGCTCGCACGTGTTCACCTCCTACGAGACCGGGCGTCGCTACCGGGTCACGGTGCTCGCCGGCGCGCTGCGCCGCACCGACGGCGTCGAGGCGCTCGGCACCGCCGACCGGTCCCTGGACCTCACGGGTGACGAGCCCTGGGAGATCGCGATCGAGGAGTACGCCACCGCGCGGCGGCCCTACGCCACGACCGTCGCCTTCGACCAGGTGTGCCGCGACCGCAGCGCCGAGTTCGCCGCGTTCGTCGACGCGGTCGCGCCGTGGCGCGACGAGGACACCCCGGCCGCCGAGCTGGCCGCGTACGTGCTGTGGTCCGCCACTGTCGACCCGGCGGGGTTCGTCACCCGACCCGCCGTCCTGATGTCCAAGCACTGGATGGACAAGGTGTGGAGCTGGGACCACTGCTTCAACGCGATCGCCCTGGCGGCCGGCGAGCCCGAGCTGGCCTGGCACCAGTTCCACCTGCCCTTCGACCACCAGGACGCCGCGGGTGCCCTTCCCGACTCGGTCACCCACTCCGAGGTCCTGCACAACTACGTCAAACCCCCCATCCACGGCTGGGCGCTGCGGCACCTGCGCCGACGCCTCCCCCACCCACCGGACCGGGCGGCGCTCGCGCAGACGTACGACCGGCTGGCCCGCTGGGCCGGGTTCTGGCTGGACGCGCGCCGCGCCCCCGGTGCGGACCTGCCGCACTACCAGCACGGCAACGACAGCGGCTGGGACAACGCCACCACGTTCGACGAGGGTCGGGTCGTGCAGACCGCCGACCTGGCCGCCTTCCTCGTCTCGCAGCTGGACTGCCTGGCCGACCTCGCCACCGAGCTGGGCGTCGAGGCCGACCGGTGGTCCCGGGAGGCCGGCCGAATCCGTACGGCGATGCTCCGGGACCTGTGGGACGGTGAGCGCTTCACGGCCCGCAGCCCGCACACCGGCCAGCAGCGGACCAGCCGTAGCCTGCTCGACCTGATGCCCATCGCGCTCGGCGCCGACCTGCCCACCCCGATCGCCGACGCGCTGGCCCGGGGAGTCGAGCGCCACCTCACCACCCACGGGTTGGCCACCGAGCCGACGGACTCGGCCCACTACGCCGCCGACGGATACTGGCGGGGTCCGATCTGGGCGCCCTCCACCGTGCTGGTCGAGGACGGCCTGCGACGGGCCGGGCACACCGGGATCGCCGACGACATCAGCCAGCGCTTCCTCGCGCTCTGCGAGAAGTCGGGTTTCGCGGAGAACTTCGACGCCGAGACCGGTGCCGGCCTGCGCGACCGGGCGTACACCTGGACCGCCAGCAGCTACCTCATCCTCGCCGCCGCGCACCAGGAACGCCGAGCAGCAGGGCGGTAGCCGGGGCGGTGCGCGACCGGCCGCCACGGTCGCGGGACCGTGGCGGCGGTGGGCGGGTCAGCGGGCCCGGACCGGGCCCGTGCTGGAACGCAACGAGATGGGCGGGCTGTACAGGCGGTGCCGGGGCACGCTGCCGGGGGCCGCGATGATCTCCAGCAGCAGCGCCACCGCCTCGGCGCCCATGTCCCGCATGGGTACGTCCGCAGCCGTCAGCGGCGGGCGGAAGTCCTCCGCCCAGTGCTGTGCGGCGACCCCGGTGACCGAGAAGTCCGCCGGCACGGACAGCCCGGCGCCGGTCAGCGCGCGCTGCATGCCGGGAAGCGCCGCCTCGTTGATGGTGGCCACCGCCGTGACCTCCGGATGCGTCGCCAGCAACTGCTCCACGCACGCCTCGCCGGAGGCGGAGTCGTCACCGCAGCACACGTCGACGCCGGCGAGGCCCCGTTCGGCCACCGCCGCCTGGAAGCCGGCCAGGGCGCGATGGCTGGGGCCGTACCCCGCCGCCACCAGCTCGGCGGATCGGTTCACCAGCGCCACGTGCCGGTGCCCCAGGTCGGCCAGGTGGTGCACGCAGCGCGCGATCAGCCCGGCGTAGTCGATGTCGACCCAACTCATGCCGTGCGCCTCGGCCGTCCGGCCGATCGTGACGAACGGCAGACCCGTACGGGCCAGCCGCGTCACGCGGTCGTCCTCCAACCGGATCTCCATCAACACGACGCCGTCGACGCGACGCCCGGAGACGATCCGCTCGAACGAGCGGTCGTGGTCGCCCCCCGACGGCGACAGCAGGACGTCGAGGTCATGGCGGGCGGCGGCCTCGACGACGCTGGCGACGAAGCCCAACTGCATGTCGGTCAACCGCTGACTCGCCGGCGGGATCACCAACCCGAGGGTGCGGGTACGCCCCTCCTTCAGGGCACGGGCGCTGGCGTTCGGCCGGTAGTCCAGCTCGTCGATGACCGCCTGGATCCGCTGCCGGGTCGCCTCCGACACCGTTCGCTTGCCGCTCAACACGTACGACACCGTGCTGCGGGACACTCCCGCGCGCCGGGCGATCTCCCCGATGTTCATACGCCCCCTCGAATCGACTCCTGCCCCGACGGGACGCGCCCAGCTCCGGTTTCCGAGCATAAGCGTTCCGCGAGCGGCCCCGGACGCCCCGTCCGGCTCATCCCGGACGCCCCAGCCGGTCAGGAATCAAGAAGCACCCGCGCGTCCTTCCGGCCTAGCCTTTTCCCAGGTGGCCGGCACGACGCCGCGCCATGACGAGCGAGAGGGAGCCCGACATGTCCGCGAAGTCCTCCAGCACCGACTCCGACGGCTTCAGCGCCGAGGAGCGTGCCGCGATGAAGGAGCGTGCGGCCGAACTGCGCGCCGAGGGCAAGAAGGGCGCCAAGAAGGCCGACGGGTTGCAGGCGGTCCTCGACCGCATCGCGCAGATGGCGCCCGACGACCGCGCGCTCGCGGAGCGCGTGCACGTGGCGGTGACCACCGCAGCGCCGGAGCTGTCGCCGAAGACGTGGTACGGGATGCCCGCGTACGCCAACGCCGCCGACAAGATCGTCGTCTTCTTCCAGGACTCCGGCAAGTTCAACTACCGGTACTCGACACTGGGCTTCCAGGACGCGGCGAACCTCGACGACGGCGACCTCTGGCCGGTGTCGTACGCCCTGCGGACGTGGAGCCCCGAGGTGGAGAAGCGGGTCGTCGAGCTGGTCCGAGCGGCGGTCTCCTGATCCGCGGCTCTGGTACGCCGTGCGTCCACCGACGATGATCGGTACGTGTCGTTCTGGGAGTTCGTGACGCGCGTCGGCGTACCGCTGATCGTCGTCGTCGGGGCCGCGGTGATCGCGGTCGGCGCGTTCACCGACCCGCCGGAGACCTTCTCCTGGCCGCGCGGCTGGCAGTGGGCGTGGGTGGGGCTGTGGCTCATGGCAAGCGGTGAGGCGGCGTTCGGCACCGAGCGACCGTGGTCCGAGCGTGTCTGGAAGGGCGCCGCAGCCCTGCTCGTCGCGGTGGCCTCTCTGGTCGCCGTCTGGCGGCACCAGCGGTGGCGCAGGCGGGCCGGGCGCACCGACGGCGACCCGGCACGGTAGCCGGCGCACGGGCGGCGACGCGGTGCAGAAGCTGGCCGGCCACCCGTCGCCGGCGGAGGCGGTGCCGCTGCACGGCGACGGGCGACACGCCCCCACCCACCGTCGACGCGGGGCCGACGGCTGGCGGGGGCGCAAATCGGCGCGTCAGGTGGTCGTGCAGGTGATCTCGGTCGGCGGGTTGTTGGTGCCCGTCGCGGTGCCGATGAAACCGAACGTGGTGGAGCCACCGGCCGGCAACGCCCCGTTGTAGTCGACGTTCGTCACCCGCACGCTCGCACCGCTCTGCGTGTGCGTGCCACCCCAGATCTGGCTGATCACCTGCCCGTTGGGGAAGGCCCAGGAGACCGTCCAGCCACGGATGGGCGTCGCGCCGGCGGTCACCGTAACCGAGGCCTGGAAGCCGCCCGACCACGAGTTCGTCACCGTGTACGTGGCCCGCGCGCCGGACGGCGAGGGCGTGCTCGACACGGTCGGCGTCGGCGTCGGGATCGGGCTCGGTGTGTCGGTCGGACTCGGGGTCGGCGAGACGGTGGGCGAGGGCGTGCTGCTCAGCGTCGGTGACGGTGTGACACCGGGCCGCGCCGCGCGGTAGGTGTGACCGGCGCGGACGGCGAGTTGCACCACATCCGTCTCGGGTCGGGTGGTGCTGGGCGTGCTGCCGTCGGTGACGTCGACGAGGGTGAAGGACCCGGTGAAGAGGCGGGCGCGCAGGCGTACGGTGCCGTCCCGGTCGGCGCGGACGCTGATCTCGTCGGCCTGCCCGCTGGTCCAGGCCACGCCGACGGTGTATCCGCCCCGGCCGCGCAGGCCCGCGACCTGGCCGGTGGGCCAGGCGCTCGGCAGCGCGGGGAGCACGTGCAGCTCGCCGTTGTGGCTGTGCAGCACCATCTCGGCGATGCCGGAGGTCGCACCGAAGTTGCCGTCGATCTGGAACGGCGGGTGCAGGTCGAACATGTTCGGCGCGAGCCGGTCGGTGCGTACCAGGTCCTTCAGGAGCTTGTGGGCGCGGGCGCCGTCCTCCAGGCGGGCCCAGTAGTTGATTTTCCAGGCCAGGGACCAGCCGGTCCCGTCGTCGCCGCGCAGTTCCAACGTTCGGCGTGCGGCCTCGTAGAGCTGCGGGGTGCCGCGCTTGGTGATCTGGTTGCTCGGATGCAGGCCGTAGAGGTGGGAGACGTGCCGGTGGTTCCGCTCGGTCTCGACCCAGTCGGCGAGCCACTCCTGGATGTTGCCGCGGGAGCCGACCCGCGACGGCGCCAGCCGGTCCCGTGCCGTGCGCACCTGGGAGCGGAACGTGGTGTCGACACCCAGCACCTCACTGGCCCGGGCCGCGGCGTCGAACAGGTCACGCAGGATCTGGTTGTCCATGGTGGGGCCCGCGCAGACGCTGGCGTTCGAGTGGTGCGGCAGCTCCGGCGAGTTCGACGGGTTGGTCACCAGGTAACCGAGCGTCGGGTGGGCGACCAGGGTGTCGAGGAAGAACTGGGCGGCACCCTTGAGCGCCGGGTAGTTGGCCTGGAGGAAACCGGCGTCACCGGTGAACAGGTAGTGCTCCCAGATCAGGCTGGCCAGCCAGGCGCCGCCGGTCTGCCACATGCCCCACAGCGCCCCGTCGACGACCGAGGCGCCCCGCCACGCGTCGGTGTTGTGGTGGGTGACCCAGCCACCCGCGCCGTACTGCGCCTGGGCGACACGCGCCCCGGTGACCGTGAGGTCCTTGATCAAGTCGAACACCGGCAGGAAGCACTCGGCGAGGTTGGTGGTGCCGGCGGGCCAGTAGTTCATCGGCAGGTTGGCGTTGATGGTGTACTTCGAGTCCCACGGCGGCGTCATCGAGTCGTTCCAGATGCCCTGGAGGTTCGCCGGCTGGGTGCCCGGCCGCGAGGAGGAGATCAGCAGGTACCGCCCGAACTGGAACAGCAGGGCGGAGAACTGGGGATCGTTCGTGCTCGCGTGCTGGGCGATCCGCACGTCGGTCGGCTGGTCGGCCGCGGCCGTACGCCCCAGGTCGATCGTCACCCGGTTGAACAGGGCCTGGTAGTCGGCGAGATGGCGACTGCGCAGCTGGTCGAGGCTCGCCCCACGGGCGGCGCTGAGGCGGGTGCGCGCAATGCCCTGGTAGTCGCCGTTGACCGTGCGGTAGTTGACATAGCTGGAACCGATCGAGATCAGGACGGTCACGCTCGTGGCACCCGAGACGCGTAGGGTGCCGCCGGAGCTGCTGACCGTGCCGCCCGTCGCGGTGGCGTTGGCCAGCCCGAGGAAACGCACCGAGCCGTTGACGCCCTCCATGGCGCCGGAGATGCCGTCGACCGCGATCGTGGCGGCGTCGGGGCTCGACATCGTCGTCCGCTGTGGGCTGTCGAAGGTCGCGTTGAACGTGATCGAGTTGGCGCGATCGGCGGTCAACCGGAGCACGATCACCGAGTCGGGGGCACTGGCGAACACCTCACGCTGGTACCGGACACCGTTGAGCACGTACGTCGTGGTGACGGTGGCGGTGGTGAGGTCGAGCGTCCGGTTGTACTGCGACGCGCCGCTGGCGGAACCGAAGGCGAGACGGAGGTTGCCCACGAGCTGGTAGGCGAGCTGTCCGCCGGGGTTGCCCATCATCGTCTGGTTGATCAGATCCTGCGCCGACGTCCACTGGTCGGCGAAGACGCGCCGCCGGATCTCGGCGAGGTTGGCCGCGCCGCGGGTGTTCGCGGAGTCGTACGGACCGCCGGCCCAGACGGTGTCCTCGTTGAGCTGGAGCCGTTCGGTGTCGACGTTGCCGAACACCATGGCGCCGAGGCGTCCGTTGCCGATGGGCAGCGCGCGGAGCCAGTCGGTGCCGGCCGGCTCGTCGTACCACAGAGCCAGGTCGTTGGCGGCGAGCACCTGTGGCGGCGCGACCGAATCGGCGCGGGCGACGGCGGACCACGCGACCGGTAGCAGCGCGGCGCCGGCGCCCGCAGCACCGGCCCGCAGCACGTTTCTTCGTGTCACTTCAGACATGGTCTCTCCAATCTGCGCAGGCCAGAGACCTCACGCAGGTGGGACGGCGCCGCTGGAGGCACCGCCGGAATTGGCGCTATGGCGGGGACGTGCCCACGGCCGGTTTGCCGTTCGAGTCCTGGCGGGGACGATCGGCGGCGGCCGGGGACGCGTGGTGGGCTTGCTGTTAGCGTTAACAGGTGCGGCCCGCTCGCACCGTTCGGCAACGTTCACAGCCGTGGCCCGGCGTGCCGGGCTCCCGGCGGCGCGCCATGCATCCTCCATAGACCTTCGTAGATGACGGCGCTGCGCGTCAATAGGTGTCGGTCATGTTTCGGATCGGCGCGCAGGGGCGCGCCCACGGCGGGCCGCCCGGGCACCTTGCCATCGACGCGGCTCGTTCGTAGCATCCAGAGCCACGAGATGTTATCGCGAACAAACCGCGACATCCCGGCACCGACCGCCCGGAGGTGGCAGCTGTGTCCTCAGGCTCGTCGGCCGTTGCGGGCTACCACAACCCGGTCGTATCCGGCTTCTACCCCGACCCGAGCGTCTGTCGGGTCGGCGAGGACTACTACCTCGTCTGCTCGAGCTTCGAGTACTTCCCCGGGGTGCCGCTCCTGCACAGCCGGGACCTGGTCCACTGGCGACAGATCGGTAACGTCCTCGACCGTGCCAGCCAGCTGGAGATCCCGCCCGACGCCAACGCGTCCGGCGGCATCTTCGCACCGACCATCCGCCACCACGACGGCCGCTTCTGGGTGATCACCACCAACGTCAGCCTCGGCCGGCACCTCATCGTCACCGCGGCGGATCCCACCGGCCCATGGTCGGAGCCGGTCTACCTCGACCTGCCCCACGTCGACCCGTCCCTGGCCTGGGACGATGACGGCACCTGCTGGCTGACGACCTCGGGAGTGGACGGCTACCGGATCGACCCGGACACGGGCCGGGTGCTAGAGGGACCGATCGCGCTCTGGTCCGGCACCGGAGGGCAGTACCCGGAGGCGCCGCACCTGTACCGGATCGGCGAATGGTGGTACCTGCTGCTCTCCGAGGGCGGCACGCACACCGGCCACGCCGTCTCGGTTGCCCGGTCCCGCAGCCCTCGGGGGCCGTTCGAGCCCGCGCCGACCAACCCGATTCTCACTCACCGGAGCACAGACCTCCCCGTCCAGGCGGCCGGGCACGCCGACCTGGTGCAGGCCACGGACGGCAGTTGGTGGATGATCCTGCTGGGGATCCGGCCGAAGGGCCAGTGGCCGCCCTTTCACGTGCTCGGGCGCGAGACGTTCCTCGTGCCGGTCCGCTGGGTCGACGGCTGGCCCGTTGTCGACCCCGTCCGAGAGATCACCGCCGCACCCGCCGGCAGCCCGCCGGCCCTGGCCGCCCCACCCGACCCGGGCGCGCACCGCGACGACTTCGACACGACCAGCCTCGCACCCGGATAGGTTTCGCCCCGCTCCCGTCCCGACGCGGCCTGGTCGTTGACCGAGCGGCCTGGATGGCTCACCCTGCACGCCACCGGTACGACGCTGGACCGCGCCGGCGCGACGATCGTGGCGGCCCGCCAACGCCATCATGACTGCCGCGCCAGCGTGCGGGTGGATCCGGACGGCGGCACGGCCGGGCTCACCCTGCGCATCGACGAGGCGCACCACTACGACATCGAGGTCCAGGACGTCGTCGTCCGCGTCGTCGGCCGGGTGGGACCGTTCCGGCAGGTCTTCGCGACCCTCGACGTACCCGGTGGTCCGCTCGTCCTGACGATCACCACCCGGACCCACGATCTCTACCCGCCGACCGTGACGTCCACGGCCGACCTCACCGTCACCGACGAACCCTTCGGGGTACGCCCCGCCGCCAGCGACATGATCACGTTCGAGGTGGAGACCGCGGACGGCCACGTACTGCTGGCCGAACTCGACGGGCGGTATCTCTCCACCGAGGTCGCCGGCGGCTTCACCGGCCGGGTCATCGGCATGTACGTGACCGACGGCGTCGCGGCCTTCGACTGGTTCGACTACCGTCCGGTGGCGCGTCCGCCCGGCTGAACGACCGGCGCCGCGACCGTAGACTCGCCGTGTGAGCGACGAGAGCCGGCGGCGCCGCCCCCGCATACCGCGGCGCGGTGACCTGCCCGTCGCCACGATCGCCGAGCTCGCCGGAGTGTCCCCTCCGACGGTGTCCAAGGTCCTCAACGGTCGCACCGGCGTGGGTGAGCAGACCCGGCAGCGGGTCGAGGCGCTGCTCCGCGACCACGGCTATCGCCGTCCCGAGGACGCCGCGAGAACACTCTGCATCGAGGTGCTCTTCCACCACATGCTGCCCTCGATCGCCCTGGAGATCCTGCGCGGCATCCAGGAGGTCGCCGACCCGCGGGACTGCACCGTCGGCTTCGTCGACCTCCGTCACCGCGTGGAGGCGGGGCTGCCCTGGATGGAGCCCCTGCTGCTGCGCCATCCGACCGCCGTCATCGCGGTCTGCTCGCTCGTCACCGCCGAGCACGGCCGACAGTTGGCCAGCATGGGCATACCGCTCGTCGCCATCGACCCGGGCGGCGAACTCTTCCCCACCCCCGCCGTCGGCTCGAACAACTGGAGCGGTGCCCTCGCCGCCACCCGGCACCTTCTCGACCTCGGCCACCGGCGGATCGGAGTGCTCACCGGGCCGGTGCAGGACCTGGCCGCGCGGGCTCGCCTGGACGGCTTCCGGGCCGCCCTGGACCACGCCGGCATCTCCTTCGACGACAGCCTCGAACGGCAGGGGGTGTTCAGCTTCGTGGCCGGCCGTGACCTCGGGCGCGAGTTGCTGACACGGGCCGAGCCACCCACCGCCCTCGTCTGCGGCAACGACCTCCAGGCCCTCGGCGTCTACGCGGCGGCCCACGACATCGGCCTGCGAATCCCCGAAGATCTCAGCGTCGTCGGCTTCGACGACGTGGACCAGGCGACCTGGACGTCACCACCGCTGACCACGGTGCGGCAGCCGTTCACCGAGATCGGGGCCACCGCCGCTCGACTCGCGTTGACGCTGGCCGACGGCCACACCCTCCCGCAGGAGCGGTACGAACTCGGCACGGCGCTCGTCGTCCGGGGCAGCACCGGACCGCCCAGCATTCGGTAGCAGGGCGGTCGGGCAGCGGGTCACGAAGAGGCCGATTTTTTTCGGCGGCCATGTCGAGAAACCACACCCGGCGTCGTCCCCGGGGTGAACGTGACCAGAACGGGTCACGCGAGCGAGGAGGAGCACGACGATGGCGAAGTACCTGCTGCTGAAGCACTACCGGGGTGGTCCGGCCGGGCTGAACGACGTACCGATGGACCGGTGGACGCCGGAGGAGATCTCGGCGCACGTGCAGTACATGCGCGACTTCGCGGCCCGCCTGGAGGAGAGCGGTGAGTTCATCGAGGGCCAGGCGCTCGCCCCCGAGGGGGAATGGGTCCGCTACGACGGGGAGGGACGCCCCCCGGTCACCGACGGCCCGTTCGCGGAGACCAAGGACCTCATCGCCGGGTGGATGGTGATCGACGTCGACAGCTACCAACGCGCCGTCGAGCTGGCGGGTGAGCTGTCGGCCGCGCCGGGCGCCGGTGGGAAGCCGATCCACGAGTGGCTCGAGCTGCGCCCGTTCCTCACCGAACCGCCCACCATCACGGAGTGACCTCCGCGATGGACCTGGCACTGCTCCGGAGCCTCACGCCGAGCGTGCTCGCCGTTCTCGTCCGCCGCGGAGCCGACTTCGCGGCGGCCGAGGACGCCGTGCAGGACGCGCTGGTGGAGGCCGTCCGCGTCTGGCCGGCCGACCCGCCACGGGATCCGAAGGGCTGGCTGATCACCGTGGCCTGGCGTCGGTTCCTCGACACCGCCCGCGCGGACGCCGCCCGTCGTCGTCGGGAGGACGTCGTCGACGCCGAGCCGACGCCGGGCCCCACGACCGCCGTGGACGACACTCTCCAGCTCTACTTCCTCTGCGCCCACCCGTCGCTGACGCCGTCGTCCGCCGTCGCGCTCACGTTGCGCGCCGTCGGGGGACTGACCACCCGGCAGATCGCCCGCGCCTACCTGGTGCCCGAGGCGACCATGGCGCAGCGCATCAGCCGGGCCAAACGCACCGTCTCCACCGTTCGGTTCGACCAGCCCGGCGACGTCACCACCGTGCTGCGCGTCCTCTATCTGGTCTTCAACGAGGGCTACACGGGTGACGTCGACCTCGCCGCCGAGGCCATCCGGCTGACCCGGCAGCTCGCGGCGGCGATCGACCACCCCGAGGTGGCGGGACTGCTCGCCCTCATGCTGCTGCACCACGCCCGCCGTGCCAGCCGGACCGCGCCCGACGGCAGCCTGGTGCCGCTCGCGGAGCAGGACCGTGGCCGATGGGACACGACCGCCATCGCCGAGGGCGTCGACATCCTCCAGACCGCCCTCGCCCGCGACCGGCTCGGCGAGTTCCAGGCCCAGGCCGCCATCGCGGCACTGCACGCCGACGCGCCCACCGCCGAGGAGACCGACTGGGTGCAGATCGTCGAGTGGTACGACGAACTCGCGCGCCTCACCGACAGCCCCGTCGTCCGGCTCAACCGTGCCGTGGCGGTCGGCACGGCCGACGGGGCCCGAGCCGGGCTGGCAGCCCTCGCCGGGTTGGACGACTCGCTGCCGCGTTACTCGGCGGTGGCCGCGTACCTGCACGAACGCGACGGCGACCGGGCGAGGGCGGCCCGCCTCTACGCCGAGGCGGCTCGTAAGGCGGCCAACCTCGCCGAGCGTGACCATCTGACCCGCCAGGCCGCCCGCCTCAACGACCACCGGCGGCGCTGACGGGTCGCACGACCCGCCTCAGGCGCTCGGCAGCGGCGCGTACCACTGCGCGCCGCTCACCCGGACCCGCTGCGACTGCTTGCGGTTCCATTCCACCCGCATGCCGTGGCGGCGCAGCACCGGGAAGGCGACCTCGTCCAGCAGGCGTTCCAGGTCGGCCTGGTAACGGGCCTGCTGCTCGACCTCCGGCAAGGCCGAGTAGGCGGCCTCGTCAAAATCCACTGGCGGGTAGGCCCCGTAGCCGAGGTAGACCTCGCCGTTCTCGCTCGCGAGCAGCGACTCCGTGTCCTGCTGGTGGAACCACAGGTAGCCCTGCCAGTGCCGGGAGTCGTCGCGCTCGTCGTGGATCTCCGCGGACGCGCAGGTGCCGCAACAGCTGAAGTTCTCTCGGGCCAGCACGCCGGCCTCGTTGAGCTCGGCGAACGCTCGGGTGAGGTTGCTGCGGACCGCGCCCCAGCCGCGCTGCTGCTCGCGCCGGAGGGCCAGCGCCGTCTCGTACGCCGACGTGAGGTCCTCGGCGGTGGCGCCGTGTCGATCGTCGTCGTCGTCGAGGTAGTCCAGGAAGTCGCCGGGTTCGTCGTAGCCACGGACGATCCAGTCCCAGATCTCGGCCTCGATCTCGCCGCGGCCCGGCTCGGCGACTCGATCGGTCAGGAAGCGGACGCCCTCGGGGCGATCGTTGTAGGTCCATCCATCCACGGCGGAGATCCTTGCAGCGACCTCCGACAGTCCGGGACGCGACGTGCGGGACCGTCCGGCCCCGCCGTCCTCGGGCGGCGGGGTCGGACGGGCCGGTCGCGTCCGGTCAGCCGTTCAGGGTGGCCAGCAGCGCGGCGCTCATGCCCTGTTCGCCACGGGCGTTCGGGTGGAAGGGCGCGGCGGAGTTCTGCGGCACCAGCCCCTCGATCCAGCGGGTTCCGCTGCTCTTGCACGTGTCCCGACCGATCGACGGCGTGTAGACGTCGGCGTAGGTGGCGCCGTTCGCGCCGGCGGCGCTGGCCAGCATGGCGTTGAGCGACTTCTCGACACCGCGCAGGTACGGCACGTCCTGGTAGGCGATCGGGACGACGGGCCAGCAGCCGTACCCGCTGTCGGGCAGGATCGCCGGATATCCGAGGACGACGACCCGCGCGCTGGGCGCAGCCCGGCGGATCGCCTGCAGCACGGCGGTCACCTTCGGCACCGTGGCCGCGATACGGGCCTGCAACTGGTCGGTGCCGCCCGCGGTGTACCGGTTCTTGCACGGCGAACCGAGGGGACTGCTCAGGCTCGCCTCCGCGCACTCGCCGATGATGCCGGAGAAGCCGATGTCGTTGCCGCCGATCTGTACCGTCACCAGCGCGGTGCTCGACGTGACCGCGTTGAGCTGCGGTGGGACGTTGATGCCCAGTTGGCCGCTGCCGCCGTGGAGAATGTCGTCCGTCGTGGCGCCGGAGCAGCTCACGTCCGCGAACGACGTCGAGCCGGCGGCCGCGGCCACCAGCGAGGGATAGTTGCGGTTCGACCGCAGGCAGTTGAGGTCGACCTGGGTGGGGATCAACGGACCCGCGGTGTACGAGTCTCCCAGCGCGACGTAACGGCCGGTGGGGACCGCGGCGCTGGCGGGCGTGGCGACGGCGAGCAGGACACCGGCGGTGGCCGCGGCGAGTGCGGCCAGTCGGGTGGCTGCGCGCAGGAGCGGCAGGCGGGGACGGGGCATGACGCCTCCCAGGGGAGATCGCGGTGGTGGTGGTGGTGGTGGTGCCGAGATCCTGTCGCCGCCGCCGAGCGGGGTCAATATAGATGACCCTCACTAAATAATGTCCCACAGTGTGGGTCGGGAGGGCTGCGGGGTGGGCTCCGACCTGTCGAGATCCGCGCCGGACACCGGCTGTATTGACGGCATGTGTCGTGCGAGTTAAATTGGCATCGATCTATGTCATCGGCTCCTGTGGACGGCAGTGGGCCCTCGCCGTCAACCACCGCAAGGAGCGCACGTGCTCAAACGAAGAATCGCCCTACTGCTTCCCACAATCCTTGCGGCTGCCCTCGGCACCGCGGTGGTCAGCGGCGCGATGGTGCTCACCACCCCCCAACCCGCGGAGGCGTTGGAGAACGGGCTGGCCCGCACACCGCAGATGGGCTGGAACGACTGGAACGCTTTCGGCTGCAACGTCAACGAGACGCTCATTCGACAGACGGCCGACGCGCTGGTCTCCAGCGGCATGGCCGCGGCCGGATACCGCTACGTCAATATCGACGACTGCTGGTCCACCAAGCAGCGCAACGCCAGTGGGGACCTGGTCGCCGATCCGCAGAAGTTCCCGAGCGGCATCAAGGCGCTCGCCGACTACGTCCACGACAAGGGCCTCAAGCTGGGCATCTACTCCTCGGCCGGGACTCTGACCTGCGCCGGGTACCCGGCCAGCATCAACTACGAGCAACGCGACGCCAACCTCTGGGCGTCCTGGGGAATCGACTACCTCAAGTACGACAACTGCGGCGACCACCTCGGCCGGAGCGCGCAGCAGCGCTACACCGCGATGCGGGACGCGCTCGCCGCCACCAACCGGCCGATCCTGTACAGCCTGTGCAGTTGGGGCCAGGACAGCGTCTGGACCTGGGGCGCGGGAGTGGGCAACTCCTGGCGTACCACCGGCGACATCGGTGGGAACTGGAACTCCATCATGAGCATCCTGGACCAGCAGGTCGGCAAGGAGTCGTACGCCCGACCGGGCGCGTGGAACGACCCGGACATGTTGGAGGTCGGCAACGGGCCCACCGACACCGAATCCCGGGCGCACTTCAGCCTCTGGGCGCTGCTGAACGCCCCGCTGCTGGCGGGCAACGACATCCGCACCATGTCGGCGGCCACCCGCACGATCCTGACCAACACCGACGTGATCGCCGTCAACCAGGACTGGGGCGGTCAGCAGGGCCGCAAGATCAGCGACTCCGGTGACCTCGAGGTCTGGCGCAAGCCGATGTCCACCGGCGGGGTGGCCACCGTCCTGCTCAACCGCGGCAGCGGCACGACCACGATCTCCACCACTGCCAGCGCGCTCGGGCTCGGCAGCGCGGGCTCGTACACCGTGCGCGACCTGTGGTCCCACACCACCTCGACGTCGACCGGCACGATCAGCGCGTCCGTGCCGGCACACGGCGCCGCCATGTTCCTGGTCAGCGGCGGTGGCACTCCCCCGCCGACCACGCCGCCGCCGACCACGCCGCCGCCGACCACTCCCCCACCGACCACGCCGCCGCCGAGCGCGACGTCGACGATCCGCAGCACGTCCGCCGGCCGGTGCCTGGACGTCAACGGCGCGTCCCAGACGAACGGCGCCACCGCCATCATCTGGGACTGCCACGGCCAGGCCAACCAGTCCTGGACCTCGACAAGTGCCCAGGAACTGCGGGTCTACGGAGGCAAATGCCTCGACGTCAACAACGCCGGCACCGCCAACGGGACATCGGTGATCATCTGGGACTGCCACGGCCAGGCGAACCAACAGTGGCGCTTCAACGCCGACGGCTCGATCACGGCGGTCGCCTCGGGCCGCTGCCTGGATCTGGTGGGCAACGGTACGGCGAATGGCACGCGCGCCCAGATCTGGGACTGCAACGGCGCAGCCAGCCAGCGGTGGAGCCGCAGCTGAGCAACCGTCCCCGCTAGGCGGGGGCAGGGCCTGGACCGGCCGGGCACGTCCGCGGGCACCGACCCGCGCGTCGCCCGGCCGGCCCACGCCGCCCATGCTCACCCCTGCGACACCCGTGGAACGTCCGACGCATAGCATTGCCACGGATCGGGACGGCTCTGCTGAAACGAGGCGACATGCGTTGGCTCCAGCGGTTGCTGGGCGGCGGGCGGGTCCAACTCGACCCGGAGCGGCAGCAGACGCTGCTGCGCAACCTCCAGCACGGATACGGCGCACACACGCGGGTTCCGTTTCCCGCGCAGGTCGAAGCGGCGACCGGCATGTTGGGCGGCGACGACGGCCTGGTGGTGGCGGCCCGGGTTCTCAGCCAGGTCGCCGACGAGGCACACGTGGATCTGCGGGCGCAGGCCCAGGACATCCACCGGCGGACCGGCCGGCGACTCCTGGTGCACCGGCGGAACTACCGGCCGCTGTGGATGGAGGCCGGTCCCGGCCTGCGGTGGCCGCTGTTCGCGCTGCCGTGCGGCTTCCACCCGTATGCCCAGGTGGCCGCCGCCGTCGCGGTGGTCGGCGACCGGGCGGCCCGGCTCGACCGGGTGACCGACCCGAACCCGCTGGCGACACACGTGTTCGAGCTGCTCGACCTCACCACCGTCGGCTGGGAGTACGGCCGGGTGCGGGTGGACACCGACGCCGCCGCGTTCGTGGATCGACTGATCACGAGCGCCGCGCAGGTCCTCGCCGCGATGGACGACCCGCCCCGGTTGCCACCTCCGGTCCGTGCGCTCATGCGTCGCAACAACACCCTCGATGTGCACGACCCGGCCGGCCCGCGCGCGGTGGGACGGATCAACCTGGGCGCGCGGATGCGGGAACAGTTGCTGGCCTGATCGCCTAGCGGCCCTGGGCGCGGGCGTTCGCGCCCAGGAAGGCGAGCAGCAGGGCAGCCGTCTCGTCGGGGTACTGCGCGTGCGGGTAGTGACCCGCGCCCTCGATGACCTCGAGCCGACCCAACCCGGCCGGCAGCGCGGCCACGATCACCTCCCCCTCGGCCCGCGGGTCGGCCCAGTCGGGGTCGAGCGACCCCTCGACGATCAGGACCGGACAGCGGACGTTGCCCAACTGCGCGCCCGCGTCGACCGGTGCCGACCGGCCCATCCTGCGCATCGCCGCCATCCGGCCGGGCTCGCTCAGCATCGCGTCGATCCGGGTCGTGCGGGCGGCCCAGTCGGCCGGCTTGCGCCCCGGGTAGGCGACGTCGAGGTAGCTGCGCCAGAGCGCGACGCTGCCGAACAGGCCGGTGCCGAGCAGTCGGGTCATGCCCTTGCGGAAACGGGCGACCCGCAGGTCGCGCAGCTTGATCGACTGCTTGCGCGTGAACGGGGTCAGCTCGACGATGCCGCTGACCAACTCGGGTGCCTGGGCGGCGGCGATGGTGGCGGCTCCGCCGGAGATCGAGTGGCCGACCAGCACGGCCGGACCGCCCAGGTGACGGACCACCGCGAGCAGGTCGCCCGCGATGTCGGTGCGGCTGTAGGAAGGCCACCGGGCGCTCGACTCACCGCAACCCCGTAGGTCGACCGCGGCCACCCGGTAGCCGGCGGCAGCCAGGCGCGGAACGACGAAGCGGTACGCCTCGCGGCTGTCACCCATGCCGTGGGCGAGGACGACGAGCGGCCCGGAGGCACCGGTCACCTCGTACGCCAGGGTGCCGCCGTCGACGTTCAGGTACTCGGTCATCGGATCCTCCGGGAGCTGGCTAATTGCTTTAGCTAGAGGCTAATACTATTAGCTTTGTTCGTCAAAGTGACATCTGCCGCAGCACCGGCGGCCACCGTCGGCGTGCTGTCAGCACGGCGGCGGGACGTCCCGAGTGATCACCCTCGCCACGTCGCCGAGGTCGTCGTCGAGCTGGTGATCGCGCCCGGGCAGCCGGTACAGCCGCGCCTGGGGCACCGCGTCCGCGTACCGGCCGGCGTGCGACGGTGGCACCGTCTCGTCCCGGAGGCCGTGGAACACCCGCACCGGCACGTCCCGCGGCAGCCGGGCGCCGAGGTCGTCCGGCAGCTCGAACTCGTCGCCGGGCCAGCCGCCCGCGCCGACGAAGGGGGCGGCGATCAGGACGATGAGCGCCAGCTCACACTCCGGTGGCCGCTCGGCGAGCGCCTGGACGAGGATCGTCCCGCCCACCGAATGGCCCACGACGACGGCACCGTCGTCCAGAGACGCGATTTCCCGCCGAATGGCCGCGCTCCAGGTGGCGTAACGCGGATCGCCCTCGTCGGGCAGGCGCGGATAGCGGACGTCGTACGACTCACCGAGCTCGCGCCGCAGGCTGTCGACCATCCGGCTGTCCCACTCGTCGTACGTGCCGGAGCCGGCGCCCTGGACGAACAGAATCTGCGTTGCCGCTGTCACGACTGCGCCCTTTCGCGCTGCGCCCGTGCCGCTTCTCGCGATTTTCATTCGCAGCGGGAACAGGGGAAAACACCACCGCTAACCGCTCCCACTTTAACGTATATCGCGTTGGGGGCCTTGCCGCAAGACCCCCATGGTGCCGCAGAATCGTCGGCCGGAGATGGAAACGAACGAAGAATCGGGGCACCAGGTGCGTGTGTTGTGCAGGACACGAGTGGTCGTACGGACCGTCCGGACCAAGGTGACGCGATGACCGACCGCTACGTGTGGGGTCTCGACGAGGTCGACGAGACGCAGATCGCGACCGCCGGAGGCAAGGGCGCCCGTCTGGGGGCGCTGTCGCGGATCGACGGCATCCGCGTACCGGCTGGCTTCTGCGTGTCGACCGACGCCTTCCGACGGGTTCTGGCCGAGGTGCCCTCGATCGAGGCTCGCCTTGAGCGGCTGTCGCGCCTGACGCCGGACGACCGAGACGCGGTCCGCGACCTCAGCACGGAGATCCGCCGGAGCATCGAAGAGACCGCCCTGCCCGACGACGTGGTGGCGGCGATCGACGGAGCCCTGCGCCAGCACGGTGCGGACACGGCCTACGCCGTCCGGTCCAGCGCCACGGCGGAGGACCTGGCGACGGCCTCCTTCGCGGGCCAACAGGACACCTACCTGAACGTCCGAGGCACGGCCGCCATCCTCGCGCACGTCCGACGGTGCTGGGCCTCGCTCTTCACCGAGCGTGCCGTCACCTACCGGCAGCGCAACGGCATCGACCATCGGACGGTCCACCTCGCCGTCGTCGTGCAGAAGATGGTGTTTCCGCAGGCGGCCGGTGTGCTGTTCACGGCCGACCCCCGCACGTCCAACCGGAGGACTGCCTCCGTCGAGGCCAGTTTCGGCCTTGGCGAGGCTCTGGTCTCCGGGCTCGTCAACCCGGACGCCTACCGGGTGCGGGACGACGCGATCATCGACAGGTCGATCGCCACCAAGCGGCTCGCCATCGACACCCTCCCGGGCGGGGGCACCGTCAGGCAGCCGATCAGCACGGACCGTCAGGGGCAGCCGGCGCTGACCGATGCCCAGGTCCTGCGGCTGGTGCGCGTGGGCCGGCGGATCGAGGCGCACTTCGGCTGCCCGCAGGACATCGAGTGGTGCCTGGTCGACGACGACCTCCACATCGTCCAGAGCCGGCCGATCACGACGCTGTTCCCCGTCCCCGCCGCCTGGGACGAGGAGAACCACGTCTACCTGTCCGTGGGGCATCAGCAGATGATGACCGACGCCATGAGGCCGTTGGGGCTGTCCATGTGGCAGCTCACGGCGATGGCGCCGATGCACGAGGCCGGGGGGAGGCTCTTCGTCGACGCCACCCGGCTCCTGGCGTCGCCCGCGGGCCGCGTCGGCTTCCTGGAGATGGCGGGCAGGTCCGATCCGTTGACCCGGGACGCGCTGGAAACCCTCCTGGAGCGCCCCGACTTCGTACCGACGCTGGCCCAGGACGGTCCCGGTGTCCCGCGGCTCGACGGCGCGCCGGCCACGATCGAGAACGATCCGGCCATCGTCGCCGAGCTGATCGAGCGCAGCCAGGCGTCTCTCGCCGCACTGCGGCGCGACATCGCGAACGTGACCGGACCGGCGCTGTTCGACTTCCTGTTCGAGGCCTTCGCCGAGCACAAGCGGCTGCTCGCCGATCCGTTGAGCATGCAGGCGATCATGGCGGGGATGGGAGCCACCTGGTGGCTCAACGACCACCTGTCCGAATGGTTGGGCGAGCGGAACGCGGCCGACACCCTCACGCTGTCCGCCCCGGGCAACGTCACGTCGGAGATGGGCCTGGCGCTGCTCGACGTCGCGGACGCGATCCGTCCGTACCCCGATGTGGTGGCCTACCTGCGGGACGTCGCCGACGACGGCTTCCTCGACGAACTGCCGAAGCTGGCGGGCGGCACGGAGGCACGCGACGCCATCAGCGCGTATCTCGACCGGTACGGCATGCGCTGCGTCGGCGAGATCGACATCACCAGGCCGCGCTGGGCCGAGCGTCCCACCACGCTCGTACCCCTGATCCTCGACAACATCAGGCTCCACGAGCCCGGCGCCGCCCGACGGCGCTTCGCACAGGGGTACGAGGAGGCGCAGCGCAAGCGCGAGGAGCTGCTGGAACGCCTACGCGCCCTGCCGGACGGGGAACACAGGGCCGACGAGACCGCAGGGATGATCGACCGGGTGCGCACCTTCATCGGATACCGCGAGTATCCGAAGTACGCGATCATCAGCCGCTACTTCGTCTACAAGCAGGCCCTGCTGCGTGAGGCCGAGCGCCTCGTCGACGCCCACGTGCTGCGCGCGAGGGACGACGTCTTCTACCTCACCTTCGCCGAGCTGCACGACGCGGTGCGGTCGCACCGGGTCGACGACGCGCTGATCCAGCGGCGGAGGGACGAGTTCCGCGCGTACCAGACGCTCACGCCGCCCCGGGTGCTCACCTCCGAGGGAGAGATCATCTCCGGGGCGTACCGACGAGACGACGTGCCGACCGGCGCGCTGGCCGGCCTCGGGGTGTCCGGCGGGACCGTCGAGGGCCGCGCCCGTGTCCTCTCCGACATGGCGGACGCCGCGCTGGAGTCGGGCGACATCCTGGTCACCGCGTACACCGATCCGAGCTGGTCGCCCCTGTTCGTCGCCGTCATGGCCCTGGTCACCGAGGTGGGCGGTCTCATGACCCACGGCGCGGTCATCGCCCGGGAGTACGGCCTCCCCGCCGTCGTCGGCGTGCCGGACGCGACCAGGCTGATCCGGGACGGACAGCGGATCCGTGTGCACGGCACCGACGGGTACGTCGAGATCCTCGACGAGTCCGACGCGGCTGTCGATCCACCGTCCGCGCGACACGTCGTAATGTAGGGGCCCCACCGAGGGGGCCGGCACACGGACGGGACCTGCGCCATGGCCAAGTACATGATTCTCATCTACGGCGACGCCCAGCAGTGGGACGCGATGACCGACGAGCAGTGGAAGACGCACGACGCCGCGCACGAGGCCTTCGTCGGAAAGGCCGGCACGCAGATCCTCGACGGGCAGCAGCTCGAGCTGGCGGCCACGGCCACCACGCTGCGCTCGGACCCGATGGGCCAGATCAGGACGACCGACGGCCCGTTCCTGGAGACCAAGGAGGTGCTCGGCGGCTACTACCTCGTCGAGGCGGCCGACCTGGACGAGGTCCTGTCGTTGGCGACGCTGCTTCCCGAGGTGCGCGCCTCGCACAGCGGCGTGGAGGTCCGCCCGGTGGTCGACCACGGCTGACGTGACCGACCGACTGACAAAGGACGAGGTCGTCGCGGCGGTAGCCCAGGCGCACCGCCGCGACTGGGCCCAGGTGTTCAGCACCACGGCCCATCTGACCCGCGACCTCGACCTGGCGGAGGAGTGCGCACAGGACGCATTCGCACAGGCCCTGGAGACCTGGACGCAGACCGGGATCCCGGACCGACCGGGCGCCTGGTTGACCACCATCGCGCGCAACCGGGCCCGCGACGTCCTACGCCGCGAATCCGTCTTTCGTCGGAAGATGCCGCTGCTCGTCGCCGACGAGACCACGCCGGGGCCGGAGGACGGTCTCGTCGACGACCGGCTGCGCCTGATCTTCACCTGCTCGCACCCGGCCCTGGCCCGGGAGGCCCAGGTCGCCCTGACGCTGCGCCTCGTGTGCGGGCTCTCGACACCCGAGGTGGCCCGTGCGTTCCTGGTGCAGCCGGCCACCATGGCCGCCCGCATCACCCGAGCGAAGAAGAAGATCGCCGCAGCGCGCATCCCGTACCGGGTGCCCGGCCCGGACCAGCTCGAAGAGCGGGTGAGCGCCGTCCTGGAGGTCGTCCACCTGATCTTCACCACCGGCCACACGGCGCCACTCGGCACCGCGCTGGTCCGTCAGGATCTGGTGGACAGCGCGATCAGCCTGGCCCGGATGCTGCACCTGCTCATGCCGACCAACGCCGAGATCAAGGCACTGCTCGCGCTGCTGCTGCTCAACGCCTCCCGCCAGAACTCCCGCACCTCGGCGGAGGGGCGACTGGTGCTGCTGGCCGAGCAGGACCGCTCGCGCTGGGACCGGCAGCTCATCGCCGAGGGTCGGGGGCTGGTGGCCGACGCGCTGCGCCGTCGGCCACCGACACGGTACGCGCTGGAAGCGGCGATAGCCGCCCTGCATGCCGAGGCGCCGAGCTGGCAGGACACCGACTGGGCCCAGATCGTCGCGCTCTACGACGCCCTGTTCCGGTGCTGGCCCTCCCCCGTGGTGGAGCTCAATCGGGCCGCCGCGATCGGGCTACGCGACGGCCCGAGGGCCGGCCTCGACGCGCTGAACCCGCTGCTCGCCGATCCGACCCTCGCCACGTACGGATACCTCAGCGCCGCCCGGGCCGACTTCCTGCGCCAGTTGGGGCAGTGGCCGCAGGCCCGGACGGCCTACGAGGAGGCGCTGACCCTCACCGACAACGACGTCGAGCGCGCCTTCCTCGGCGAGCGCCTGACCGAGGTGGAACGACACCTCTGACCGTCGCGCCGTGCACCGCCGGCCGGTCAGACGTCGGCCTCGACGGCGAACGTGTTGCCGTCCGGGTCCTGGAACCAGGCGATACGGCCACCACCCGCCCGCGCGGTGATCCCCTTCGCATCGTGTTCGAACTGCCCGTAGCGGACGAAGTCGACGCCCGCTGCGGTCAGTTCGTCCACGATCGCGTCGAGGTCGTCGACGTACCACGTCGCCAACGTTGCCGCGGTCGTCCCGGCGGTGACCGACTGGTAGACGTTGAGGGCCGGCCCGCCGCCGGAGGCGTAGATGCGGCTGCCGTCGACGACGTGGGCGCTGGGGGCGGATCGCAGCGCCCGCAGGCCCAGCCGGCCTTCGTAGAACGTGACCGCCCGCGCGATGTCGGACACGGCGACCGAGGCTCTGAGGTGGTGGGCGCTCAAGGGCATGACCCAGCCTGGCAGACACGGGCGGTCGTGGACGTGACGCGGGGCGGGTTCGGCGTGGCGCCGGACCCGCCCCACGACGTGGGTGGTGTCAGCGTTGCAGGGTGAGCAGACCGGGGCGGTACGGCAGGAGTCCGTAGTCGCCGCCGGAGCTCGGGGAGCGGCCCTGGTAGAGGAGTTGGAGGTTGCAGGGGTCGACGGTGAAGGTCTGGTCGGCGCTGGTGCGGATCAGCTCGCCGTGGCTGATGTCGTTGGTCCAGGTGGCGCCGCTGTTGGCCTTGCCGGC
>NZ_JBEXIJ010000047.1:0-40320 GCF_040608495.1 Micromonospora sp. NPDC005174 | reverse complement strand
CACCCCACCTGCCCAACCCCATCCCCCGTTGATCATGAAGTTATTGCCGCGACACGCCGACAGCAATGGCAATAACTTCATGATCAACCATGAGGGGTGGGGTGGGGGTGGCGGCTGGTGCTGTCGGGGTCGGGGTTGGGTCAGTCCCGGGTCTGCATGCCGTCGCGGAGGTCGCGCAGCAGGGAGCCGGCGTCGGTGACCGACCTGCCGGGGAACATCGCCATCACCACGCTGCCGTGATCGGCCCAGCCGCACACCGCGAAGTCGCCACCCTCACCGCTGGTGCTGCCGCACCTCATGACGCCGCCCAGGTCGCCGGCGGGCACGTCCCGTAGGCCGGTCACCGCGCCGGTCTCGTCGGACATCAGGCCGAAGAGGCTGTTCAAGTCGCGCTCGGGCTGCCACAGCAGGGTGGTGCCGCCGAAGACCAGCACCGAGCGCTTGTCGTCGGCCGGGTCGCGGTAGACGGTCCCGAAACTACGGTCCAGGTCGATGTCGGCGGCCAGGCCGCTGCGCAGGTAGTCCGCCGTGCTCTTGGCCCGCTCGCTGTCGTCCCGCGTCAACCCCGCCACCTGCTCGGGTGAGGTGAGCCGGGTGTCCTTCTGCTGTGCCACACGCCATCCGCCGACCCCGAACACGCCCGCCCCCGCGAGACCGACCACCAGCGCGACCGTCCAGCCGATCTTGCGACGCCGGGACCAGCCACCGGAGCGCTCGTCGGGGTCGCCGCCGGTGTCCCGAGTGCTCAGCTGAATCGGCTCCTCGGTCAGTTCGACCGGCTCGCGGCTGTGGTCGAGCGACCGCTCGGTGAGATGTGCGTCGGACATAGCCGACACCGTACGCGAACGAGAGGTGGCGCACGTCAGGTCTGCGGAAGCCCTCCGTAGACTTGTCAGGTGACCGAGAGACTGGATGCCCGACGCCCCGACGCCCCGACCCTTGCCGGCCAGTACCAGCCCGGCGAGGTAGAGCAGCGACGGTACGAGCAGTGGGTAGCCGCTGGGCACTTCCGGGCCTCCGCCGACAGCGACAAGCCCCCCTTCACCATCGTCATCCCGCCGCCGAACGTCACCGGCTCCCTGCACATGGGCCACGCGTTCGAGCACACGCTCATGGACGCGTTGACGCGGCGTAAGCGGATGCAGGGCTTCGAGGCCCTGTGGCTGCCCGGCATGGACCACGCCGGCATCGCCACCCAGAACCTGGTGGAGCGCCAGCTCGCCGCCGAGGGCCTGTCCCGGCACGACCTCGGCCGGGAGAAGTTCGTCGAGCGGGTCTGGCAGTGGAAAGCCGAGTCCGGTGGCGCGATCCTCGGCCAGATGCGCCGCCTCGGCGACTCCGTCGACTGGGACCGCGAGCGCTTCACCATGGACGCCGGCCTCACCCGTGCCGTCCAGACGATCTTCAAGAAGCTCTTCGACGACGGCCTCATCTACCGGGCCAACCGCATCATCAACTGGTGTCCGCGCTGTCTGACCGCGCTCTCCGACATCGAGGTGGAGCACACCGACGACGACGGTGAGCTGATCTCCATCCGCTACAGCGACGAGGTCGTGGTGGCCACCACCCGGGCCGAGACGATGCTGGGCGACACCGCCGTGGCGGTGCACCCCGACGACGAGCGCTACCAGCACCTGATCGGCACCGAGGTGGAGCTGCCGCTCACCGGCCGGCGAATCCCGATCGTCGCCGACGCGCACGTCGACCCGTCCTTCGGCACCGGCATGGTCAAGGTGACGCCCGCCCACGACCCGAACGACTTCGAGATCGGCCAGCGGCACGACCTGCCCGCGCTGACCGTCATGGACGAGCGTGGCGTGATCACCGTGCCCGGCCCGTTCGAGGGGCTGGACCGGTTCGAGGCGCGGCCCGCGATCGTGGCCGCGCTGCGCGAGCAGGGCCGGATCGTCGCCGAGAAGCGCCCGTACGTGCACGCGGTGGGGCACTGTTCGCGCTGCAAGACCACGGTCGAGCCGCGGCTGTCGTTGCAGTGGTTCGTCAACACCGCCCCGCTCGCGCAGGCCGCCGGTGACGCGGTGCGCGACGGTCGGGTCCGCATCGAGCCGGCCGAGCTGGCCAAGCGCTACTTTGCCTGGGTCGACAACATGCACGACTGGTGCATCTCCCGCCAGCTGTGGTGGGGGCACCGCATCCCGGTCTGGTACGGCCCGGCGGGCGAGATCGTGTGCGTCGGCCCCGACGAGACGCCGCCGACCGGTGAGGGCTGGCACCAGGACGAGGACGTCCTGGACACCTGGTTCTCCAGCGGCCTGTGGCCGTTCTCCACCCTCGGCTGGCCGGCAGAGACCCCGGACCTGGCGAAGTTCTACCCGACCAGCGTGCTGGTCACCGGTTACGACATCCTGTTCTTCTGGGTCGCCCGGATGATGATGTTCGGCCTCTACGCGATGGACGGCCGGCCGCCCTTCGACGTGGTCGCGCTGCACGGCATGGTGCGCGACCAGTTCGGCAAGAAGATGTCGAAGTCGTTCGGCAACGTGGTCGACCCGCTGGACTGGATCGACAGGTACGGCGCCGACGCCACCCGGTTCACCCTGGCCCGGGGCGCGAACCCCGGCCAGGACGTGCCGGTCAGCGAGGAGTGGTGCCAGGGCTCGCGTAACTTCTGCAACAAGTTGTGGAACGTCACCCGGTTCGCGTTGATGAACGGCGCGCACACCACCGGTGAGCTGCCGCCCGTCGAACAGCTCTCCACCGTCGACCGCTGGATCCTGTCCCGGCTGTCGCACGTCACCGCCGAGGTCGACGAGCAGTTCGAGGCGTACGAGTTCGCCAAGGTGTGCGACCTGCTCTACCACTTCGCCTGGGACGACGTCTGCGACTGGTACGTCGAGCTGAGCAAGCCGGTGCTCGCCGAGGGCGGTGAGCGCGCGGAGGCCAGCCGTCGGGTGCTCGGGCACGTGCTCGACCAGCTGCTGCGGCTGCTGCACCCGGTCATCCCGTTCGTCACCGAGGAGCTGTGGCTCGCGTTGACCGGCGGCGAGACGGTGCAGGCTGCCGCCTGGCCGGTGGCCGACCGGTCGCTTGTCGACGACGCCGCCGAGGCCGAGCTGGTCGGCGTGCAGCGGGTCGTCACCGAGATCCGCCGGTTCCGTTCCGACCAGGGGCTGCGCCCGACGCAGCGGGTGGCGGCGCGCCTGGACGGACTGTCCGGCGCGGGTATCGCTTCGCACGAGCCGCTGATCCGGTCGCTGGTCCGCCTGGACCCCGCCGGTGACGACTTCCAGGCCAGCGCGACGCTGGCCATGCCCGGCGCGGTAGGTGTCGCGTTGGACACCCGGGGGTCGATCGACGTGGCCGCCGAGCGGGCCCGGCTGACCAAGGACCGCGCGGCCGCCGAGAAGGAGGTCGCGCAGGCCCGGGCGAAGCTCGACAACCCGGCCTTCGTCGGCAAGGCCCCCGAGCCGGTCGTCGCGAAGATCCGCGACCGACTCGCCACCGCCGAGGCCGACCTGGTCCGGATCGACGCTGCTCTGGAGACGCTCACCTCGTGACCGACCGTACCGATTTCGCCGCCGCCGAAGCCGAGCTGAACGCCCGCGGTTTCACCCGCATGGTGTTCGAGCTGGACCGCATCGAGTCGCTGCTCGACCTGCTCGGTAGTCCGCAGCGGGCCTACCCGTCGATCCACCTGACGGGCACCAACGGCAAGACCTCCACCGCGCGGATGATCGACTCTCTGCTGCGGGCCTTCGGCCTGCACACCGGCCGGTACACGAGTCCGCACCTGGAGACCGTCCGGGAGCGGATCAGCCTGGACGGCGAGCCGGTGAGCGAGGAACGGTTCGCCGCGGTCTACGGGGAGATCAAGCCGCTGGCGGAGCTGGTGGACGCTCGGTCCGACGAGCCCCTGACGTACTTCGACATGACGACCGCGCTGGCGTTCGCCACGTTCGCCGACGCGCCCGTCGACATCGCGGTCGTCGAGGTGGGACTCGGCGGCGCCGAGGACGCCACGAACGTCATCCAGGCCGGGGTTTGCGTGATCACCCCGATCGGCCTCGACCACACCGAGTGGCTCGGCGACACGCTCCAGGACATCGCGCTGGCCAAGGCCGGCATCATCCACCCCGGCGCCACCGTGATCTCCGCGGCTCAGGAGGAGGAGGCCACGCGTCCCCTCCTCGAACGCTGCTCCGAGGTGGGTGCCACCATCGCCCGTGAGGGTGCCGAGTTCGGCGTCCTGAGCCGGGCGGTCGCCGTCGGCGGCCAGGTGCTCAGACTGCAGGGTCTCGGTGGCGTCTACGACGACGTGTTCATCCCGCTGCACGGCGCGCACCAGGCGCAGAACGCGGCGGTGGCGCTCGCCGCCGTGGAGGCGTTCCTCGGGGCGGGGGCCCGCCGGCAGCTCGACGTCGAAGCCGTCCGGGAGGGGTTCGCCGCGGCCAGCTCCCCGGGTCGGCTGGAGCGGGTCCGCAATGCCCCGACCGTCCTGCTGGACGGCGCGCACAACCCGCACGGCATGGCGGCGACCGTGACCGCTCTCCAGGAGGAGTTCGCGTTCAGCAAGCTGGTGGCGCTGGTCGGCGTCCTCGCCGACAAGGACGCGAGCAGCCTGTTGGAGCTGCTGGAGCCGGTGGCCGACGTCGTGGTGGTCACCCGCAACAGCTCGCCACGGGCGATGCCGACGAAGGAGCTCGCCGCGCTCGCCGTCGAGATCTTCGGCGAGGAGCGCGTCGAGGTGGCCGAGGAGGTGCCGGACGCGATCGAGCTGGCGGTCGCGCTGGCCGAGGAGGACGTCCCCGGTGAGCTGAGCGGAGTCGGTGTCCTGGTCACGGGTTCGGTGGTCACCGTGGCTGACGCCCGCCGGCTCCTGAAGCGATGACCGGCCCCGAGCGCGACCCGCGCGCCACCGACGACCCGACCGGCCCGTCGCACGGCGAGGCAGGTCCGTCGCACAGCGAGGCGGGCCCGTCGCGCGACGAAGCGGGTACGCCCGGATCGCCCGTGGGGGAGTCGGAGGCCGGACAGGTGCGGCGCTCCGGGCTGCGTAACCCGCAGGGCGCCGCCCGGGGCCTCGGCGCCGGCACGCTCGGCCTGGAGGCGCTGGTACTGCTGCTGGCCATCCAGCCGATCCGGGTGGTCGGCGGTGACCTCGGCGGCGCCGCGATCGCCGTGGTGGTGGCCCTGGCGGTGGCCGCCATCCTGCTCGCCGGGTTGATGCGCCGCCCCTGGGCGTGGCACGCCGGCACCGTGCTGCAGGGCCTGCTGATCCTGGCCGGGCTGCTGCACTGGTCGCTGCTGGTGTTGGGCATCATCTTCGCGCTGGTCTGGGCGTACGCGCTGCACGTCCGCCGGGTCATCCTCGGCTGACGCCCGACCCGGTTGAGTGATCCGGCCGGGTCAGGCGTCGGCGCGTTCGCGCCACTGGGTCAGGGCGATGCCGTGGCCGTCCGGGTCCCGGAAGGCCGCCGCCCACACCTCCAGCTTGCTGCCCCGGTTGACGACCCTCGGGGCGTACGTGAAGCGGACGCCGGAGTCGCGCAGCCGCCTGTACGCCGCCTCGATGTCGTCCACCTCGAGGTTGACGTGCACGAGCCGGCGGCTGATCGGTGCCGCACCGGTGACCTCGCGCAGCACCAGCCGGGTCGTGCCGAAGGCGAGCACCGCGTTGCCGGTGCCCTGGTCGACCTCGGTGAAGCCGAGCATGTCGCGGTAGAAGCCGAGCGACCGGGACAGGTCGGTGACCAGCAGGGTCAGGCCGACGCCGCTGATCGGGCCGGCCGGGTCGGTCGCCGACGCCCCGTCGTACCCGAAGATCGCCTCGTCCAGGGACTCGGCCGTGACGGTCTCGCGGGCCGCTCCGGCCGGGGTCGGCTCGTCCAGTGGCAGGTCCAGCGGGTCCAGCGGATCCGCGGCGGCCGGACCGGTCCGCTGCGCCGGCGGGGTCTCGGTGGCCCGGTCGGGACGGTCCGAGGTGGCTGCGGTCCGGGCCCCCGCCGCCGCGGCGACGTGGTCGACGCCGGGCTCGCCGACGCGGTCGTGGCCCGTGTCGACAGGGTCGGCGCCGGGCTGGTCGAAGTGCTCCTCGGCCGCCGGGCGGGGTGCGGGAGTGGCCCGCCGAGGCAGTCCGGCGCCGGTCTGCTGCTCGACGACGACGCCTTCGAGGACCACCGGGCCGCCGGGGGCCTGGCTCACCACCACCGGCTCGCGCTCGTCGGGGGCCCGGTCGTCGCGCAGGGGATCGGGGCCGCGCGGGTCGCGGAACGGGTCGCCGCCGCGCGGATCGCGGAACGGATCGGGGCCGCGCGGGTCGCCGAACGGGTCGCCGCCGCGCGGATCGCGGAAGTCGTCGTCCGGCGCGCGGTCCGCCCACGGCGGGGCGTCCTGCTCGATCAGCACCTCGTCCACGGGGTCGATGTCGCCGAACTCGGGCGGGAGGTCCGCGACGGCCGCGGCGGTCTCGGCGTGGGTGGGCACCTCGTCCCAGAGGACCTTGATGTGCCGCTGGTCGTCGAGAGCGACCCGGATGGGCAGGGTCTGGCCCAGCGACGGCCACTTGGAGACCGGCACCCGCGGCTCGATGATCTTCTTGGATCGGGGTGGCAGGCCGGGCGCGTCGATGACGAGTTGCAGCTCGCACCGGCCGAACGCGTACTGGGTGGGTGGCTCGGAGGCGCTGTGCACGTGCGCCACGCCGACGACCCAGGTGCGCCCGCCGCCCTTCACCGTGGCCAGTGCGATCGCCAGCACCAGCAGGGCGACACCGAGGGCGACGATGGCCCAGCTGGTCATGCCCAGCCCGAAGAGGACGACGAAGGTGGCCACGGTGCCGAGCACCGTGCCGACCAGCTTGCGTACCGGCGCGATGGGCCGGTTCCCGCCATTCGCCACAGTGGACCTCCCGGGGGTCAGGGCCAGGCTAGGCCGGATCGGCCACCGGTGGAAAGACCGGCCGCCGCGCCGGCGCCGGGACCGGGTCGCTACGCTGACCGTACCGACCCCGAGCGTTCTGCGCGTACAGGAGGAACCCAGCGTGTCCAGCAACAGCCCGGAAGAGCGCAGCCTCGTGCTGATCAAGCCCGACGCGGTCCGCCGCGGTCTGGTCGGCGAGGTCCTCTCCCGCTTCGAGCGCAAGGGGCTGCGGATCGACGCGATGGTGCACCGGACGATGGACGCCGCGCTCGCGGACGCGCACTACGCCGAGCACGTCGACAAGGCGTTCTATCCCCCGTTGAAGGACTTCATGACCGGTGGCCCGCTGGTCGCCCTGGTCCTCTCCGGCGACCAGGTCATCGACGTGGTCCGTGGGTTGGTCGGCGCGACCGACGGCCGCAAGGCCGCCGCCGGCACCATCCGCGGTGACCTGTCGCTGTCCAACCGGGAGAACCTGGTGCACGCCTCCGACTCGCCGGACAGCGCCAAGCGCGAGATCGCGCTCTGGTTCCCCGAGCTGGGCTGACCGCGTCGGGTTCAGTCGACCGGCGGTAGCTTCTCCGGGTTGCCCACCACGTAGATCCCGGTGATCCGACCGGCGGCGGCGGTGACGGTCATCGTGTAGCGGCCGCCGTCGCCGCGGGTGAGCAGGATGGCGGGTTCGCCGTTCAACTCGACCCGCCGCGCCGTCCACTCGCGGCGTGGGCCGTAGATCCCGGCGTAGAACCGGGCGACCCGGTCCGCACCGCGCACCGGGTTGCGCGCGGAACGCACTCGACCTCCACCGTCGTTCCACGCCGTGACGTCCGCGGCCACCAGACGGGTGAGCGTCGCCAGGTCGCCGTCGCGGGCGGCGGCGAGGAACGCCTCCAGCAACCGTTCACGTTCCGACCGGCTGGCCGTGAAACGGCGGTCGTCCTGGTGTACGCGTGTGGTCGCCCGGTGGTGCAACTGCCGACAGTCCTGCGGGGTCCGGTCCAGGATCTCCGCGATCTCGGCGTACGGCATGTCGAACGCGGTGCGCAGGACGTACACGGCGCGCTCCGGGGGCGTGAGCCGTTCCAACACGTGCAGCAGCGCGGTGGACAGCGAGTCCCGCAGCTCCACGCGGTCCAGCGGGCCGAACGGCGAGGGCTCGGTCGGCACCGGTTCGGGGAGCCACGGTCCGACGTACGTCTCGCGGGCCGCCTGCCGGGACCGCAGCCGGTCCAACGCGAGCCGGGTCACCACCCGGGACAGGTAGCGGCGCGGCTCGGCCACCGTCGAGCGGTCCACGCCCAGCCAGCGCAGGTACGCCTCCTGGAGCACGTCCTCCGCGTCGTGCCGGCTGCCGAGCAGCCGGTAGGCGAGCCCGAGCAGCATCGGCCGGTGCGCCTGGAGCGCACCGGCCGCCTCTGCCGCCTCGGTCGTCACACCTGTGCCGGGGGCTCCGTGTGCGTCGTCACGGCGATGCGATTCCACACGTTGATTGTGGCGATCGCGAGGACCAGGTCGGCCAACTCCTTCTCCGACCAGACCTTCGCGGCGGCGTCCCACACCTCGTCCGACACGCCGTGCTCGCCGAGCCGGGTCACCGCGTCGGTGAGCGCCAGCGCGGCTTGCTCCCGCTCGTCGAACAACGACGGCGCCTCCCGCCAGGCGGCCACCGCGAACAGCCGCCGGCTCGACTCGCCGGCGGCGAGGGCGTCGCGGCTGTGCATGTCCACGCAGTACGCGCAGCCGTTGAGCATCGACGCCCGCAGCTTGACCAGCTCCAGCACGGTGTGGTCGACGTTCGCCTGGACGTACTTCTCCAGGCCCGACACGGCCTGGTATCCCTGCGGCGCGACCTCGAAAAGCTTCATCCGTTGCACAGCAACCTCCTTGATCGGTTCGACACCGCTACGACGGTCCGATCCGGCCGCGCTGTGACAACCGGGGCTATGAGCCCGGTCACTCGGCTGGGTCAACCGCGGGTCGCGGGGACGGTGTCCGGGAGCACCTCGCGGGGGCGCGGGATCCGGACGAGACCGTCGACGTCGCCGGGAAGGCGGTCCTGGTCGCGGGGTGCGGGTCGGGACACTCGTGCCGCCAGGTCGCGGCCCACCTTGATCATCGGTAGCTCGACCCAGCGGTAGAGCACGTCCGCGAGGACCAACGCCACCACGACGGCGCCCACGAAGATAACGGTGCTGTGCCGCCCCAGCGCGGGCAGCAGCCCGACCGCCGCGTGCGCCGCGATGGACTGGACCAGGTACATCGAGTACGACCGTTCGCCCACGAACACCAGCGGCCGCAGCCCCAGCACACGGGCCGGGACGCTGCGCGACAGCAGAGCCGGCAGCAGCAGCGCGGCGGCCGCCGCGTAGCTGCCGATGAGCGCCTCCTGGCCGAGGCGGACCGGCCAGTACCGCACGGCCACCTGCACGGCGGCGAAGGCCACGATCACCACGCTGGCGGTGACCGGGTGGGTCAGCGGCCGGAGGAGGGCGAAGCCGCGCGGGTGGTGCATCAGCACGGCGGTCAGGCAACCGAGCAGGATCGCCACGTAGTGGATGGGCCAGCTCAGCCAGGCGATCTCCGGCGGGATCAGCGCGACGAGGAGCACGAGGAGCCCGAGGGTGACGGCGAGCCGGCGACGGAAGGTGCCGGTCACCAGCACGAAGGCGATCGCCGGCCAGAGCAGGTAGAACTTCTGCTCGATCCCGATCGTCCAGGAGTGCAGGTACGGGGCGTTGGCCGGCAGGAAGTCGTTGAGCAGGAGCAGGTAGTACGCCAGTGCGCGTTCGACCGCGTCGGCAGTGCCGTTGAGCCGGGCCAGCGCCCAGGTCAGCAGGAGCACGAGCAGGTACACCGGCATGATCCGGAAGAACCGCCGCAGGTAGAACGCGCGCAGCGAGACCCGCCCGTAGCGGTGCTCCTCCCGCAACAGCAGCGTCGTGATGAGGAAACCGGAGAGCACGAAGAACAGGTGTACGCCGATCCAGCCCGTCAACCAGGCCCAGGACGGGCCGCCGAAGTGGAAGGCGAAGACCATGACGGCCGCCACGGCCCGCAGGCCGTCCAGCGCGGGGAATCGACGCATGGCCTGGAACTCGTCGTGGTTGAGCGGACGCACCGGCGAAGTCTGCGCGAGCCGGTCACCGGGGTCAAGCCGCGCTGGTAGCCCGTTCGCGCCCTTCGGACAACAGGCGATCCGGCGCCCGTCACCCGGACCGCCGACCGCGGTCAGGGCGACCCGGGCGCGCCGGCCGGGCGTGAGCTGGAGTTCGCCGAGGTGCTGCGGGCCACCCATCGGGCCGGGGTCACCGGCATGGTCTTCCTCACGGCCGACGTGCACTATTCCGCCGCGCACCACTACGACCCCTCCCGTGCGGCGGTCGGCGACTTCACGCCGTTCTGGGAGTTCGTCTCCGGGCCGGCGCACGCCGGCGCGTTCGGCCCGAACGCCCTCGACGGCACGTTCGGTCCGCAGGCGGTCTTCGTGCACGCCCCACCGAGCGCGAACACCTCCCCGGCGGAGGGCTTCCAGCACTTCGGCGAGGTCCAGATCGACGGCGAATCCGGGGCCCTCCCAACCCCCTAACCCCCTCGGTCCCCTTCGGTTGATCATGAAGTTGTTGCCATGACACGCCGACCCGGACGGCAATAACTTCATGATCGACGGGGTGGGGTTTAGTCGGGGGCGGGGTGGGGGGTTGGTCTTGTATCGTTGTGCTTCGTATGGCGACGAACCGGCTATCACCGGTGAGCCTCCGGAAGAACAGCCGGGTAACCGGCCCAGTAGAACCGGACGGGTGCGGCCCGTCACAGCCGGCCAATGAGCGGGCGGTCGATCCTGACCGCCAAGCGGGGTGGTACCGCGGACCACCCGGGAGCGCCGTCGTCGGCGTACCCCGGAAGGTTCGTCCTCGCAGACCCACGTTGCGTGAGCTGCATGAGGAGAGCGACCCCCGATGGCCTATCCGTTGCACGACCCGACCGCCGCCGGTGTCCCGGCGAGCCCGGACCTGCCCGCGGTCGAGCGCCGGGTGCTGGAGCACTGGACGGCCGACAAGACCTTTGAGGCCAGCATCGAGGCCCGCCCGGCCGGCGACGACGGCACGAACGAGTACGTCTTCTACGACGGTCCGCCGTTCGCCAACGGCCTGCCGCACTACGGCCACCTGTTCACCGGGTACGTCAAGGACGTGGTGCCGCGCTACCAGACGATGCGCGGGCGGCACGTCGAGCGGCGCTTCGGCTGGGACTGCCACGGTCTGCCCGCCGAGGTGGTGGCCGAGAAGCAGCTCGGCATCACCAGCAAGGCGGAGATCATCGACCTGGGCGTGGCCCGGTTCAACGAGGCGTGCCGCACGTCGGTGCTGGAGTTCACCCAGGACTGGGAGCGGTACATCAACCGCCAGGCCCGCTGGGTCGACTTCACCAACGACTACAAGACCCTCGACCTGGACTACATGGAAAGCGTCATGTGGGCCTTCAAGACCCTGCACGACAAGGGTCTGATCTACGAGGGTTTCCGGGTGCTGGCGTACTGCTGGCGCTGCGAGACGCCGCTGTCGAACACCGAGACCCGGATGGACGACGTCTACCGGGACCGGCACGACCCGACGCTTACCGTGTGGTTCGGGCTGACCGCCGACGAGTCCGCCCCGGAGCTGGTGCGCGGGCCGGTCAAGCTGGGCGTCTGGACGACCACGCCGTGGACCCTGCCGTCGAACCTGGCGCTCGCCGTCGGGCCGGACATCGAGTACGCGGTGCTGGAACGCGACGGGGAACGGTTCGTGGTGGGCGCGGCGCGGGTGGCCGCGTACGCCAAGGAGCTGGACGGGTACGAGCAGGTCGGCACGGTGTACGGCCGGGACCTGGTCGGACGCCGCTACACCCCGCTGTTCGACTTCCTCGTCGAGCAGGCCGGCGAGAACGCGTACCAGGTGCTGGGCGCGGAGTTCGTCACCACCGAGGACGGCACCGGGATCGTGCACCTCGCCCCGGCGTTCGGTGAGGACGACCAGAACGTCTGCAACGCGGCCGGCATCCCCACCATCGTCACCGTGGACGACCACACGCGGTTCACCGCGCTGGTGCCGCCGTACCAGGGTGAGCAGGTCTTCGACGTCAACAAGCCGGTGATCCGGGAGCTGAAGGATCGGGGGGTGGTGCTGCGGCAGGACACTTACACCCACTCGTACCCGCACTGCTGGCGCTGCGACACCCCGCTGGTCTACAAGGCGGTGTCGTCGTGGTTCGTCGCCGTGACGAAGTTCCGGGACCGGATGGTCGAGCTGAACCAGGAGATCAACTGGACGCCCGGCCACATCAAGGACGGCTCGTTCGGCAAGTGGCTGGCGAACGCGCGGGACTGGTCGATCAGCCGGAACCGGTTCTGGGGCTCGCCGATCCCGGTGTGGAAGTCCGACGACCCGAACTACCCGCGCCTGGACGTCTACGGCTCGCTCGCCGACATCGAGCGGGACTTCGGCGTACGCCTGACCGACCTGCACCGGCCCGAGGTGGACGACCTGGTCCGCCCCAACCCGGACGACCCGACCGGTCAGTCGATGATGCGCCGGGTGCCGGAGGTGTTGGACTGCTGGTTCGAGTCCGGGTCGATGCCGTTCGCCCAGGTGCACTACCCGTTCGAGAACGCGGACTGGTTCGAGCACCACTACCCGGGTGACTTCATCGTCGAGTACATCGGGCAGACCCGCGGCTGGTTCTACACGATGCACGTGCTGGCCACCGCGTTGTTCGACCGGCCGGCGTTCCGCAACTGCCTGAGCCACGGCATCCTGCTCGGCTCGGACGGGCGCAAGATGTCCAAGAGCCTGCGCAACTATCCGGACGTCTACCACGTCTTCGACGCGTACGGCTCGGACGCGATGCGCTGGATGCTGATGTCCTCGCCGGTGTTGCGGGGCGGGGACATGGCGGTCACCGAGACGTTGATCCGCGACGCCGTGCGACAGGTGCTGCTGCCGCTGTGGAACGTCTGGTACTTCTTCTCGCTCTACGCCAACGCCGACGGCTACCGGGCCAAGCGGAGGACCGACGCTGAGCCGACCGGCGGCGGCGACGCCGCGGGCACCCTGCTCGACCGGTACATCCTGGCGAAGACGAACGAGCTGGTGTCGACGGCCTCCGCGCAGATGGACGCGTACGACATCTCGGGCGCGTGCGCCACCGTGCGGTCCTACCTGGACGCGCTGACCAACTGGTACGTGCGCCGCTCGCGGGACCGGTTCTGGTCCGGTGACGCGAACGCCTTCGACACGCTGTCGACCGTGCTGGAGACGCTCTGCCGGGTGGTGGCGCCGCTCGCGCCGCTGACCGCGGAGGAGATCTGGCGTGGGCTGACCGGGGAGCGCTCGGTGCACCTGACCGACTGGCCGGAGGCGAGCGAGTTCCCGGCCGACCACGACCTGGTGGCGGCGATGGACAACGTCCGGGCGGTCGCCTCGGCGGCGCTGTCCCTGCGCAAGGCCAAGGGGCTGCGCGTACGGCTGCCGCTGTCGACGTTGACGGTGGCCTCGCCGGCGGCGGAGCAGTTACGTCCGTTCGCCGACCTGATCGCCGACGAGGTCAACGTGAAGGCGGTGGAGTTCAGCGCCGAGCTGTCCGCGTACTGCGAGCAGGTCTTGACCGTGGTGCCGCGGGCGCTCGGTCCGCGCGTCGGCAAGCAGGTCCAGCAGGTGATCAAGGCGGTCAAGGCGGGCGAGTGGGAGTTGGTCGACGGCGCCCCGGTGGCGGCCGGCATCACCCTGGCCGAGGGCGAGTACGAGCTACGTCTCGTGGCGGCCGACGCCGAGCACTCGGCGCCGCTGCCCGGCGGCGAGGGCGTGGTGGTGCTCGACACCGAGGTCACCCCGGAGTTGGCCGCCGAGGGCCTGGCGCGCGACGTGGTGCGGGTGGTGCAGCAGGCCCGCCGCGACGCCGCCCTGGACGTGTCGGACCGGATCGTGGTGTCGGTGTCGGCGTCCGAGGAGGTACGCGCCGCGGTGGCCGCGTACATGGAGTTCGTGTCGGGTGAGGTGCTGGCCGACTCGGTCGACTTCGCCGAGGGCCTCGACGGTTTCGCCGGTGAGGTGGGCGAGGGCGAGCGGGTGACGGTCACCGTCCGTCGGTCGTAGGGCACGGACGCGAACGCCTCCACACCTGGTGTCTGCGAGGTGTGGAGGCGTCCGCTACCGTGACACCGCCTGTTCGCACCTCGTCTGCCGGAGGACCAGTGCCCCTGCTCTACACCATCGGCAAGCTCACCGTGGCGCCCGCGCTGCGGTTGGCGTTCCGCCCGGCCGTGGAGGGTCTGGAACACGTGCCGGAGACCGGCGGCGCTATCTTCGCGGGCAATCACCTCTCGGTGGCTGACGAGCTGTTCCTGGGCACGGTGGTGCCCCGGCACCTGGCGTTCTGGGCCAAGTCGGAGTACTTCACGGGCACCGGCGCGAAGGGCGCGTTCTCCAAGTTCGTCCTCACCGGTCTGGGCGCGATCCCGGTGGAGCGGGCCGGTGGTCGTGCCGCGTTGTCCGCGTTCGACGCCGCCATCCCGGCACTGCGGGGTGGTGACCTGGTGGTGGTCTACCCCGAGGGCACCCGCTCCCCGGACGGCAAGCTCTACCGGGGACGCACCGGTGCGGCCCGGCTGGCGATCGCCGCCGGCGTGCCGATCATCCCGGTGGGCACGGTCGGCACGGACAAGGCGCAGCCGATCGGCGCCCGGGTGCCCCGCCCCGGCACCGCCAAGATCACCGTCAAGTTCGGCAAGCCGCTGGACTTCACCGGCCGCCCGGACGACCGCGCCTCGCTGCGGCAGATGACCGACGAGGTGATGAGCGAGATCCAGAAGCTCACCGGCCAGGAGTACGTCCCGCGCTACGCCCCGAAGCGCGCCGACACCGATCCGGCCGGCGACGCCTGACCCGCGGCCCCTCTGCACGCGGGGCGCGACGCGTTTCGCGGGAGGCAGTCGCGTTGGACGGAGGTATACCTGTGAGACATATTTATGACTCACAGGTATACGGCTCTCCGGCGCAGGCCGTCCGGGTGACCTCACGCAGCGTCACGGACGCGGTTCAGCCTTGCTTGGGCTGGACGATCTGCGTGCGCAGGGTGTCCAGCAGCGTCGCGCTGTCGGAGAGGGAGAGCCGGGTGAACACCCCGGTGGCGATGCTGCCGTGGTCGACCGAGGTGCACACCACCACGTCGCCGCCGGTGGGCCGGCCGACCGCGCAGCGCTCGTAGCGACCCCGTACACCGGTCTGCACCGTCTCGGGCGCCTCCAGCGCGTAGCGGTCACCGAGTCGGGTGATCTCCTCGTCCGCGTCCGCCTCGGGAGTCAGTCGGAAGCCGGTGCCGCCGAAGACCGTCACCCGCTTGCCGTCCGCCGTCGCGTAGACGCCCGCGAAGGTGTCCTCGGCCAGCCAGTGCTCCTGGCGAACCTCGCTCTCCAACTGCTTTGCCGTCTCGGCGCTGCCGTCGTCCTGACGCAGGCTCAGATCGGCGACCTGCTCGGGCAGCGCGGCGCGGGCCGGGTACTGGGACGAGACCGGCAGACCGTAGTAGGCGGGGCACCCGCAGCAGCAGGCCAGGCTCAGCAACAGCAGCCAGGGCCAGCGACGCCGTCGGCGTGCCGGAGGGGGCGCGTACCCCTCGGGGGCCTCCCAGCCCGGCGGCGGCGTGGCCGACCGCCGGGCCCGGCGCTGCTTCGGCACCCGGGCCGGCGGTGCCGGGCGGACCGGCGCGGCGGGTCGGGCGGCGGTGGGTCGAGCCGCCGGGGCGGGTCGGGCCTGCGGCGGCGGGTAGGCGGTCGGCGGTTGGTGGGCGGTCGGCGGTTGGTGGGCGTGCGGCGGTTGATAGACGTGCGGCGGCTGGTGGGCCGGTGGCGGTGACACCGGGTGCGTCCCGACCGGCGGCACGGGCGGCACGGACCACTGCCGGGTGACCGGCGGGACCGGGTAGTCCAGCGTCGGCGGCAGCGGAGGCAGTTCGGCGGAGGGCAGGTCCCAGCCGCCGGTGTCCACCCCGGCCCACGGATCGACAGGGGCGCGATGCTCGGGCGCCTGCTCGGGCAGGGGCGGCGGTGGGGTCGGCTCGGCCGACTCGCCCCAGGCGCGACGGCGCGGCAGCGGGGGCGGCACCGGTGCGGACCCACTCCACCGGGGCGCGGGCGGCGCGGCGGGGGAGTCGGGGCTGTCGCCCGCGCGCTCCTGCGCCGTGGGCTCGGGCTCGGGCTTGGCCTCGGACTTGGCCTCGGGCGCGGACTTGGCCTCGGGCTCGGGCGTGGGCTCCTGGGCCGTCGGCTCAGGCGTCGCGTGGGACTCCACCTTGGTCGGATCCGGCGTGACGTCGGGCTCCGGCCTGGTCGGGTCCGGCGTGGTGCCGGGCTCCGGCGGGGTCGCCGCGGTGGGGTCGGCCGGGGGTGCCGGCTGGTCGGGGGCGGCGGGCTGGTCCGGTGGTACGGGTGGGGAGGTCGACTCGTCGGCGACCGCCGAGGCGTCGTCCGGTTCGGGGCCCGGGGTGCGCCCGTCGTCCGGCCGTGCTCCCGGCTGGGGCTCCGGCATCGCGGCAATCTCCTCTCGCGCCGGTCCGAGGTTAGTACCGTGCCGCCACCACCGCCGCCCGGGCACCGGGGCGACGGCGTCGGACCAGGGTCACCGACCGGGCCGCATCGTGCCGTGCGCGCGGTCACCGCCGGGCGGACGCGTACCCTTGGGCATCATGAGTGCCCCGTCCATGACGCCGCGCGCGGCCGCGACCAATTCGAGCGACGACTCCGGTTCGTCGCGTCCGACGCCGGGCCGCGACCTGGAGCCGTCGGTCTGGCCCCGGCTCGAGCCGTTGCTCCCGCAGATCTCCAAGCCGATCCAGTACGTCGGCGGTGAGCTGGGCGCGGTGGTCAAGGACTGGCACGCCGCGACGGTGCGCTGGGCGCTGATGTATCCCGACGCGTACGAGGTGGGCCTGCCCAACCAGGGTGTGCAGATTCTCTACGAGGTTCTCAACGAGCTGCCCGACACCCTCGCCGAGCGGACGTACGCCGTCTGGCCCGACCTGGAGAGCCTGATGCGCACGCACGGCGTGCCGCAGTTCACCGTCGACGCGCACCGGCCGGTGCGCGGGTTCGACGTGTTCGGCATCTCCTTCTCCACCGAACTCGGCTACACCAACATGCTCACGGCGATCGACCTGGCCGGCATTCCGCTGCTGGCCGCCGACCGCACCGACGCAGACCCGGTGATCGTGGCCGGCGGGCACGCCGCGTTCAACCCGGAGCCGATCGCGGACTTCATCGACGCCGCGGTGCTCGGCGACGGCGAGGAGGCCGTCCTGGAGATCACCGCGATCGTCCGGGAGTGGAAGGCCGAGGGCTCTCCGGGTGGCCGCGACGAGCTGCTGCTGCGGCTGGCCCGTACCGAGAGCGTCTACGTGCCGCGCTTCTACGACGTGGACTACCTCCCCGACGGGCGGATCCAGCGGGTCGTGCCGAACCGGGCAGACGTGCCGTTCCGGGTGCACAAGCGCACGACGATGGACCTGGACGCCTGGCCGTACCCGAAGAAGCCCCTCGTGCCGCTGGCCGAGACGGTCCACGAGCGGTACGCGGTCGAGATCTTCCGGGGCTGCACCCGGGGCTGCCGCTTCTGCCAGGCCGGCATGATCACCCGTCCGGTGCGGGAGCGGTCGATCACCACCGTCGGGCAGATGGTGCGCGAGGGCCTGGAGTTCTCCGGCTTCTCCGAGGTGGGCCTGCTGTCGCTCTCCTCGGCGGACCACTCCGAGATCGGCGACATGTGCTCGGGCCTCGCCCAGCAGTACGAGGGCACCAACGTTTCGCTGTCGCTGCCGTCGACCCGGGTGGACGCCTTCAACATCGACCTCGCCCAGGAGCTGTCCCGCAACGGGCGGCGTACCGGCCTGACCTTCGCCCCGGAGGGCGGGTCGGAGCGGATCCGCAAGGTCATCAACAAGATGGTGTCGAAGGAAGACCTGATCCGGACGGTCGTCACCGCGTACAGCAACGGCTGGCGGCAGGTGAAGCTCTACTTCATGTGCGGCCTGCCCACCGAGACCGACGACGACGTCCTCGAGATCGCCCAGATGGCCCATGAGGTGATCAAGGCTGGTCGGGCGGCCACGGGCTCCAAGGACATCCGCTGCACGGTCTCGATCGGCGGGTTCGTGCCGAAGCCGCACACCCCGTTCCAGTGGGCCGCCATGGAGCGTCCGGAGGTCATCGACCACCGACTCAAGATCCTCAAGCAGGCCATCAACAGCGACCGTTCGCTGGGCCGGGCGATCGGCTACCGCTACCACGACGGAGAGCCGTCGCTGATCGAGGGCCTGCTCTCCCGGGGTGACCGTCGGGTCGGCTCGGTGATCCGCAAGGTCTGGGAGAACGGCGGCCGGTTCGACGGCTGGAGCGAGCACTTCTCGTACCAGCGCTGGGTGGACGCGGCGGCCGAGACGCTGCCCGCGTTCGGGGTGGACCTCGACTGGTACACCACCCGGCAGCGCGACGGGCTGGAGGTACTGCCCTGGGACCACCTGGACTCGGGCCTCGACAAGGACTGGCTCTGGCAGGACTGGCAGGATTCGCTCAGCGAGTTCGAGCAGGACGACTGCCGGTGGACGCCGTGCTTCGACTGCGGCGTGTGCCCCTCGATGGACACGGAGATCCAGATCGGCCCGACCGGCAAGAAACTTCTGCCCCTGACGCCGATCACCCCCCTGAAGACCCCCGCCTCCTGACCCGACCCCGGGGGGCGGTGCTGAGTTTCGAGGAGCGAGACGATCAGTAAGAGAAACCAGCCGGAGGGTGGGCAGGCGCCGGTCGTGCAGCGCGCCCGCATCCGGTACGCCAAGCGCGGCCCGCTGCGGTTCACCTCGCACCGGGACTTCGCCCGGGCCTTCGAGCGCGCGCTGCGCCGTGCCGCCGTTCCGATCGCCTTCTCCCAGGGCTTCACCCCGCACCCGAAGATCTCCTACGCCAGCGCCGCTCCTACCGGGGTGGCGAGCGAGGCGGAGTACCTGGAGATCGGCCTCCAGGCGGCGGTCGAACCGGAGGCGCTGCGCGCCGCGCTCGACGCGGCGCTCTCGCCGGGGCTGGACGTGCTGGAGGTGGTGATCGCCGAAGGTGGCAGTCTGGCCGACCGCATCGAGGCCTCGCACTGGCGCATCGAGCTGCCCGAGGTCGACGCGACGACGCTGCGGGCGGCCGTGGACGCCTTCACCGCCGCCGACGAGGTTCTGGTCGAGCGGATGACCAAGCAGGGGCGACGGACTTTCGACGCCCGCGCGGCCGTCATGTCCATCGATGTCCTGGCCCCGACGCCGGCACCTTCCGGGGTGCCGGCCGTACCGTGTGCGATACTCGAACTGGTCGTGCGGCAGGTCACCCCGTCCGTACGGCCCGATGACGTCCTTTCCGGCCTCCGCGTGGTGGCCGACCTGGAGCCGCCGGTCTCGCCGAGGGTGACCCGGCTGGCTCAGGGCACGCTGACCGCGCAGGGAGCGATCGTGGATCCGTTGGATGCGGACCGCGACGGGGCAGCCATCGTTGGGCACTGACCGACGGTCAGGGCTCTTGTCGGCAGACTTCGGCGGTCGCGCACCACGCGCGTCCGGCGGAAACACTTTTGCGGCGACCCTGCGTGGCAGCGCTCACCCGCGCCCGGGGCAGCCAGAACTGGAGAACGTCCATGCTCGAGAACGAGCCCGAGGGCGGCGAACGGACCGGTTCGCAGCCGGCCGGCGACACCGCTGAGCAGAGCAGCACCACCGACGGCACCGCCGGCACTCCTTCGGCGGCGGGCGCGGAACAGCCCGCTGCCGAGAGCGTCGAGCCCGCAGCGCCGCCGCGACGGGCGCGGGCCACCCGGCGACGGGCCGCACCGCTCAACCAGCCGGAGCAGGCCGAGGCGCCCGTCGAGGCGTCCACCGGTGGAGTCGGCGCCGTCGAGTCGCCGCAGGCGGAGGTCTTCGCCCCGATCTCCGGCGACCTGGACGTCGCCCCGAAGGCTCCCCGACGCCGTCGCAAGGCCGCTCCCGTCGAGACGACCGCCGAGGAGCCGCTGGTCGCGGCCAGCGCCGAGCTGGCCTCGCCCGAGGTCGTCCCGCCGGTCAAGGTGACCCGCACCCGGCGCAAGAAGGCGACGCCCGCCGTCACCGAGCCCGAGCCCACCGCCGTCACCGAGCCCGCCGCGTCGGCGGAGCCCGAGCCCGCCGCCGTCACCGAGCCTGAGCCCGCCCCGGCCGACGAGCCTGCCGCCGAGACGCCGGCCGAGTCCGACCTGCGCGAGGCGGAAGCCGAGCTGGACGAGGAGCAGACCCCGACCGGCCCGACCACCGAGCAGGCGTTCGGCGACGTGGAGCCCGGTGTCGCCGTGGCCAACGTCGTCGACGAGCCGGTCGAGCCCGCCGAGGTCGTCGAGGCCGCGCCGCCGAAGACCCGCCGCCGGCGCGCCGCGCTCTCCGCGCCCACCGTGCTGTTCATGGCGCCGCAGCCGGACGCCGTGCCGGTGGTCGGTCCGGTGGAGCCCACTCCGATCGCCGAGGAACCGGTCGTCGAGGCCGAGCCGTCCCGTCGACGTCGGCGCGCTCGCCGTGACGCGGAGCCGGTGGAGCCGGTCGAGGTCATCGAGGCCGAGGAGGAGCCGACCGAGGAGGTCGAGGAGGCCACCGAGGCGGACGAGGACGACGAGGACAGCGCCGCCGCACGCCGTCGCCGCCGCCGGGGTCGCCGTGGCCGTGGCCGGGGCAAGGGCGGTGCCGACGACGCCGAGGACGAGGAGTCCGACGAGGCGGCGCAGGCCGAGGAGGAAGAGACCGCCGAGGCCGAGGGTGACGAGGACGAGGAGTCCGAGGGCGGGGACGGGATGACCCGTCGTCGCCGTCGCCGTCGCCGCCGGGGTGCGGGTGACACCGAGGGTGCCGCCGACGACGGCGTGCCGACCGTCGTCAAGATCCGCGAGCCCCGCAAGACCGTCGACGAGGTCCAGGGTGTGTCGGGCTCGACCCGGCTGGAGGCCAAGCGTCAGCGTCGGCGGGACGGCCGGGAGCAGCGGCGTACGCGCCCGCCGATCCTCAGCGAGTCGGAGTTCCTGGCCCGCCGGGAGGCGGTGGACCGGGTGATGGCGGTCCGGCAGCGCGGCGACCGCACCCAGATCGCGGTCCTGGAGGACGGCGTGCTGGTCGAGCACTACGTCACCCGCAACTCCTCGGGCACCATGGCCGGCAACGTCTACCTGGGCAAGGTGCAGAACGTGCTGCCCAGCATGGAGGCGGCGTTCGTCGACGTCGGCCGGGGCCGCAACGCGGTGCTCTACGCCGGCGAGGTCAACTGGGACACCTCCGGGCTGGAGGGGCGTGCCCGCTCGATCGAACAGGCGCTGCGCTCCGGTGACTCGGTCCTGGTCCAGGTCACCAAGGACCCGATCGGGCACAAGGGCGCGCGACTCACCAGTCACATCGCTCTCTCCGGTCGGCACCTGGTCTACGTGCCCAACGGCAACGCGTCCGGTATCAGCCGGAAGCTGCCGGACATCGAGCGCAAGCGGCTCCGCGACGTGCTCAAGAAGCTGGTCCCGGACGGCGCGGGCGTGATCGTCCGTACGGCCGCCGAGGGCGCCAGCGAGGACGAGCTGGCCCGCGACGTCAAGCGGTTGCAGGCGCAGTGGGAGGACATCCAGGCCAAGGCCGCCGAGGGCGGCGCTCCGGTGCTGCTCTACGAGGAGCCCGACCTGGTCATCCGGGTGGTCCGAGACCTGTTCAACGAGGACTTCCGCGAGCTCGTGATCGAGGGCGAGCAGTCGTACGGCATGGTCGAGTCGTACCTGTCGCACGTCTCCCCGGACCTGGTCGACCGCGTTCGTCGGCACGTCGGCACGAACGACGTGTTCGCCGAGTACCGGATCGACGAGCAGATCATCAAGGGCCTGGACCGCAAGGTGTTCCTGCCTTCCGGTGGCTCGCTGGTGATCGACAAGACCGAGGCCATGACGGTCGTCGACGTGAACACCGGCAAGTACATCGGCTCCGGCGGCAACCTGGAGGAGACGGTCACCCGCAACAACCTGGAGGCGGCGGAGGAGATCGTCCGCCAGCTCCGGCTGCGGGACATCGGCGGTATCGTGGTGATCGACTTCATCGACATGGTGCTCGAGTCGAACCGGGAGCTGGTGCTGCGTCGACTCACCGAGTGCCTGGGTCGGGACCGCACCAAGCACCAGGTGACCGAGATCACGTCACTCGGTCTGGTGCAGATGACCCGTAAGCGGATCGGCGCGGGCCTGCTGGAGGCGTTCAGCGAGACCTGCGAGTGCTGCAAGGGCCGGGGCGTCATCATGCACACCGAGCCGGTATCGGAAAAGCCGCGCAACGGCGGGGCCGCGGAGAAGGTCAAGGCGGTGGCGTCGTCGGCTCCGGCCGCGCCGGCCGCGCCGGCCGCGCCGGCCGCGCCGGCTGGGGAGAACGGCACGCCGTCCTCCCGTCGCCGGGCGCGCAAGAGCGCCCCGGCCGAGCGCGCGGTGGTCGAGGTCGTTGACACCGACACCCGCGCCGAACCGGACGCCGACTACCAGGACACCATGGGGTACGACCTGTCCCGCTACGAGACGGAGACGGAGGCCGCTCCGGCGGTGTCCGACAGTCAGCGGGGTGAGTCGGTCCGACTGGCCGCAGCGGACGACCCGGACGCTCTCGCCGACGTCGACGCCGACGGCGACGAGGAGGCCACCGAGGGTGGTGCCGGACGTCGCCGCTCCCGCCGGGGTGGCACCCGTCGGCGGACCCGCCCCTGACGGCTGATCGGCCCGCCGTCTCTGACGGCTGATCGGCCCGCCGTCTCTGACGGCTGACCGGCCTGGTGTTTGACGAGGTCCCTTTTCCGGCAATGTGTCGGGGGAGGGACCTCGCCGCTCCGGTCACCCCCGACCCGGTAGTGGTCGGCCCCGGTCAGGAGAAGAAGATGCGTCGCCTGCTCGCTCGTACCCTGCTGGTGGCCGTGCTCGTCGCCGCAGGGGGCTGCTCGGACGGCCGGCCCGGTGACGCGGGCCCGGTCGGCGTGACCGGCGGCTCCGACCCGTCGGCGTCGGCCGCGGGGTCCGGAGGATCGACCGGTACTCCGGTGGGTGGCGCTGTGCTGGGCGGCGACGCCCAGGTCTGCGCGGAGGCGCAGCGGGCCGGCGCCACCGCCGTCCGGGAGTACGTGGCGGAGGTGGGCCGCATGCTCGCGGCGGTGGGCGCGGGCGACACCGTCACGGCCAGCGCGGCCCGCGACGGGGCACAGGCGGCTCTGGCCGGCTGGCGGGCCGCGCTGCGAGAGCAGGGGACACGGGCGGCCGACGCGCAGCTCAAGACGCTTCTCAGTGACCTCGGCACGGAGGTCGCCGCGCTCGGCGTCGACGTCGAGTCGATCGACGAGACCGAGCTGGACCGGCTCCAACAGCGCCTCGATCAGCTCTGCGCCGGTTGACCAGGGCGGGCCGGTTTGGGGTCCACGCCGGCAATGGCGTACTCTTGCCTGCGGCCCACCTTTCGTGTGCCGAGTTCCCGCGTGCCCGCGCCGCCGTGCACTGCTACCCGGCGAGCCGCCGCGGGGACGACCGCCAGCAGCCTCAACGACAGGGAGTCCGCCTCCGATGTACGCGATCGTCAAGACCGGCGGCAAGCAGTACAAGGTCGCCGAGGGCGACGTGATCGAGGTCGAGAAGCTCACCGGTGCTCCCGGTGACGCGGTGAAGCTCACCGCGGTGCTCCTCGTCGACGGTGACGACCTGGTGACCGACGCGGCGAAGCTTGCCGAGGTCGCGGTGTCCGGCGAGATCGCCGCGCACACCAAGGGCCCGAAGATCCGGATCCACAAGTTCAAGAACAAGACCGGCTACCACAAGCGCCAGGGTCACCGCCAGCCGTTGACCCAGGTCAAGGTGACCGGCATCTCCAGCGGGAAGTAGGTCGTCCTCCAATGGCTCACAAAAAGGGTGCGTCCAGCTCGCGTAACGGTCGCGATTCCGCGGCCCAGCGACTCGGCGTGAAGCGCTTCGGTGGTCAGGTCGTCAGCGCCGGTGAGATCCTCATCCGGCAGCGTGGCACCAAGTTCCACCCCGGTGACCTGGTCGGCCGTGGCGGCGACGACACGCTGTTCGCGCTGTCGGCCGGTGCGGTCCTGTTCGGCACCAAGCGCGGTCGCAAGACCGTCAGCATCGTTCCGCAGCAGTAGTTCTCTTCGCTGGGCGGGCCGCGGACCTCCGGGTCCCGGCCCGCTTCGCTTTTTCGAAGTGCGGGGTCGACCCTCGCTGGAAGGATTGACGCCGTGGCGACGTTCGTTGACCGGGTCGTCCTGCATCTGCAGGCCGGTGATGGTGGGCACGGTTGTGTCTCCATCCACCGCGAGAAGTTCAAGCCCTTCGGCGGGCCGGACGGTGGCAACGGCGGGCACGGCGGCAGCGTGTCGCTGGTCGTCGACCCGCAGGTGACCACGCTGCTCGACTTCCACTTCCACCCGCACGTCAAGGCCGACAACGGCAAGGGCGGCGCCGGGTCGAACCGGGACGGGGCCAACGGCCACAACCTGGTGCTGAAGGTGCCCAACGGCACCGTGGTCCAGACCACCGACGGCACCGTGCTCGCCGACATGGTCGGCGCGGGCACCACCTTCGAGGTGGCCCGCGGCGGGCGCGGCGGGCGCGGCAACGCGTCGTTGGCCAACGCCAAGCGCAAGGCTCCGGGCTTCGCCGAGTTGGGCGAGCCCGGCGACCAGCTGGACATCGTGCTGGAGCTGAAGAGCGTCGCCGACGTGGGCCTGGTGGGCTTCCCGTCGGCGGGTAAGTCGTCGCTGATCTCGGTGATCTCCGCCGCGAAGCCGAAGATCGCCGACTACCCGTTCACCACTCTCGTGCCCAACCTCGGTGTGGTCCGGATGGACAACCACACCTTCACCGTCGCCGACGTGCCGGGCCTGATCCCGGGCGCGGCCACCGGCAAGGGCCTGGGCCTGGAGTTCCTGCGGCACATCGAGCGCTGCGCGGTGCTGGTGCACGTCATCGACTCGGCCACGCTGGAGCCCGGCCGTGACCCGGTCGCCGACATCGACGCCATCGAGGCCGAGCTGAGCCAGTACGGCGGCCTGACCGACCGCCCACGGCTGGTGGCCGTCAACAAGGTCGACGTGCCGGACGGCCGGGACCTCGCCGAGATCGTCCGCCCGGACCTCGAGGAGCGCGGTTACCGGGTGTTCGAGGTCTCCGCGGCCACCCGGGAGGGGCTCAAGGAGCTGACGTACGCCATGGCCGAGCTGGTCGAGGCGGAGCGTAAGGCGGCCCCGCCGGCCGAGCCGACCCGGATCGTGATCCGTCCGATGGCCGTGGACGACGCCGGCTTCACCATCACCGCCGAGGCCGACGGCTCGTTCACGGTGCGCGGTGTAAGCCCGGAGCGGTGGGTCAAGCAGACGAACTTCGACAACGACGAGGCGGTTGGTTACCTCGCCGACCGGCTGGCCCGGCTCGGCGTGGAGGACAAGCTCGCCAAGGCCGGCGCTGAGCCCGGTGACCTGGTCCGGATCGGTGCGCGCGAGTTCGACTGGCAGCCGACGCTGTACGCGGGCGTCGAGTTCGTGCCCGGCAACCGGGGCACCGACCTACGCCTGGAGGACAAGTCGAACCGGTCCTCGGCCGCGGAGCGGCTGGCAGCCCGCAAGGCCCGCCGGGTGCGCTCGGCGGACGAGGTGGGCGCGGACTCGTCCGACGACGACGTCGAGGACATCGAGGACGAGGACGACGCCGAGTAGCCGGTTGCGCTCCGTGATCGGGTCGACTGCTGGAAACCTGCGCGAAATCCTCCCCGCCTAGCGTCGGGTGATGCTGATCGAGTCGCGACCCGCCACCGATCCCGAGATCGCCGCCCTGACCCTCGCACAGCAGCGTGAGCTGCGTGAGGCCGACGGCGGGTTGGACGGGCAGGTCACCCTCACCCACGATGACATCTGCTATCTGGCGGTGGTGGTGAACGGTCGGGCGGTCGCCTGTGGTGGGCTCCAGTCGCTCGACGCCGTCACCGGCGAGGTCAAGCGGATGTACGTCCGACCGGCGTACCGGGGAAGGGGCATCGCCCGTCAACTGCTCGCCGCCCTGGAGGAGTGCGCGTTCCGGCAGGGGCACTCGGTGGTCCGCCTGGAGACCGGCACGTACCTGCCGGCGGCCACCGGGCTGTACACGTCGTGCGGCTACGAACCGATCCCGGTGTACGGCGAGTACGTCGGCAACCCGTACAGCGTCTGCTTCGCCAAGCGGCTCCCGGTCGCGGCCTGACGCCTCCCGGTGGCCCTCAGGCGCCGGTCTCGGCGTGCGCACGCTGATCGGCGGCGCGCCGCTCTGCAACGCCTGCTCCTCGTTGTACGCGGCCGTGCCACCGAGCAGGTGACCGACGAACGAACCGGCGAAGATCAGCAGCAGCGCGAGGGACAGGCTGTTGCGGTAGACCACCAGTGGAAGCCCACCGGCGCGTACCGGCCACGGCGACTGGGCGGCGGCCCGGCGCTCGTCGTCCTCGGGTCGGTCGGTCTGGTCCACCGGCTTCGACTCGGCCGAGCCCCGCTGCACCAGATAGGCGGTGAGCAGCACCTACCCGCCCATCTGGAGGAACTCGGACTCCCAATTCTCGAAGACCGCCTCATGTCAAACGTGTGAATCGGCAGCTCAGGGCCTGTCGATCGGGCTGTCCAGGCGTCCGCCGGTGCCCGCCGCGTTGGACAGCAGCAGCCCGAGCGCGAGCATGCCGAAGCCGAGGGCGAGGTGCAGCCAGTTGTCGGCGTCGTTGACCGGCAGGATGTTCGCGCCGCCGTCCTCATCGACCGCCTCGATGGCCAGCCCGTACAGCCAGAGGGCCAGGTAGATCGCGCCGCCGCCAGCCAGGAATAGTCGGGCGCCGGCGACGCTGCGGGCCAGCGCCAGGCCCACCAGCCCGAACAGCAGGTGCACCGCGTTGTGCAGGATCGACACCTGGAACACGCCGAGCAGTTTGGCGTCCGAGTGGTGCCCGGCGAAGGTCAGCTCGCCGTAGTCGGTGGTGATGCCGGGGATGTAGCCGAGGATGCCGATCAGCAGGAAGATCCCGGCCACGACCAGCGCCGCCACCTGCACCCGGGGTCGGGGCGTGGCAGGTCGGCCACCCCGCGCGTCTCGTGCCATCCCTGCCCCCTCCGGTGGATCTGCCGGTCCCGCGAACCTCACTGTCCGCAGCGGCGACGTGACGCAGCCCGACGATCCTCCATTTTGAAGTCGTCACCGGCGGCCGCGCAGAGAAATGCATGAACAGGTATGGAAGCCAAAACGCAGGGTAGGTGAGTTGTCAGCGGCCACGGCGACACGGCCGCGACCCCCCAGCACAACCGCGACGACTTTCCGAGCGGAAGGGAAATCATGACTTACGATCTGTCACCCACGTCTTCCACGTACGGGCAGGAGTCCACCAACGGCGGCGGCGTCCGCGAGCAGGCTCGCCACGTCGGCTCCGAGGCGGCACACGCCGGCGGCGCGGTCGCCCAGACCGCGAAGGAGCAGGGCGCCGAGGTCGGCCGCGAGGCCGCCCGGCAGGCCCGCAACCTCTACGGCGAGGCCCGCAGCCAGCTCGCCAGCCAGACCGGTGAGCAGCAGCGCCGGGCGGCGGGCGGCCTGCGGTCGATCGCCGACGAGATGCGCTCGATGGCCGAGCAGGGCGGCCAGGCCGGCCCGGTGAGCGAGCTGGCCCGCCAGGCCGCCAACCGGGTGCACGGTGTGGCCGGCTGGCTCGAGGAGCGCCAGCCCGGCGACCTGATCAACGAGGTACGCGACTACGCGCGGCGCAACCCGGGCACCTTCCTGGTCGGCGCGGCGGTGCTGGGCGTGCTGGCCGGTCGCCTGACCCGGGGCATCTCCGCCGCCGGTGACGACTCCGGCAACGGTTCCGCGGGCTACCGCGGCGCGGGGGCGTACGACCCGGAGCGCACCGCGGTGATCCCCACGCCGCCGCCGGCGCCCCGTACGACCCCGGACGTGACCCCGGCCGGTGGCTACCTCGACCCGACCCCGGGCACGTACACCGAGCCGACCTCGGGCGGTTACGCCGACCCGACTCCGGGCGGCTACAGCGAGCCGGCCAGCACCGGTCAGCCGCTGCCGCCGGTGACCCAGACCGACCCGCTGCCGGGCGTGCCGTCCAGCGGCAGCCCCCGCCCGTGAGGCGCCGAGTCATCCGAAGGGAGGCGGCGGCATGACCATGCCGACGCAGGGGTCCGGCCTGGACTCCGGTTACCACCCGGACGCGGGTGCCCCGCACACCGCGGCCGAGGTGAAAGGCAGCTCGCTCGGTGACCTGATGCGTCAGGTCACCACCGACCTGTCGACGCTGATGCGCCAGGAGGTCGAGCTGGCGAAGGCCGAGATCCGTCAGGAGGGCAAGAAGGCCGGCAAGGCGGCGGGCCTCTTCGGCGGCGCCGGATTCGGCGGCTACATGGTGGCCCTCTTCGTGTCCATCGCGATCTGGCAGTTCCTGGACAACGTCATGGACTCCGGTCTCGCCGCGCTGATCGTGGCCGTGGTCTGGGCCGTGGTCGCCGCCGTCCTCTACTCGGCGGCCAAGAAGAACGCCCAGCACGTACGCGGGCTCAAGCAGACCAACGACAGCGTGCAGCGCATCCCCGACGCGCTCAAGCCCCACCCGGAGGGAGTCACCCGATGAGCACCGATCCCGACCAGATCCGCCGGGAGATCGAAGCCACCCGCAACAGCCTCAGCTCCGATGTGGACGCGCTGGCGTACAAGGTCAGCCCGAGCCGCATCGTCGACGACCGCAAGCAGCGGGCCCGTTCCGCGCTGCAGAATGTGAGGGACAAGGTCATGGGAACCGCGTCTGACCTCGGCCACGGCACCGGTCACGCCGCCCAGTCGGTTGGTGACCGTGCCTCGTCGGCGGCGTCCAGCGTCAGCGACGCCGCGCACTCGGCGGCCTCCTCCGTCGGCGACGCCGCCCACAGCGCGCCCCGGGTGATCCGGGAGAAGTCGCAGGGCAACCCCCTCGCCGCCGGCCTGATCGCCTTCGGCGTGGGCTGGCTGGCCTCCTCGCTGATCCCGGCCTCCCGCCGGGAGCAGCAGGCCGCCGCGCAGGTCAAGGAGAAGGTCAGCGAGCACAGCGGTGTCGTCAAGGAGAAGCTAAGCGAGGTGGCCAGCGAGCTCAAGGACGAGCTGCGCGAGCCGGCCCAGCACGCCGCCGACTCGGTACGGTCCACCGCCCAGGACGCCGTGCACGCGGTCAAGGACGACGGGAAGTCGGCCGCCCAGGACGTCAAGGACCAGGCCCAGCAGGCCCGCCAGCAGGTCGGTTCCTGACGACCACCGACACCGACGACGGCTCGTGACCACCCCGGTGGCGCGAGCCGTCGTCGTATCTCCCCGCGATCTTGCAGTTTCTGCTGTGGTTATGTCGACTTGTGGGGCTTCTGCCCCCGCAGAAAGTGCAAGATCGCGGGGAGCTGGAGGTGGGCTGCTCTCGGGATTCTGGTTTCGCCATACCGGACGCCGCCGAACAGCAGGCGCTGGGTGAGCGCCAGCCAGCTACAGATACCGCGCTCCAGCAGCCAGAGCGGGGCGGCCAGCGAGGTGCTCGGTGGGAAGACGGCAGCCCCGGCGGCGCGGCGGCGACCCGCCTCGGCCAGGGCCACGACGACGATGACCGTCGTGCCGAGCAGCAGCCGGGGCTGGCGGGACGCGACCACCGCCGTCAGCGCGGGCAGGACCGCGAGCGCGGTCAGCAGACGGGCCGGCTGGGCCAGATCGTCGTACGCCTGGCGGACCCGCTGGCCCCGAAAGTGCGCCGCGTCGGGCGGCAGTCGGCGGACGTACAGCCAGGGTGGCGCGGCCTCGATCCCGCCGTACGTGCGGACGGTGTGGATCAGCTCCAGGTTCTCGAAGAGCACGTCCGGGTCGTACCCGCCCATGGCGAGGAACGTGCTGCGGCGTACGGCGAGGGTGCCGGGGTAGTCGTTCCCGAGCGCCCGGTTGAGCAGCGTCCGGCCGGTGTCCCACCAGGCGTGCCAGGGCAGGGGATCGAAGTAGTTCTGCGGCCGGACCAGGTCGAACCGGTCCAGTAGCCGGTGCACCGCGTGGAGCCCGGCCTCGTCGTACCGGACGTCGTCGTCGGCGATCACCACGTGTTCGTGGCGCGCCGCGCCGACCCCGGTGTGCACCCCCACCACCTTGCCGTTGAGTCCCCGTCCGGCGGGGTCGGGTCGCAGGTGCCGGACCAGCCCGCGCCAGGCCGCCGCGTGCCGGGCGAACAGCTCCGGGGGTGACCCGTCCACCACGAGCACCTCGACGAGACCGCTCAGCCGGCGCAGGTAGCCGGTCAGCTCGTCCAGGCCGGTGTCGGCGTGCCAGCGCAGCGGCAGGACGTACGCCATCGGCAGGACCGTCGAGAGCGTGGCGGTCGGTTGTGTGCCGGTGTCGACCGGCCCGCCCCGCCGGGCGTCACCGGTGGCGGGAGAGGGCATCGGCGTCTCCTGTGCAGGCGGTGTGCGGCGTGCGGTGGACGGGACGCCGCTGCACCTGCCCGCCGGGCGGCCGTCCAAACCCGGACGAAGCCTCGACAGTCGCGCCCACCGGTGGGATCGGGTCAGAAGCGGCGGATGTTGGTGAGGGTCATGCCGCTGGGTGGCAACGCGGGCATGCGATGCAGGTCCAGGCGCAGATCCTGCGGCGGTACGTCGTAGCGCATGTCGCTGGTCAAATGGGTGACGGCCCGCTTCATCAGGTCGATCGTGATCCACTCGCCGGCGCAGCGGTGCCCGGTGTGGTCGCCGCCGCCCTGCGCGATCAGCTCGAACGGGTCCACGCGGCGGTTGGCGAACCGCTCGGGGCGGAACAGCTCCGGTTCGGGCCAGAGTGCCGGGTGGTGGTTCGTGCCGTAGAGGTCGAGCAGGACCCGCCGGCCCTGCGGAAAGTGGTGGCCCTCCCAGTCGAAGGAGCGCCGGACCCGGGCCGCGGCCATCGGGAAGAACGGGTAGTAGCGGCGCACCTCCTGGACGAACTGTTCGGTGGCCGCGTCGTCGCCGTGGACCCGCTGCCGCCAGCCGGGATGGTCGCGCAGGGCGAGCGCGGCGAAGACGACGTACCGGTCCACGGCGACAGTGGGGCGCAGCAGGTTGAGCAGTTCGACGGCGGCGACCCGACGGGGGAGCAGCGTCCCGTGCGCGTCGCGGTGCTCGGCGATGACCCGCAGCGGGCTGCCGGCCGGGGCCGGGTGGATGCCGACGCGGGTCTGCTCGACGAGGTCGCCGATCCAGCGTTCGGCGCGACGGCGGGCGAGCAGGCCCCGCCAGTGCCGTGGGCCGACGACCGCCGGGCCCTCGATCATGGCGTGCAGCTGGACGGCGCGGCGGTCGACCTGCGACGTGGCCAGCGGCACCCCGGCCCAGGCGCAGACCACCCGGGTCAGCAACCGGCCCAGCTCGTCGTAGAGCCGCACCGCGCCGGTCGCCTCCCAGGCGGGAATCCGCGCCTGCCACTCGGCGTCGAAGAGGTGCCCGAGCTGCGCGATCGAGGTCGGTGTCATGATCGACATGAGCATCGCCTTGCGGTCGGTGTGCTCCGCGCCGTCCAGTCCCTGCACGCCGCCCCGGCCGGTGAGCGTCCGCTGCACCCGCAGCGGCATGGCGCTCTCGCGGCGGAAGCGCTCCTCGTCGTAGAACAGCATCGCGGCCGGTCGACCCCGCAGGCAGATGGTCGGCGCGAGCAGGATGCGGGTCGAGAAGGCGTCGCTGCCGTGGCGGTCGCAGCGCTCACCGATGAACCGGTAGCCGGCGCGCAGCAGCGCGAGGGTGCTGTCCGGGCTGCGGTCGGCCGGCATGGTCGCCATCGGGCCCCCCTGGTGGTTCCGGCGGCGGCCGGCGTCGCCGCCGTGGCCCGTCTACCCTCGTGGCCGTCGCGCAATCCCCGCGTCGACAGCGCGTCCGCTGGCCCCTCCCACGGGCGACGGAACCTGGTTGGCTAGCCGGTGGGGCCGCCGCCAGCCGGCATCGCGGGTCGGCTGGCGCGACCCCGGGTGGGCCGACGGCCACGACCACGGGGAGGACGAGATGCACGACAACAGGTCACCACGCTGGCGGCAGCGACGGGCGGTCGAGGCGCCGGGTCCGGCCCGTGCCACGCGGCCACTGCTCGGGCCGCCCGGTCGGTCGACACGACCGCGCCGGTTCTTCACCGTGCACCTGGGCTTCACCGCGCCGGGCACGGCCGACGCCCGTGAGCAGGCAGTGGCGTACGCGGAGGCGTTGAGCCTGCTCCGCCCGGAGGTGGCGCTCGGCGCGGCGGCCCTGTCGCCGGCCGACGCCTGGCAACGGGCCGCGCGGCTGTTCTGCGGTGCGGTCGGCCCGGACGGCGAGCGCTGCGTCGACGTCGCCGACCACCCCGGCTTCCACCACGCGCCCGGGCCTGGCGGTCTCGGCTGGGGTGACGGTGACCAGTGCGACTGAGGAGCCGCGCCGTGCTCGGCGTGGCGTCACCGGTCCGGCCCGGCGCGTCCACCCGACCGGGCGGTCATCGCACGTCGCCCGAGCCGGCGTCCTCGACATCGAAGGGCCGGCACGGGCGACGAGCGGCGTCGGGTCAGTCCAGGTCGAACTCGCCGTCCTGCGCGCCGGCGACGAACGCGTCCCACTCCGCCTGGGTGAAGACCAGCACCGGGCCCTCCGGCTCGGCGGAGTTGCGCATCCCGATCAGGTCGTCCACGAAGGCGACCTCGACGGCGCTCTCGGAGGCGTCCCCCTCGGCCCGTTGCCAGACCGCACGGGAGAGGTCGAAATCGCCCTTGGGGTGCTGCGCCATGCTTCTTTCCTCCACTGCCGGGGGTCAGGTGGGGACCGCTCGCCGATCCCCATCGGGCAGGATAAGCGGATGCCGAGCCTGACCCGTGTAGAGGCGACCGCGCGTGGCGCGGCGATTACTGTCGAGTCCTATCAGGTGGACCTCGACCTGACCGGCGACGGCGACCTGTTCCGGTCCCGCGTCGAGATCCGGTTCCGGGCGACCGCCGGCACCGCCACCTTCGCCGAGGTCAAGCCCGCCAACCTCCTCGCGGTACGCCTCAACGACCGTCCCGTCGACCCCGCCACGCTGAGCGACAACCGGTTGCCGCTGGCTGATCTCGACACGACGAACACCCTCGTCGTCGAGGCGGAGATGGCGTACTCCAACGCCGGGGAGGGGATGCACCGCTTCGTCGACCCGGCCGACGGCGAGACCTACCTCTACGCGGTGACGTTCCTCGACAACGTCCAGCGCATCTTCGCCGCGTTCGACCAGCCCGACCTCAAGGCGCCGTTCACCCTCTCGGTCACCGCGCCGGCGGGCTGGACGGTCTCCAGCAACGCCGAGGTGGCCGCCAATCCGGCCCCGGGGCGTTGGGAGTTCGCCCCGAGCGCGCCACTGTCCACGTACTTCTTCTCCCTGATCGCGGGGCCGTACCACGTGCGGCGGGCCGAGCACGACGGTGTGCCGATGGCGATCTACTGTCGCCGGTCGCTGGCCGAGCACCTGGACGCCGACGCCGAGGAGATCTTCACCATCACCGGGCAGTGCCTCGACCGGTTCCACCAGCTCTTCGCGGAGCGTTACCCGTTCGGCAAGTACGACCAGGCGTTCGTGCCCGAGTTCAACGCCGGCGCGATGGAAAATCCGGGCATCATCACCTTGCGCGACGACTACGTGTTCCGCTCGGCGGTCACCGACACCCAGCGCGAGCAACGGGCCACCACGATCGCGCACGAGATGGCGCACATGTGGTTCGGTGACCTGGTCACCATGCGCTGGTGGGACGACCTGTGGCTCAACGAGTCCTTCGCGGAGTACCTGGGCACTCGGGTAACCGCCGAGGCGACCCGCTTCGGCCAGTCGTGGACCACGTTCGCCATGCGCCGCAAGGCCTGGGGGTACGCGGCCGACCAGCGCCCCTCCACCCATCCCGTCGCGCCGCCGGAGGTGGCCGACGCCGACGAGGGCCTGCTCAACTTCGACGGCATCTCGTACGCCAAGGGCGCCGCCGTGCTACGGCAACTTGTCGCGTGGCTCGGCGACGAGGCGTTCCTGGCAGGCCTCAACGCGCACTTCGCCGCGCACCGGTTCGGCAACGCCACCCTCGCCGACCTGCTCGCCAGCCTGAGCACCGCCAGCGGTCGGGACCTGTCCGGTTGGGCCGAGCTGTGGCTACGCCGGCCGCAGGTCAACACGTTGCGTGCCGAGGTCGGCGTCGACGCCGACGGCCGCTACACCGAGGTCGCCGTGGTGCAGACCGCCCCCGAGTCGTACCCGGTGCTGCGTCCCCACCGCATCGGCGTGGGCCGGTACGCGGCGGACGGCACCGTGCGGCGCGACGAGGTGGATCTCGACCCGGCGGTCGACGGCGGCCGTACCGTGCTCGGCGCGTTGGCCGGCGAGCCGGCGGCGCAGTTGCTGCTGCCCAACGACGGTGACCTGACGTTCGCCAAGGTTCGCCTCGACCCGGCGTCGGTGGAGGCCGTCGCGCTGGTCCTGCCGGGGCTGGCCGATTCGCTCACGCGGGCGGTGCTCTGGGGCGAGGCCCTGGACGCGGTGACCGACGGTGAACGGCCGGTGGGTGGTCTGGTCGACCTGATGGTCGCGGCGCTGCCCGCCGAGACCGAGGTGATCATCGCGGAGGACGTGCTGACCCTCAGCCGGTCGCTGGTGGACCGCTACCTCGACCCGCTGGCTCGTTCGGCGGCGCTGGCACGAGTCGCCGGAGCGTGCCGGCGCCTGCTCGACGGGGCGCCGGCGGGGGAGTCGTTGCAGCTCGCCGCCGCGCGGGGCTGGATCTCCGCGACGACCGACAGTGACCTGCTCGTCGGTTGGCTCGCCGGCCGGGACGTACCGACCGGGCTGAAGGTCGACGCGGAGCTGCGCTGGGCCGTGCTGCGCCGGCTCGTGGTGCTGGGCGCGGCGGGCGCGGAGGAGATCGCCGCCGAGACGAGTGTCGACGTCAGCTCGGCCGGCGCGGAACGGGCCGCCCGTTGCCGGGCCGCGCTGCCCGACCCGGCCGCGAAAGAGGCGGCATGGGAGATCATCGTGCGCGACAGCGAGCTGTCCAACCGGCTGCTGGAGGCGACGGCGGAGGGGTTCTGGCAGCCCGAGCAGGCCGACCTGACCACCGCGTACGTCGAGAGATACTTCACCGAGATGCCGGCCGCCGCTCGTCGGCGTACCCCCTGGACGGCCGACCGGGTGGCGAAGCTGGCGTTTCCCCACTACGCCGTGGCGCAGCCGACCCGGGAGGCGGCCGTGGCGCTGCTGGCCTGCGACGACCTCACGCCGGGCCTGCGGCGGGTGGTCACCGACGCCGACGACGACCTGCGGCGGGCGCTCGTCGCCCGGACGGCGGTGGCCGCCGCCGCGGCCTGAGGCCGCTCCCGCCGGTCGGGCGCGAGGTGGCCTGGCGGCCACCCCGCGCCCCCGCGTTCAGCGCAGGGCGGGTTCCGCCGTGACCGGGGCGTCGAAGTCGATGGTGTAGCGCTGCTCGTGGGCGATGGTCCGTTCCGGGTCCATCGCCGTCCGCACGAGCAGCGGCATCAGCAGCGGCATCAGCGTCCGGGCGACCGGCCCGGGTGCCTTCGTGTGGTTGATCCGAGCCGCACGGGCGGCGACCTTCTCGACCCGGGTGCGACGCAGCCGCACGTACGCCTCGAAGGCCGACGTCACGTCGGGGAGGTCCCGCAGGCAGCGGGCGAGCTGCACCGCGCTCTCGATGGCGAGCGAAGCGCCCTGCCCGGAGCTGTTCGACGGCGCGTGCGCGGCGTCACCGACCAGCACCATGCGGCCCCGGTGCCAGTGCGGCACGGGCGGCATGATCTGCAACGCGCCGCCCACCTGGAGATCCTCGGCGGCGCTGGTGGCCATCAGCTCCCGACCCGGGTCGTCGTCGCCGTAGGTGGCTCGCAACGTGTCCAGCCACTGCCGCGCCGGCACCGCACGGGCCTCGACGATGCTCATCGGCCGCTGCCCCGGAAGGTTGGCACCCCAGCGGGTGCCGCCACCCGGCTCGGGCCAGTACAGGTAGTAGCCCCGCCGCCCGAAGGCGAACGTCATGGTGCCCGGCTCGGCGTCCACCTCGTGCCGGGCGACCGCCTCGAAGCCGAGCAGCCCGGTGAACCGGGGGCCGGGCGCGGCCGGGTCGATGAGGCCACGGACCGTGGACCGGATGCCGTCCGCGCCGACCAGGACGTCGGCGCTGGCCGTGCTGCCGTCCTCGAAACGGGCGGTGACGCCGCCGTCGGTCTCCTCGACGCCGACCAGTCGCTTGCCGTACGCGAAGGTGACGCCCTCGGCGACAGCCCGGTCGTGCAGCAGCCGGTGCAGCTCGGCCCGGTGCACCACGCGCAGCGGCGGCACCCCGGCCAGCATCGGCAGGTCGATGCGCCGGGAGCCGACGGCCATGACGCTGCGGTGGATTCCGGTGGCGATCGCGGTCACCGCCTCGTCCGCGCCGACCGCCCGCAGGGCGGCCACGCCGTTGGGCGCGAGCGCGAGGGTGCCGCCGATGCCGCCCACCCCGCCGGCGGTCTCCGGGTACGCCTCGGCGATGGTGACGGTGATGCCGGCGCGGCGTAGCGCGAGGGCTGTCACCGGCCCGGCGATGCCGCCGCCGATGACGATCGCGGTTCGTACCGTTGTCATGCTGTCTCTCCCTGGGTCGTCGCGTGGGTGCGTACGAACCGACCTGGGAGGGGACCCGGTTATCCTCGTGGTTGCCGCGTCGGGCCGGGTGCCTGCTCAGGTGCCGGTTCGAGGTAGGGCTCCGGCGGGGTGTTGGCGCACCCCGCCGGAGCTGTCTTGTCAGTCGGCGCTGTCGGGGTCTCTGCTGGTCCTTTCGGCCAGCTCGATCAGCTCGGCCGGCATCTCGCCGGTCTCGTGGAAGGCCCGCCAGGTGTCCAGCCCCGGGTAGCTGCCCGAGGTGAGCTCCGCGAGCAGGGCCCGCAGCCAGGCCGCTTCGGCGTCCCGGATGGCCAGGTCGTACTCGGTCTCCACCAGGAACAGTCGCGGGATCTCCCGCAGGTGGGCGTCGAGCGTCTCGCGGTCGCGCCGGAGCGCGTCGTCCAGCCGTTCGAGCCGCTGCCGGAGGAGGTCGGTGGCCTCGTCGGGATGCAGTGCGGCGAGCACCGAGAGGCCGGCCCGGAAGCGGGGATGCTCCGACATCGGCGTGCCGACCAGCTCGCGCGCCCAGTCGACCAGCTCGGCCCGTCCCGCGTCCGTGATCCGGTAGACGGTGCGTTCCGGTCGTCGGCCCTCGCGCACGCTCTCCACGGCGGCGATCAACCGGTGTTTGTCCAGGTTGCGGATCACCGTGTAGAAGGAGCCCCACTTGAACTCCATGTCCTGGTCCTTGCCCCAGGCGCGCAGCGTGCTGGCCATCTCGTAGGGGTGCATGGGCCGCTGGACGAGGGCGGAGAGCACGGCCAGTGCCAGCAGGTTGCCGACCTTGCGTCGCTTCGGCATGACGCACCTCCCAAATACTCGTGGACGAGTATACGCATACGAGTATTCGCGTCACCAGCCCTCGGGCCGCCAGGACCGGCGCGCACGGCCGGCCTACGATCACGGGGTGGAGGAAGATATCCGGCGGATCGGGATCATGGGTGGCACCTTCGACCCGATCCACCACGGGCACCTCGTCGCGGCCAGCGAGGTCGCGGACCGGTTCGGCCTGGACGAGGTGGTCTTCGTCCCGACCGGGCAGCCGTGGCAGAAGGCTGACGAGCCGGTCAGTCCCGCCGAGGACCGGTACCTCATGACGGTCATCGCCACCGCCTCCAACCCCCGCTTCCAGGTCAGCCGCGTCGACATCGACCGCAGCGGACCGACGTACACGGTCGACACGTTGCGCGACCTCCAGGCCGAGTACGGTCCCAAGGTCCAGCTCTTCTTCATCACCGGCGCGGACGCGCTGCAACGCATCCTGTCCTGGAAGGACCTGGACGAGATCTTCGAGCTGGCGCACTTCATCGGCGTGACCCGGCCCGGTTTCGCGCTTACCGACAAGCACCTCCCGGCGGACACGGTCAGCCTGGTCCAGGTGCCGGCGATGTCCATCTCGTCGACGGACTGCCGCGCCCGGGTCGCCCGGGGTGAACCCGTCTGGTATCTGGTGCCCGACGGTGTGGTGCAGTACATCGCCAAGCGACGCCTCTATCAGCCCTGATTGCGCCCGGTATACGCCGTTTCGTGCGCCTAACCGACCAGAACTGACGGGTCGGGACCTCGCCGGGTGTGAGACGCTTGGAGGATCGCACGCCTGATCGAAGGAGAACGGTGACAGTTTCCGAACGCGCGCACGAGCTGGCGATCGCCGCCGCCCAGGCAGCCGCCGACAAGAAGGCGCAGGACATCGCGATCATCGACGTCGGCGACCAGCTCGCCATCACCGACGCGTTCCTGCTCGCCGCCGCCCCGAACGAGCGTCAGGTGCTCGCCATCGTCGACGCCATCGAGGAGCGCCTGCTGGAGCTTCCGGAGAAGGCCAAGCCGATCCGGCGCGAAGGCGAGCGCGGCGGCCGTTGGGTGCTGCTCGACTACGTCGACATCGTGGTGCACGTCCAGCACACCGAGGAGCGCGAGTTCTACGGGCTCGACCGCCTCTGGAAGGACTGCCCCACCATCCCGTTCGTCGACCGCGACCTGGTCGAGGCCGACGCCAGCGGGTCCGCCGCGGCCGAATGACCCGGCTGATCGTCTGGCGGCACGGCAACACCGACTGGAACGCCGCCAACCGCGTCCAGGGGCAGACCGACGTACCCCTCAACGACCTGGGCCGCGACCAGGCCCGCGCCGCCGCGCCGCTGCTCGCGTCGCTGCGACCCGATGCCATCGTGTCCAGCGACCTGAGCCGCGCCGCGGACACCGCCGGCGCGCTGGCCGCGCTGACCGGGCTGCCGGTACGCACCGACGCGCGGCTGCGCGAGCGGTACTTCGGCCAGTGGCAGGGCCTGCACCTCACCGAGGTGGCCGAGCGTTTCCCCGCCGAGTACGCCCGTTGGCGGGCCGGCGACCCGGCCCCGGGGGCGGATCTGGAGCCGCTGCACGACCTCGGTGAGCGGGTGGCCGCAGCACTCCTGGCGGCGGCCGACGCGACCCCCGGCGGGACCGTCGTCATCGCCACCCACGGTGGGGGCTCCCGCCAGGGCATCGGTCACCTGCTCGGCTGGCCCGCCGACGTGCTGCGCACCATCGGCTCGCTGGCCAACTGCCACTGGACGGAACTGCAGCACGACGACGTTCGAGGTTGGCAGCTCCGCGGTCACAACGTCGGGCTCGTCACCGCGCCGGCCGTCGTCGACGCGGTCTGAGCGCGCGACCGACCCGCGCACCTCGGCGCACCGGGTCGTGATCGGCTAGCGTGCCGGGCATGCCCGTCGCGGTCGTCACCGACTCCACCGCCTACCTCCCGCCCGAGCTGGTGCGGCGGCACCGGCTGACCGTCGTCCCGCTGACCGTCGTGCTCAACGGCGCGGAGGGGCTGGAGGGAGTGGAGACGCAGCCCGCCGACGCCACCCGCGCACTGGGCGAGCGGCGGGTGTCGGCCAGCACCTCCCGCCCCGCGCCCGAGCAGTTCGCCCGGACGTACCGCCGCCTCCTGGACGACGGCGCCGACGGCATCGTCTCGGTGCACCTGTCCGCCGGCCTGTCCGGCACCGTCGAGGCGGCCCGGCTCGCCGCCGTCGACGTCGACGGCCGGGTCGAGGTCGTCGACAGCCGCTCGACCGGCATGGGGCTCGGCTTTCCGGCCATCGCCGCCGCCACCGCCGCCCACGCCGGAGCGGACCTGGCCGGCGTACGCGACGCGGCGCTCGCCGCCGTCGCCCGGACCACCGTCTGGTTCTACGTCGACACGCTGGAGTTCCTCCGCCGGGGCGGCCGGATCAACGCCGCCGAGGCGCTGTTCGGCACCGCCCTCTCGGTCAAGCCGATCATGCACATGCCGGACGGGACGATCGTGCTGCGCGAGAAGGTGCGTACCGCCAGTCGGGGAGTGGCCCGACTCGTGGACCTGGCCGTCGAGGCGGCCGGCGACGACGACGTCGACCTCGGCGTACACCATCTGGCCGCACCTGAGCGCGCCGATGCGCTGCTCGCCGCGCTCACCGTGCGTCTCGGCGAGCGCCTGCACGACACGTACGTCTCCGAGGCGGGCGCGGTGGTCGCCGCGCACGCCGGGCCGGGTCTGGCCTGCGTGGTCGTCCACCGTCGGCCCCGGAGCTGACGCGGTGGCCACCGCCTGTGTGGTGACCGGCGCCGGCCGTGCCGCCTCCGGTTCGTGACGACCCGGAGGCGGGCCGTCGCGGTCGCGGCCCTCGCGGTAGCAGGCTGCGCCGAGAGCAACCGCGACGACAATTCCAGCGGTAGCAAGAAGGAC
>NZ_JBEXIJ010000046.1:0-41388 GCF_040608495.1 Micromonospora sp. NPDC005174 | reverse complement strand
GAGGAGGGCAAGCTGCGCGGTCTGGACACGCACCTGTCGTACCGGATCGGGTTGCGGACCTTCTCGGCGGTGGAGAGCCGGATCGTGCTCGGCGTGCCGTACGCGTACGAGCTGCCCAACGCGCCGGGGCACGGCTACCTGAAGACCGAGAACTCCACGATGGTGCGGTTCCGGGCGACCTATGTGTCACGACCGCCCACGCTGGGCAATGCCGACCCGGGCACTGCCCTGGCGGAACCCGGTGCGACGGTGCTGGACCTGGTGGTGAACCAGCTTCGTGGCCGGGGGCTCCCGGCGCACCAGGTCTGGCTGCCGCCGCTGGCCGAGCCGCCGACCCTGGGTGAGCTGCTGCCAGCCCTGAGCCTGCACCCGCATTTCGGGCTGTGCACCGCGGAGTGGGCCGGCCGAGGTCGGCTCACCGTGCCGGTCGGCGTGGTCGACCGCCCCTACGAACAGCGCCGTGAGCCGATGATGGTGGACCTCGCCGGGTCGGGTGGCAACGTGGTGATCGTGGGCGGGCTGCTCAGCGGCAAGAGCACCCTGCTGCGGTCGATGATCGCGGCGCTCGCCCTCACCCACACCCCGCGCGAGGTGCAGTTCTTCTGCCTGGACTTCGGTGGTGGCGCGCTGCGCAGCCTGTCCGAGCTGCCGCATGTGGCCGGGGTGGCCGTGCGACGGGACACCGAGAGGGTTCGCCGGACGGTGGCCGAGGTGGTCGCCGCGCTCGACGACCGGGAGACGCGTTTCGCGCGCGAGGGCGTCGACTCGATGGCCGACTACCGGCGTCGGCGGGCGGCCGGCGAGTTCGCCGACGACCCGTTCGGTGACATCTTCCTGGTCGTCGACGGCTGGAACACCCTGCGTCAGGACTACGAGGAGCTGGAACAGACCATCACCTACCTGGCCAACCGCGGGTTGAGTTTCGGTATCCACGTGGTCGTCACCGCCGTGCGCTGGGCAGAGGTCAGGATCGCCATGCGCGATCTCCTCGGCACCAGACTCGAACTGCGACTCGGCGACGCGGCCGAGTCGGAGATCGACCGGCGCGCCGCTCAGAATGTGCCGGCCGGTTCGCCCGGTCGCGGCGTGACGCCCGACAAGATGCACTTCCTCGCGGCGCTTTCGCGCATCGACGCGCGGCGAGACATCGAGGACCTCGGCGAGGCGTCGGTGGCGCTGGCCCGGCAGGTGGCGGCGAGTTGGCCGGGCCCCGCGGCCCCGGAGGTACGTCTGCTGCCGCAGAAGCTGACCGTCGCCGAGCTGGCCAAGGTCGTCGACCGGTCCGCGCCGGGGCTGCCCATCGGCGTCAACGAGTCGGCGCTGGCACCGGTCAACCTCGACTTCGCCGTCGAGCCGCACCTGACCGTCTTCGGCGATGCCGAGTGTGGAAAGAGCAACCTGTTGTGGCTGATCGCCCGGGGCATCGTGGAGCGATACACGCCGGCCCAGGCCCGACTGGTGATCGCCGACTACCGACGGAGCCTGTTGGGCGCGGTCGAGGGGGAGCACCTGCTCGACTACGCCGCGTCGAACAAGGTGTTCGGCGAGAGCATGATGTCCATTCGCGGTGCCCTGCAGAACCGGCTGCCCGGCCCGGAGGTGACCCCCGCGCAGCTGCGCGAGCGGAGCTGGTGGAAGGGGCCGGACCTCTTCGTCCTCATCGACGACTACGACCTGGTCGCCTCGGGCGGCAGCAACCCGGTCAGCGCCCTGCTCGAACTGCTGCCCCAGGCCCGCGACATCGGCCTGCGTCTGATCGTCACGCGCCGGGTCGGTGGCGTGGCCCGCGCGCTCTACGAGCCGGTCCTGCAACGCCTGCGCGAACTCGACTCGCCGCTGCTGCTGATGTCCGGCAACCGGGAGGAGGGCGCCGTCGTGGGTAGTCTGCGGCCCAGCCCGCAGCCGCCGGGTCGTGGCACGCTGGTGCGCCGCAGCGACGGTCAGCAGCTCATCCAGACGGCGTTGGTCGGGCCGGTTTGACCACCTCCGCGCATCAGCGGGGGTGAGGCGCGGGAATGTCCGCGTACTCCTCGGATGCGCGCCGCTCGGCGGCCGCCGCCTGGTCCGTCGCGTCGGCGATCCGGGCGGTCAGCCGGCTCGCCGCCGCACGCACCGCCATCGGCGCGGTGGTGGCCGCATCGGACGCGGGGACGACCTCACCCTGAGGCGTGACCACCAGCCCCGCGAGGCGCGCGTCGGCGGCGGCCGCGAGAGCGAGCCGACGTGCCCGGCTCAGGTCGTCGTCGCGAGCCGTTACCGCGCCGGCGATCCGAGCGTACGCGTCGTGCGCGTCGTCGAGGTGGCGCGCCAGCCGCCGAAGGACCTCGTCGGTGTCCTGCTGGGCCGAGCCTGCCCGCCAGTGCCCGGCCAGCAGGCGATGCAGCCGCCGGAGTTCGTCGGCTGCCTCGCCGAGCGCCTGCGCGGCCTGGCTCCATCGCTCGCCCCGGTCCGCGTCGCCGGTCGGCGGCGCGGCCACCAACCGCGCGTAGGGCAGGGCCGCCGTGTCGTCGGTCGTCATCCGTCACCACGGTGCGCGAAACGGCGCGCCATCTCGTCGTCGGCGACCGAGACCGAAGCCACGACGGTACGGATGGCATCGGCGACCTGACGCAGGTCCTCGCTGATCCGCGGTAGCTCGTCGACCCACTCGAGGACGGCGGCAGGGGCCGTCTCGTCGGCGACCAGGGCTCCGACCGCGTGGATGCGGTTCGCGAGCGTGTCGATGTCGCGGGCGACGTCGCGGAGGTTCTCGGGATCCATGTCGAGGGCACTGCTGCTGCTCATCGGTCGCTCACCTCCCACGGCAGACGGCCACCGGCGTGCCCCGGTCGAGCGCTCAGGACGCTCTGCGGACGCCCAGGTCGGCGAGCCACACCTCGGCGAGGTCGCTGAGTGCGACACCGAGGACCTCGCTGAGGCAGACCACGGTGCCGAACGCCGGTGCCGGAAGCCGACCCACCTCGATCTTGCGCAGGGTCTCCGGTGAGATGCCGGCTGCCAGGGCCACCTCGACGAGGCTGCGGCTGCCTCGCGCGACCCGGAGCGCCGCGCCGAGGCGTTGCCCCGCGGCGATCTGTGCCGGAGTGAGTGGTGGCCGAACCATGTGAGCAGGATAGTTCCGCCCTCGTGGACCGGCAATGTCGACCCGCTGGTCGTCCGGACGACGTGGTATAAATATACCGCATCGGATGGGGAGGATTGATCGTGATCGAGCTGAAGTCCGCCGCGGAGATCGATCGGATGGCCGTGACCGGCCAGTTCGTCGGTGAGCTGCTGGCCGAGCTGCGGGCGGTCGCCGCCGTCGGCGTCAACCTGCTGGACATCGAGCACCACGCCCGCAGCCGCATCTCGGAGCAGGGTGCCGATTCCTGCTACTGGGACTACACACCGTCCTTCGGTCGTGGGCCCTTCCGCAACGTCCTGTGCCTCTCGGTCAACGACGCCGTGCTGCACGGCCTGCCGCACGACTACGTCCTGCGCGACGGTGACCTGCTGAGCATCGACATGGCGGTCCAGATCGACGGCTGGGCCGCCGATTCAGCGCTGTCCGTCGTCGTCGGCACCCCCGCCCCGGCCGACCTGAAGCTGATCGAGGCCACCGAGGTCGCGCTGGAGGCCGGCATCGGTGCCGCACGGCCGGGCAACCAGCTCGGCGACATCTCCGCCGCCATCGGCGAGGTCGCCCACCGCTACGGCTACCAGGTCAACAACGAGTTCGGTGGGCACGGCATCGGCCGCACCATGCACGAGGCCCCGCACGTGCCCAACAACGGCCGTCCCGGCCGGGGCATGACACTCAAGCCCGGCCTGACGGTGGCGATCGAGCCGTGGTTCTGCCGCACCACCGATAAGATCAAGTTCGACCAGGACGGCTGGACGATCCGATCCGCGGACGGCTCGCGCTCGGCCCACTCCGAGCACACCGTCGCGGTCACCGAGACCGGTCCCCGCGTACTGACGCCTCGGCCGGGGCAGGTCGCAGGGCCGGGCAGCCGCAGCGGACAGTCGGCCGTGACGTCCTGACGATGGGCGCGTGCCCGCGCCGATCATTCGGGCTCGATCGGAATCGTGACGGTGACCCGCGTCGGGCCGCCGACCGGGCTGTCGACCAACAGGCGGGCGTCGATGGCGTCGAGCCGGCCGGTGATACCGCGTAGGCCGGTGCCACCGGGTCCGGCTGTCGAGCAGCTTCGACACCACCGTGGGGTCGAGGGCGGTGCCACCCGCGGCGACCCGGCGGACCGCGTCGACGAACTCACCGAGGTCGGACACCCGGTCCTTGAGCAGGTAACCGATTCCGCCGTGGCCGTCGGCCAGCAGTTCCCGCGCGTACAGTCGCTCCACGTATGCCGAGAGCACCAGCACCGGAAGGCCCGGCACCTCGGCCCGCGCCGCGAGCGCGGCCCGCAGACCCTCGTCGGTGTACGTCGGAGGCAGCCGTACGTCGACCACTGCCACGTCGGGTCGACGGTTGACGAGTTCGGTCAGCAGATCCGGCCCGGTGCCCACGGCGGCGACGACCTCGAAACCGTGTGCCTCCAACAGCCGGATCAACCCGTCCCGCAACAGCACCAGGTCTTCCGCCACCACCACCCGCACACCGCAGACGGTAGCCGGCCGACCCGCCCGGCGTGGGAACGCGTCAGCGGAGGCCGGCGAAGAGGTCGTCCTCGGGAACGGGCGCGTCGGTGTTGTCCCGCACCCGGACGAAGGTCTCCACGCCCATCAGCTCGGTGAACCGCTCCTGGCCAAGTTGGAGGAAGAAGATGTTCTCGGTCTGGCTGGCGTGCGCGGCCAGGGCCTCGAACTTCTGGGCACCGTGGTCGCGGGTGTCGACCCAGGTGGTGATCTCGTCGTCGGGAAGACCCAACTCGGGCATGTCCGACGACTCGTCCGGGTCGGCCCACTCGATGCCGAGCTCCTTCATCACCCGGCCGAACTCCGCGAACGCCGTCCGGGGCACCGTCGTCCAGTAGACCTTCGCGGGGACGTCGGTCTGTGCCACGGCGGCCATGGTGATGCGGTGCGCCTGGATGTGGTCGGGGTGACCGTAGAACCCGTTCTCGTCGTAGGTGACGATGACGTCGGGTCGGTACCGTCGGATCAACTCGCCCAGCCGGTCCGCGGCCTCGGCCACCGGCGTGGTCCAGAAGGAGCCGGGCTGGTCGTTCGTCGACCAACCCATCATCCCGGAGTCGCCATAGCCGAGCGTCTCCAGGTGGGTGACCTTCAAGGTGGCGGCGCTGGCCTCCAGCTCGGCCTGGCGCATGGCCACGACGGCGGCCGGGTCGTGGCCGGGCTCGCCGGGCTTGACCCCGCCGGGCCCGTCGCCGCACCGCCCGTCGGTACAGGTCACGAGGACCGTGGTGACGCCCTCGGCGGCGTACCGGGCGAGGACGCCGCCGGTGCTCGTCGCCTCGTCGTCGGGGTGCGCGTGCACCGCCATCAGGGTCAGGGATCGCTCAGCCATGTCACCACCCTACGACCAGCGTCGCATCCGGTCTGGCAGCGACCGCATCCTAGCCATTCGCCGGACGGCCCTGACGTCCTTGCCGAAGCCGCTCGCGGGCGACTCGGGGCTCCCTACGCTTCTCCGGGGGCGGCGTCGGCGCACTCAGGGTGCGCCCGACAGCCTCGAACCAGGCGACGAAGGGGACCGGTTCCATGGCGGTGTTCGATGACGTGCGACAGATCGACGCCGGCGTCCTGAACGTCGGGTACGTCGATGCCGGGCCGCCGGACGGGCCCCCCGTGATCCTGCTGCACGGCTGGCCGTACGACATCCACAGCTTCGTCGACGTCGTGCCGCTGCTCACCGACGCCGGCCACCGGGTCGTGGTGCCGTACCTGCGGGGTTACGGCACGACGCGCCTCCTCGCCGACGACGCCGTCCGCAACGGCGAGCCGGCCGCGATGGGACTCGACCTCATCGCTCTCCTGGACGCCCTCGACATCGACAGCGCGAAGCTGGCCGGATTCGACTGGGGCGCGCGTACGGCCGACGTCGTGGCCGCGTTGTGGCCCGAGCGCTGTTCCGGTCTGGTGTCGGTCAGCGGCTATCTGATCGACGGTCAGGAGTCGGGCCGTACGCCGCTGCCGCCGAAGGCCGAGTTCTCCTGGTGGTACCAGTACTACTTCGCCACCGAGCGCGGCCGGCAGGGGTACGACCGCAACCGCCGCGACTTCGCCCGGCTGATCTGGCAGACGGCATCGCCGAGGTGGACGTTCGACGACGCGACGTTCGACCGTAGCGCGGCCGCGTTCGACAATCCCGACCACGTCGACATCGTGATCCACAACTACCGGTGGCGGCTCGCCCTGGCCGAGGGCGAACCGCAGTACGCCGAGGTGGAGGAGCGCCTGGCCGGCAAGCCGAAGATCACGGTTCCCAGCATCACCCTGGAGGGTGACGCCAACGGCGCGCCCCACCTGGACCCCAGCGTCTACGGCAAGCAGTTCGCCGGCCGGTACGAGCACCGGATCGTCGGCGGTGGCATCGGGCACAACCTGCCCCAGGAGGCGCCACGGGCGTTCGCCGACGCGATCCTGGAGGTGTGAGCCGTCTCCGGTGCCCCGTGCCGCGCGCCCCGGCCCGCGAGCCCCTACGAGGTGATCCGGAAGGTGGCGTCCTGTCGATCCGTGGCGCTGGAGCTGGCGCTCAGCGGGTCGATGCGCAGCACGTAGTTGTAGTGCCGGAGGTAGCGGGTCGGGTAGTTGTAGGAGCGGAACGACGTCCAGGACGCGTCGGCCAGGCCGGCGGTGCGGTAGAAGGTCGCGTCGGCCCGGAACGCCGAACTGTTGTCGTTGGCCTCCAGCCGTACCTCGTAGTTGTAGTGGCGCAGGAAGAGGCCGGGCTTGTTCACCGACTCGAACGACACCGCCGCGGCGTCGGCGAGACCGGGAACCATCCGCCACAACTGGTCCTGGTACGGATCGAACGGGTACGTGTCGACGCGGGCCACGTAGTTGTAGTGCCGCACGTAGCGGTCCGGCAGGTTGGAGGACTTCAGCCGGACCCAGTTCGGCGTTCCCCAACGCGCGACGAGACCGGCGTACTCGGCGTCGCTGATGCCGGTCATCGACCCGTGTTTCGCGTTCGACGGTGGGGTGTAGTCGCGCTGGTTCAGCGGCGTCCAGGAGTTGGCGCCGATGGCGGTTGTCGACCAGGCGTAGTAGTCGTTGTTGACCGGGCTGTACGAGTCGCCCCACAGTCGCCAGCCGCTGCCGTCGACGGCCTTGACCAGCAGCGGCGCCTCGATACCGCTGCCCTGTAGAAGCCCCGAGGTGTACGTGGTGAAGCTGTTCGGCGCGCCGCTGCCGGACCGGGCGCCGTAGAGGTTCCCGTTGGCGAGGTTCTTGTAGTACAGGTAGGTGGTGCCCCCGTCGACGACGACGTCGCCGTCGAGAACCCCGAAGCCGGGGCTGAAGAACACCTGCGGCGAGCTGACCGTCCGGAAGTCGCTGGTGTAGTTGACCAGGAACACGTCCTGACCGTTGTTCGCCGAGTAGACGATGGCGTACTGCCCCCGGGCCGCGTCCCAGAACGCGGTCGGCGCCCACGTGTGGGTGTTCAGCGTGTGCATCCGGATTCGGCGGTAGCCGGTGAGACTGGTCAGGTCGGCCGAGTCCCACACGTGCAGGTACTGGCTGGTCTGGTTCCAGTTGGTGCCCTTGAGATCCGTGGCCAGCACCACGAAGGTGCCGTCCTGCTTGCGGAGGACGAACGGGTCCCGCAGGCCCAACTGCCCGGCGGTCGGTGTGACGACGGGGTTGTTCTGGTTCAGCGGCGTCCAGTTGAGACCGTCGCGGCTGACGGCGAGGTGCAGTCCGTAGTCCGCGCCCAGGCCCTGTGGGGACTCGGTGAAGTAGGCCATGGCGTACGAGGTGTTCGGCGCGGCGAGGGCGGTGCGCGGCAGGCTCAGCGCGCCGGTGGCGGCAGCGGCGGTGGACAGCGCGCCCAGGGTGAACGCGCGTCGGGTCAGAGGCACGGTCGGTGGCCTTTCTGCGGCGGGACGGGTCGCGGCACCAGACGCTTTGCATCCGTGCTTATCGATGTGATCGCTAACGTACGACGTCGGCGACACGCCTGCAACCCCTCGTGACCGCCGACCCGAGGCCCGCTCTCACCGGCCGGAGGCCGCCCGCCCACGCCGTTGCCGACGCGGCGCGGACACCGGCTCCGGGCGTTCGACGCGGGTCGGGTCGCCCCGCACGAGGTCGTCGTGGATGCGCCAACGGGCGACGGCGACCGCGCGCCGGGCCGCCTCGTCGCCGCGCTCGACACGCTGGCGCAGCAGTTCGAGGGCGATACGCCGGTTCAGGCTGAACTGCCGTTCGTCGTCCACCACCACGACGAGGCCCGAGGGACGGTGGGTGGCGCGTACCGCCGTGCTGGCCTTGTTCCGGTGCTGGCCGCCGGGACCGCCGGTGCGGCAGCCGACGATCTCCACGTCGGCCTCGGCGAACGTCGTCGTCGGCGCGTCGCTCGGCGGCGGTTGCGCCGTCACGTACCAGTTCTTACGACCCACGCCCGCCCGGTAGGGGCTGGGCGCCTGCCAGCAGAGCGTCCCCGTCCAGGAGGCCGCGAACGCCTCGGCGTCGGCGCCGGACATCCGGATCAGCGCCGACCGACAGGTGCCGAGCCCGTCGCCAGGGGCCACCTGGACCCGCTGGACAGTCACGCCCTGCCGAACGGCGTCACCCTCCAGACGGCGCAGCAGCTCGGCCAGCGCCCACGCGCACTCCCGCGGCCCACGGCCGGCGGAGAGCAGCAGGTACGCGCTCACGACCGACCCCGCCCGCGACGCTGCTCACGCCGGTCCGACCGGGCCCCGACGTCCGGCGTCTTGTAGGTGACCAGGGGGATCGTGGTGGCCACCGGCGTGGCGAGCCGATGCTCGACGAGGTCGCCGATCACCTGCTCGATCCGCTTGTACGCCGTAGGCGCCTCCTCGAAGAGCAACTGGCGGTCGCCGCACACCACGAGCGAACCCACCGGGGTACGCCGCAGCTCCTCGACCGTGTGCTTGGCGCGGCCCCGGCGCAGGGCGTCGGCGCGGGACATCTTGCGACCCGCGCCGTGCGCCACCGAGTGGTTGGCGTCCGCCCCCGCGTGGGCCGCCACGAGGTAGGACGCGGTGCCCCGCGTACCGGCGACCAGCACGTCGCGGCCGTCACCGGGTGCCGCCCCCTTGCGGTGCAGGTAGACGCCGTCGCGCACCTCGACCAGGTTGTGGCACTGGTCGACGACCGGCTCGGTCGGCTCGGCGCCCAGAGCGTAGGCGACCCGGGCGGCCAGCAGCCGCCGGTTGAGCGAGCCCCAGCGCACCGCCTCGTCGTGTCGGGCCAGGTATGCGGCCGGGTCGGGAGCGGGACCCGCACCGTGCACCTCGGTGTGCGTACGCAGGATCCGCTCACCCAGACCCCGCGACCCGCTGTGCACGACGAGGACGAGGTCACCGGTCGCGAGCCCGAGACGCTGTGCGTGCTCCGGCGCGAAGACGGTGTCGACGCGGGCCAGCTCGACGAAGTGGTTACCGCGGCCGACCGTGCCGAGTCCGTCCCGATAGTCGCCAGGAACGTCACCCGCGACAACGGCCCACGCCGGGTCGTCGGCGCCCCGCTCGCTGTCGAGCGGACGGTCGAGGTCGGGGAACCGCGCGGCCAGCCGTTCGGGTACGACGCGCCGGAGTCGAATGGGGAACACGGCGATACCGCATCCGATGTCGGAGCCCACCAGGAACGGATACAGCACGGTCGACGCCATGGCCGCGCCGATGGGGGCACCCTTTCCGGGGTGCAGGTCCGGCATGCCGGCGACGTGGACCATGCCGTCGAGGGCGGCCACCTGCCGGCACTGGTCGAGCGCGGCGGACTCGATCCAACTCGCGGCGGACGCGAACACCGTGACGGTGGCGGGGGCGGGCGGGGACAGGGACTCCCGAGGGAGGTGGTACTCGGACAATGACGCTCACTTCTCGCTGGATCGCAAGGAACGGACGGAGGTACGGCACCGGGCGGCGCGAAGCGGCCTCGGCGCGGTGCTCGGATGGTGTCCGTCAGTACGTCATGGGCACCACTCTGGCGACGTCCGTCGCAGGCGGCAACCGATTAACGTGGGGCCGCGACACCCGAGGCCCCGGTGCGCGACGTCTGGTCGGCAACGATTGACGCCGTACGACATCTGTCGGATGGGCGATGGCCGGAGGGGCCGGTGTCCCGTCATCATCCGGGGATGCTGACGGGGCGTGACGGCATGCTCGCGCAGGCCCGCACCGCGCTGGTGCGGGCCGACGGCGCTGTCCTCATCGGTCCGGCGGGGGTCGGTCGCACGGCCCTCGCCCGGGCGGTCGTCGCCGAGTTACCGCCCCGACTGTTCGCCATGGTGTGGATCACCGCCACCGAGGCGAGCAACGAGGTGCCCTTCGGCGCGCTCGGGCAACTCCTCACCGGGGGTCACCCAGCCCTGCACCCGGCCCTGGTGCACAGCAGTGTGCGGGCCAGCCTGGTCGAGCGGTGCGGTCCTACCCGTACACCCGTCCTGGTCGTCGACGACGCGCACCTGCTCGACGGGCCGTCGGCCGGCGTGCTTCTCGGCCTCGTGCAGGCGCGTGCGGTCCGGGCCCTGGCCACCGTCCGGTCGGGAGTGCCGGCGCCGGACGCCGTCGTCGCGCTCTGGAAGGACGCGGGGCTCTGCCGGCTGGTGGTACCCGCCCTGACCGAGGCCCAGGTCGGCACGCTGGCGACCGAGCGGCTGGCCGGCCCGGTCAGCCGGTCCACCACCCACCTGCTGTGGCAGTGGACGGGCGGGTTACCGCATCTGGCGGTGGCGTTGGTCGACCACGGGCGCGAGGTCGGTTCGCTCGTGCGCGACAGCGACCAGTGGCGCTGGCGCGCCGGCTTGGCGGTGCCGGCGCAGGTGGCCGATCTGCTCGACCGGGAGCTGGACCGCGTCGGCCGCCCCGGCGAGGAGGCGCTGGCCGCCATGGCGCTCGGCGGGCCTCTGCCGCTGGCCGTGGCGGAGGCCGCCGCGTCGCCGGAGCTGCTCGCCGATCTCGAACAGCTCGGCATGATCCGCAGCGAGGAGCGCGGCGACCAGGTCCTGGTGCGGTTACGCGATCCGATGCTCGGCGCGGCGGTCCGTCGGCGGATGTCGCCCGCGCGGCGTCGACGCGTGTCCGCCGCGCTGCTGGCCGGTACCCGCCAGGCCAGCCCGCGCGGACCGCAGGGTGTGGCCAGCGCACTCTGGGCGGTGCACGCCGGCCAACCGGTCGGGCCGCCGGAGTTGATCAGGTCGGCCGGCCTCTGCCTGTACGTCGACCCGGCCGCCTCGGAACAGCTGGCCCGTCGCGCCTGGCACGAGGGTGGCGGCGCGCCGGCGGCGGTCGCGCTCGGTGCCGCGCTGGTCGAGCAGGGACGCGCCGTCGAGGCGTACGAGACGCTGGACACCGCCGCACGGGACGCGGAGGCGGCCGGTGACCGGACCGCCCGGGTGACGGTGGGCATGGCCGTGGCTGCGCACCGCCTCTGGGTCGGGCGCGAGCCCCGGCAGGCGTACGACGACCTGCGGCGGCTGCGCGCGGACGCCGCAGCGGCCGGTGACCTGGCCGGCCAGGCGGAGTTGGCGGCTCTCGGTGTGGTGGTCCAGTTGTTCAGCGGCGAGGCGGCGCAGGCGCTGACGAGCGCTCGCCAGCTGCTGGGGGAGGCACTTTCGCGCGGCGCGCGCCTGCGGGTCACCCTGGCGTCGGTTGCCGCGCTGGTGCTGGCCGGCCACACCGAGGAGGCGGTACGGGTGGGCCGCGCGGCTGTCGAGACGGTCGAGCGGTCCGGCTCGTCGGCGTTGCCGCAGGTCCGCGGAATGGCCGGCGCGGCGCTTGCACTGGCCGAGCTGTGGCGTCAGCCCACCCCGACCGGTCCGCTCACCGACCCGGCCGCCGGGCGGTGGCCGCTGCCGCCGGACCCGCTCGTCTCCGGGCTCTCCCACACCGCCTGGCCCCTGTTCGACGGCTACGCCCAGCGGGTCAGCGGGGATCGGGCGGGCGCCATCAGCCGGCTCCGGGACGCCGTCGCCCAGCAGGCCGGCGGCAACGGGATGTTCCGCTCCGAGGCCACCGGTTGGCTGGCCGTCACCCTTGCCGAGGACGGCCGCCCGGACGAGGCGGAGGCGGTGTTGCGGGACCACCGGGTCGACGCGGTCGCGCTGATACCGGGGCTGCGCCCATGGGCGCAGGCGGCGGTCGCTGCGGCGTCCGGCCGGCCGGCGCGAGCCGGCGGACTGATGGACGAGGCGATCGTCGTCGCCCACGCGTCCGGGAGTTGGCTGGTGGAGCTGGGCTACCTCATCTACGCCGCGCACCTGGACCCGGTCGCCGGTCCCGCCCGCTACGCGGACCGCATTGCCGAGGCCATCGGCCACGTGGACGCCGAGCGGCTCGTCGCGGCCGGGCGGGCGGTGATCGCGCTGGCCGGACGCGATCCGACCGTGATCCTGGAGCACGCGCACCGCCTCGTGGACATGAACATGACCGGTCAGGCGCTGAAGGTGGCCGGCGAGGCCGGTCGTCGATCCGGGGCGACCGACACCGGCGGGCTCGCCGTCGACCTGCGCGCCCGGCTGCGATCGGCGGTACACGACGGCCCGGCGAGGGTGGCGGGGCTGACCGCGCGCGAGAGGCAGATCGCCGGGTTCGCCGCCCGGGGCCTGTCCGACCGGGAGATCGCCGAGGCGTTGGTGCTGTCGGTGCGTACCGTGCAGACACACCTGGGACGGGCGTACCGCAAGCTGGCGGTGACCTCGCGGCGGGACCTGTCGGACGCGTTACGGCCGACCGGCTGAGGACGCGGCGGCGGCCGTGGCGCGACAAGCGCCACGGTCACCGCCGCGTCCTCGGCTCGACCGCCCTTATGAAACGGCTAGGAGTTCTTCGTGTAGCAGGTGACCCTGCCGTTGGAATCCTCGCGGCAGTCCGCGCCCTTGGCGCCGAGGACGTTGATCGTGCCGACCAGGAGGGTGAAACCCAACCCGGTCAGGATCGCCGTGCCCACCTTCTTGGCCACCTCGGCGAAGTTGGCCGTGACGTCGAGCCGGAAGCTGACCGGCGCGTACCGGATCTGCTCCCACAACTCGGCTATGCGCGGGTCGTGACCGGTGATGCTGAAGTCGTCGCTGCTGTGGTCATCGGTCACCCGGCCGGTGGCGATGGCCACGAACACGTTCCTGTGCTGGTCCACGACGTTCGGCCCGGCGGCGAAGCTCCAACTGTGGCTGAGGAAGCCGTTCTCGTGCACGTGCCCCTGGAACCAGTAGTGACCGTCGCTGGCCATCCGCAGCCAGGCCGTGCCCTTGACGCTCGACGGCAGCAGGCTGCCGGAGAACGTCTCGGTCCACTCCTGTTCCAGTCGGTCCATCGCCACCCTCGTCGACCCGCCGGAATGCCCGACCTGCGTACCCACCTGACGCAGCGTCAGCGGCGCACGGATGTCGAGGTACTGGGCGGCGGCGGTACGGACGCTGGTCATGACCTCACTCCCTCGACTTCCAGAAATGGGTGGTCCCGTTCTCGTCCTTGTACGCGTGGACCTTGCCCGGCTGGCCGAAGAACGCGATCCACCCGGCGACCACCGCGCCGAAGAGCACCACCGGGATCCACTTCAGGATGTTGCCGATCAGCTGCCCCACGTTCATCGTCACGCTCAGCCGGAAGTTCACGCTGGCGGTGCTGAGTTGATCCCAGTACTGCGCGATCCGCGGGTCCTGCCCGTGCTCGGAGAAGTCGTCGCTGCTGTGGTTGTCCGACACCTTGCCGCTCGCGGAGAAGACGAAGGCGTTGCCGTCGTCGTCCACGAAGCCCGGCGTGGCGACCATCGACCAACTGTGCGCGACGGCGCCGTTCTCGTGCACGTGCCCGTCGAACATGTAGCCGCCGTCGCTGAACAGCCGCAGCCACGCCGAACCCTTGACGCTGGAGGGCAGCAGGCTCCCGGAGAACCACTCGCTCGACGTCTGTTCGAGTTGCACGAGCAGCCGCCGGGTGGAGCCGGTGGGGTGGCCGAGCTCGGTGCCGACCTCCCGTACCGTCATGGGCGCCTCGAAGCGCAGGTACTTCCCGGCGGCCTGACGCAGACTGGTCATGACGTGGTCACCAGGATCGGCACCAGCGCCCGACCGGTCGGCAGCGGCCCGAGCGCCTTGCCCAGGATCGCCCCGACCGCCTTGAGCGGGTCGGCAACCCGCATCGCGTGCCCCCGGGTGGGGGACGTGGTCAGCAGGTCGCCGGGGCGCACCGCGCCGTGCGTCGCGTCGACCAGGCAGTAGACCTTGCCGGCCAGGGCCAGCGGGCGGCGCTGGTCACTGTCCGGACGGCGGTCCAGCACCATCGCCGGCGCGAAGCTGCCGGCCCCGGAGACCACGCCGGCCACCGCGCTGTCGTACGGCTTGTCGGCCAGCTCCAACGCGCCGGTCTCTCCGATCACGAGCACCGCGCCAGGGATCGCCGTGTGCAGGTGGTCGGCTGCGACGTCGAACTCCTCGGCCAGGTCCGCGTTGGCGAGCGAGATGTCGCCGTGCACACCGTCGATGACCACGGTGTACGCCCGGGTGTCGGGGTTGGCGAAGGACATCGAACTCTGGTCGCCGCTGATCGCGACCGTGTAGGTGCGGGTCTTGCTGTGGCAGAACTTGATGTGGTTGTTGACCCCGTCGAGGTCGACCTCGTTCGCCGCGACGACCTTCGAGTTGACCGCGTTCGTCGCGGACACGGTGGTCGCCGTGACAGTGGGGCTGTTGACGTTGTTGGCCGCCCACAGGTCACCCGTCGTGCCGTTGAGCAGCAGCTTGTACTGCCGGGTGTCGGGGTGGGCGAACGACATCGAACTGTGCTCGCCGTCGATGCCGACGGTGTACGTACGGGTCTTGCTGTGGCAGAACTTGACGTGGTTGTTCGGGCCGTCCAGGTCGACCTGGTTGGCGCTGAGGCTGCGGCTGTTGACGTTGTTGGCCGCCCACAGGTTGCCGTTCTGCCCGTCCAGGATCGTCGTGTAGGCGCGCTTGTCGTTCGCGAGGCTGATGGTGCTGGTGCCACCGTTCATCCCGATCGTGTACGCACGGGTCGTGAAGTTGGTGAGCACCAGCGCGTTGTCCGCGCCGTCGAGCACGACGGCGCGGGCGGCGACCGTGTCGGCGGTGATGGTCGTCGGCGGCGCCGGCGTGGGTGTGGCCGGTGCCGCCTGTGCGTCGCCCTTGGCCGCCGGCGTCGCCGTGTCGGGCGGCCCGTCGGCGCGCTGTGCCTGCTCCGCCTGGCGGTCCTGGGTGGGTGCCCGGACCGGCGGCGGTGCCGGTGCGGCGATGTCCGCTCGGGCCGGGGCGTCGTCCGTGGTGGTTCGCTGCGGTGGCGTGGTCGGTGGTGTGGTGGGCCGGGCGATCGCCTCGGCGCTGTCCGGGTTGCTGGCCTTCGCGGCCTCGTTGCTGGTCATGTGTCCATTGCAGCCGCCGGCCAGCCGTCGAGCGTCCGCAGTCACTACGTAGGTTGGCCGGCCCGACTACGTAGGCGCCGGCGGCGTACGCTGCCGCGATGACCGCACCGCGTCGCATCCTGGTCTACGGGGTGTACGGCGCGGGCAAGTCCACCCTCGCCGCGCGGCTGGCGCAGCGCCTCGGTGTGCCGTGGTATCCGGTGGACGACCTACTGTGGCTGCCGGGGTGGGTCGAGGTGCCGGTGGCCCAGCAGCGCAGCCGGATCGAGTAGATCTGCCGCCGGGACAGCTGGATCCTCGACGGCGCGTACCGCGGGTGGCGGGACGTGCCGCTGGCGCGCGCCGACCTGGTGGTGGCCCTGGACTACCCGCGGTGGCGCTCGTTCGGGCGTCTGCTGCGTCGTACGCTGCGTCGCCTGGGCACGGGCGAGGTGATCTGCAACGGCAACCGCGAGTCCCTCGGCAGCGTGCTGTCCCGCGACTCGATCCTGCTCTGGCACGTCGCCGCGTTCGGCCGGGCGCGGCGGCGGATGCGGGCCTGGCAGGCCGATCCGGACGGGCCGCCGGTGCTGCTGTTCACGCACCCCGCGGCTGTCAACGACTGGCTGGCGAGCCTGCCGCCCCGGTGAGCGGCGCTCAGCCCGCCTGCTGTTCCCGTCGGGTCGCCCGGCCCACGACGCACGGCGAGGAAGGGCTTGAGCTGCCGGCCGGGAACTGGAAACGTCGCAGCTCCTCGACGACGAACCCGGCTGCCTCGATGGCGGCCGTGGTGTCGCGGCCGGTGTGGCAGCCGGCGAACAGTTTCGGCCAGAGCGTGGCGTCGGAGAGCCGCTGGACCCGACGCAGGCGGCTGTGCTCCTCGGCCGCGACGTGCTCGAAGAAGCGCAGTTGCCCGCCGGGGCGCAGCACGCGGTGGATCTCGGCGAGTGCTGCCGCCTGGTCGGGCACCGTGCACAGCACCAGCGCGACCACGGCCGCGTCGAACTCGCCGTCAGCGGCGGGCAACGTCTCGGCCAGGCCGTCGACGACCGTGATCGGCACCGGTGCGGCCGTCGCCGCCCGGACGGCGGCGGTACGCAGGCGGCGTTCCGGCTCGACCGCGACGACCTCGGTCACGGCCGGAGGGTAGTGGGCGAACATGCGCCCGTTGCCGGCGCCGACCTCGATCACCCGGCCGGTCAGGTCGGCGGCCAGGTCGTGGCGGAACTCGGCGGTGCCGGCACGGTCCATGGCGACGCTGAGCCGTTCGTAGACCCGGGCGAACACCGGGTGGGACACAGCGGCCACGTCGACCTCCGGGATTCGCGGGCAACGACCACAATCATGAGCGGCGATGTCAACCGCGCCGGTGTGGCGTGCTCCGTAGGCTGGTTTTGTCCTGCGATTGTGCGCGTCGCCCCAGACGGGAAGTGTCCGCTCATGAAGATCGTCGTCATCGGCGGGAGTGGCCTCATCGGCTCCAAGGTCGTCCAGAACCTCGGTGGGCAGGGCCACGAGGCGGTGGCGGCGTCGCCGAGGACCGGCGTGAACACGCTGACCGGCGAGGGGGTGGCCCGGGCGCTCGACGGCGCCGCTGTCGTCGTGGACACCTCGAACTCCCCGTCATTCGAGGACACCGCCGTACGGGAGTTCTTCGAGACCTCGACGCGGAACCTCCTCGCCGCCGCCGTGACCGCCGGCGTGCGGCACTACGTGGTGCTCTCGATCGTGGGCTCCGACCGGCTCCCGGAGGGCGGGTACATGCGGGCCAAGGTCGCACAGGAGAGACTGGTGGCCGCATCCGGTCTGCCGTACTCGGTCGTTCAGGCGACCCAGTTCTTCGAGTTCGTCCAGGGCATCGTCGACGCCGCCACGGACGGCGACACGGCACGGCTGGCGCCGGTGCTCATCCAACCCATGGCAGCGGACGACGTCGCGTCCGAGGTGACAGCGGTCGCGCTCGGCGCACCGGTGGACGGCACCGTCGAGATCGCCGGCCCGGAGCAGTTCCGCCTCGACGAGTTGGGTCGGTCGTTCCTCGCCGCCCGCCACGACTCCCGTTCGGTGGTGACCGACCCCGGCGCGAGGTACTTCGGCGCCACCCTCAAGGAGCGCTCTCTCGTCCCCGCCGACGGCGCACGCATCCCCGGCACACGCCTGGACGACTGGCGTGCCTCCCAGCCGGCACGCTAGCCGTGGCGTCACCGGGGCGGCGCGTTCCGCAGGCGCCGCGCCAACTCCCGTACCGCGTCGATGTACCGCTCGTCGGACTCGGACGGCCAGTGCCCCTGTATGGGTGGGGGAACGCTGTCGCCCGGCGGGGTGACCACCGCGCTGGGGTCGACCTCGCGGCGGTCCACCGCCGTGGCCGGGTCACCGTCGGACCCCGCTGGCCCCCGGTCGGCGAAGACGCGCCCGCCGATCGGGTCGGTGTCCCGCCAGAGGTTGACCCACCGCCAGCCGACCCTCCTGCCGATCTCGTGCAGCACCGCGTCGTCGATGTACGCGGGGAACAGCCGAGCGTAGAGGCGGCGCAGTGGGGACCCGTACGTGAGCAGCGCGACCCGGCTGCTGATCCGAGGTGGCAGCTCAAGGACCGCCGCGGCGAGCAGAACCGACCCGTGGCTGTGCCCGGACAGCAGTACGGCGTTGCCACGTTCGACCAGGTAGGTGATGCGTCGCGTCAGCTCCGGCACCGCCCGTTCGGCGTAGCAGGGCGGCGCGAACGGGTGGGCGGCCCGGGGCCAGAAGGTCCCGAGGTCCCAGATGACGCCGACGTGCCGCCGGAACCCTTCCGTGCGGTAGGCGAAGATCCCTCCGAGGATCAGGCCGAGGAGGGCCACCGCTTTCACCCAGCTCGTGAACGCGATGCTGAAGGTGATCGCCTCGGCGGGTAACCGTGTGTACCGCTCGACGACGTCGCCCGGAAACAGCCCCAGCAGGCCGAGGCTGGTGGTGGCGGCACCGACGCCGGACAGGCAGCCGAAGATCACACCCAGCAGCACGAGGCGTTCGGTGAAGCTGGCCCGGGCCAGCGCGTCGCGCACCTGGCGCAGTCGCGGCCCGGCCTCCGGCGGGGCGTGCGGATAGTCGCGGGCCACGATCGCCGTCGCGCGACGGCGGCGACCGGGTCGGGAGATCACGACGACCAGGCCGGTGACGAGGACCGTGACCACCGCCGTACGGAGGAAGCCGAAGATCGCCCAGGTGAACGCCCGGGGTGGTCCGGTGGCTATTCCCTCCCCGGTCGGCAGGTCGCGGTCGAGGTAGTCCGCCACCCGGTAGACCAGTTCGGCGGAGTACCCCACCGCCGCGCTGATCGCCGCGGCCGTGATGACCAGCGCTCCCAACCCGAACAGAGGGCTGCCTCTGCGCCGCCAGAGCAGGGCCACGGCGAGGGCGACGAGCAGCGCCGTCTGGACGGCGAACAGCCAGGTGAGCGTCCTGTCGAAGCCGGGCAGCGCGCCGTCCTCGCGCCAGTTCGCAGGGCTTGTCACCAGGTGGACCGCGACCACGACGGTCAGGATCATCGCGGTCGTCCGCAGGGCGGTGGTGACCGCGTCCAGCCGCCGATCGGTGGGGGACCGGTCCATCAGCGCGGGCGTACAGAGCAGCGCCACGCAGGCCACCAGGACCACGCCGGTGACCACCGCCAACACGACCGTGACGACCGAGCCGCCCTTCGCGGCGCGGGCGGCGAGCAGGACGAGGCACAGCGTCCCGAACGCCGCGGCGACGTGCACGGACCGTAGCCGTCCGACCAGCGGTTCGGCGTCCCACGTACCGACCGTGCTGAGCCGATGCCCGGAAACCTCCTCGTCGGGCGCGCGGAACGCCTCGAACGACCGTCCAGGCCGGTTGCTGAGCCGCCAGACCAGGCCGATCGCGACGACCGGGACCAGCGCGAACACCGCCAGCCGCCGCCCGACCGGCTGCCCGCTGAACCAGGACAGCCAGCTGCGACCGGCCAGACAGCGGGGCGAGTTCAGGCAGTGCCAGGCGAGCAGGTCGAGGGCCACGCCGGCGATGGCGAGCACGTAGAGCACCGTGAGCGTCAGCGCCAGCAGGCGGCACAGGGACTTGACCACGCTCTCCGAGCGGGGGTTCGCCGGGCGCATCCAGATCGCCACGTTGACCAGCAGGAATGGCAGCAGCAGAACCAGCGCCAGGGTCCGGGCCACGGTCCCGGAGGGCAGATCACCCCAGCGGTACGCCTCCAGCGTCACACCCCGCGCCTCGGGCGTCGCCCAGCGGGGCCGGACCCGGACGAAGCCGCCCATGCGGTCGCCGGCGACCTGCACCGTGCGCGCCAGGCCGAGCACCTGCTCGGTGCTCGCGCCGGAGACACCGTGCACCCGCAGCTCCACGACGTCCGAGGCGGTCTCGGGCCCGCTCACCCGCGCTGATCCATCCGCCATCGCCCCCCGAGACACCTCGTCCGCCCGGGGCCGGCGATCCGGCCGCGGGTGGCCCACCACCGGTCTGTGGCGGACCGGGGTCTACCCCGCCGGGACGCGCCCAATCGCCCGGGGTGACGCCGCAGCCCCGGCGGTCGCCGGCGCTGCGGCGTCGCCTACCCGCTCGCGGCGCCCCCGGCCACCTGGCGGCGATACGCGCGTGGCGACACGCCGGTGACCCGTTTGAAGGCCACGCTGAGGGCGCTCTCCGAGCCGTATCCGACGGCCCGGGCGATGGCGGCGACGGAGTCGGAGCCGTGACGGATGCGGTCGGCCGCGAGTTCGATCCGCCATCCGGTGAGGTATTCCAGCGGACCCACGCCGACGACCCTGCGGAAGCGGGCGGCGAGCGTCGACCGGGAGACGGCGGCGGCGCGGGCGATCGCGTCCACCGTCCAGGGCTGTGCGGGTCGCGCGTGCATCGCCCGCAGCGCGGGGGCGACCACCGGGTCGGCGAGCCCGGCGAGCCAGCCGGACGTGTGCTGCGGGTCGCGGGCGAGGTGCACCCGCAGGACCTGGATCAGCAGCACGAGCGCCAGGTGTTCGGCGACGAGCCGCGACCCGAGCTGAGGCCGCCGCAGCTCGGTGTCGATCTCGTCGAGGGCCCACCGGATGGTGCCGGCCCCGGGGGCGTCGGCGGGTACGTGGATGACCGGCGGAAGGCTGTCGAGCAGGAGGCTGCGCCCCCTTTCGCCAAGCGAGAACGCGCCGCCGATGAGGAACATGTCGTCGCCCTCACCGGCGTGCGCCACGCCGTCGGCGGCGGCCGCGAAGATCGGGTACGCCGGCTGGACCGGCGCGTCGGAGTCGCTGAAGAGCGTGTACGCCACCGGCCGGGTCAACAGGTAGCAGTCGCCTTCGGCGAGGCCGATCGGCTCCGGCTCGCCCTCGACCTGGAGGAAGCAGCGGCCGCGTCGGATGGCGTTGAACTTGGGGCCGGCGGGCGGCTCGAACCGCACCGCCCAGCGCCCGCCGGCGACGAGGCCTGCGGACACGTGCGCGGTGGCGCCGAGCAGCGCCAGCACGTCTTCGAGAGGATCCATCCCGCCCTGTCCTGGACGCTGGCGAAAGTATCAAGGACTCCAGACTATAGGCAGTCCAGTACGACGAACATAGCGTGGTGGACATGACAGCGCACGCACGCCTCACCACTCCCTTCACCGCCCGCACCACCGCCGCCGAGATCCTCGATGGCGTGGACCTGACCGGGCGTCGAATGATCGTCACCGGTGGCACCTCCGGCATCGGGGTCGAAACGGTCCGCGCCCTGGCCAACGCCGGCGCGGAGATCACCGTCGCGGTCCGCGACCCGGCCCGGGCGACCGGGCTCGTCGAGGGATTCGCCGGCGACGCCACCCGGGGCGGCGTCCGGTCGGCCGTGCTCGACCTCGCCGACCTGGCGTCGGTCGACGCGTTCGTCGCCGCCTGGGACGGTCCGCTCGACGCGCTGGTCGCCAACGCCGGCATCATGGCGCTCCCGACCCGCCAGCTCTCCGCGCAGGGCTGGGAGCTCCAGCTCGCGACCAACTATCTGGGCCACTTCGCGCTGGCCGTCGGACTGCACGACAACCTGCGGGCGGCCGGCGCGGCGCGGGTCGTGGTGGTCAGCTCCGGAGCGCACCTGGGCGCCCCGTTCGACGTCGAGGATCCCCAGTTCGAGCGGCGGCCGTACGACCCGTGGTCGGCGTACGGGCAGTCGAAGACGGCGGACGTCCTGCTGGCGGTGGGTATCAGCCGGCGGTGGTCGGCGGACGGGATCACCGCGAACGCCCTGAACCCCGGGTACATCCACACCAATCTCCAGCGCCACCTCGACGACGACACGATGCGCGCGCTCGGCGCGATGGACGAGGCGGGCGACCTCGTGGTTCCGGACTACTACAAGACGCCCGCCCAGGGCGCGTCGACCACGGTCCTGCTCGCCGCGTCACCCCTGCTCGACGGCATCGGCGGCCGGTACTTCGTCGACAACCAGGAGATGGCTGTGGTTCCCGGTGGACCCGACGCCACCGACGGGGTCGCCGACCACGCGGTCGACCCGGTGGCGGCGGACCAGCTCTGGGCGTACGCCGAGAAGACGCTCGCCGCGCGCTGAGCGCGACCCGCCGTCGGACGCCGGCCCGGCACGGACCCGCGTGGTCGTGCCCGGCGGCCAGGATTGATCGGGGTACGGCGGGGTAGCCGCCCGCCATGGTCGCTGCCGGTCGACCCGGTACGGAGGGGGACGCGCCGGCACGCGCTGGCGCGGGAGCGCAGTCCGGCCCGACGTCGACCGGCGCCCGCCTGTGGGGCCGGCTGTCGGAGACGCTGCGGGCCCGGGGGCGGCGGGTTCGAGGCATCGGCGGTCTGGCCCTGCAGGCCGGCCTTGCCGCGGCGCTGTCCTGGCTGGTGGCGCACCAGGTGCTGCACGTCACGCAGCCGGTGTTCGCGCCGATCTCCGCGGTCTCCACCCTCGCGGCGTCGGTCGGTCAACGCCTGCGTCGCACCATCGAACTGATCATCGGTGTCACCGTGGGGGTGCTGGTCGGTGACCTGCTGCTCGGGGTGATCGGCACCGGGTGGTGGCAGCTCGCGCTGATGGTCGTGCTGGCGATCCTGGTCGCGTTGTTCCTCGCCGGCAGCGCGGCGGTGGTGATCCAGGCCGGGGCCACGGCCGTGCTCATCGCCACGTTGAGTCCGTCCGTGCGGGACCTGGAGATTCCCCGCTTCGTGGACGCCCTCGTCGGGGGCACGATGGCGCTGCTGGTCACCGCCGTCCTGTTGCCGTTGAGCCCGCTGCGGGTGCTCAACCGGGCCGCCCGGCCGGCGCTGGACCTGCTCAGCGACCAGCTCGAGGCCACCGCCGGCGCGTTGGCCGACCGTGACATCGCCCGCGCGCTGACGGCCCGGGCGAAGTTGCGCGACAACAAGGACGAGCTGGGGGCCCTCGTCGAGGCGACGCAGGGTGCCCGGGAGGCCAGCACCCTCTCGCCCGTGCACTGGCACGAGCGGCAGGGGCCGGTGGCCCGGTACGCGCACACGGCGGAGCCGATCGACCGGGCGATGCGCAACACGGGAACGCTCATCCGTCGGGTGGTGACACTCATCGAGGACGGTGAGTCCGTCCCGGAACGGATGCCCACGGCCGTCGCCGACCTTGCCGAGGCGGTACGCCTGCTCAAGCGGCAGTTCGCCGCCGGTCAGGAACCCGTTCAGGCGCGGGAGCGTGCTCTCGCGGCGGTCTGCGCCGCCGGTGACGCCTACCGCGAGGGGGTCGGTTTCTCCGGTGCCGTCGTGGTGGCGCAGGTGCGGACGACGACAAGTGACCTGCTGGTGGCCACCGGGCTGAGCCAGGAGGTCGCCAACCGCCTGGTCCGCCGCGCCTTCGGAGGGGCGGCGCACCGGCGGTGAACTGCGACGACGTTCGTCATGGCAGCAGAGTGAGCCATACCTGTTGCATCGTGAGCCAAAGTGGTGCCATGATGGTGCCATGGACTTGAGGCCGTACGTCGAGAATCTGCGCAACGAGTTCGCCGTGGCCGCCGAGGGCGTGGACCCGGAGGGTCGGGTGCTGGCCGAACGGCTCTTCACCCAACTCGAAGCGGCGACTCACCTCACGCTGCTCGAAGCGCTCTCCGACGCCGCCGACGAGATCACCCGTGATCTCGCCCCCGGATCGGTGCACGTCCGGCTGCGCGGACGCGAGCCCGACTTCGTGGTGGCACCCGCCACCCCGCCCACGGACGGGCCGGGCCAGGCCGGTGAACCGCCGGCGGCCCCGGCGCCGCTGGTGCCGCCCGAGGGTGACGAGGGCGGCACGTCCCGGATCAACCTCCGCCTTCCCGACCACCTCAAGGCGGGCGTCGACGAGGCCGCGAGCCGCGCCGGGCTGTCCGTCAACGCCTGGCTGGTGCGCGCCGTCGCCAGTGCCGTCGGGGCCGGCGGCCCCGACCGCCAGCCGCCACGCCGGCCGGAACCCCCGAGGTCCGGCCAGCACGTCACCGGCTGGGCGCGCTGAACCGCGCCTGTCCGCACCTCCTTCCGCCTTCGCTGACACCCTCCCGGGAGACCACCATGCCTGTTTTCGACACACCAGAACCGATCTCCGTCCAGGTCGAGCTGCCCATCGGGGACGCCTGGATCGCCGCGACCGACCGCACCGACACCGTGGTACGGGTACGGCCCCGCGACCCGTCGAGCAAGTCCGACGTGAGCGCGGCGGAGCAGACCACAGTCGAGTTCGCCGCCGGGCAGCTGCGCATCAGGGTGCCGAAGAGCTGGCGTCGGTACGGCTTCGGCTCCGGACCGTCCGTCGACGTGTTGATCGAGGTGCCGAGCGGCAGCCGGCTGCATGCCGAGGCGGCGTGGGCGGTCTTCCGCGGCGAGGGACGGCTCGGCGAGTGCCGCATCAAGACCGGGAGCACCATCCGCCTGGAGGAGGCCGGCTCGCTGGAGATCGACAGCAGTCACGGCGAGGTCGCGGTGGAGCGCGTCACCGGTTCCGCCCGGGTGAAGGCATCGTCCGGCAAGGTGCGCCTCGGCGCGGTCGACGGCAATGTCGAGATCAAGAACTCGTCCGGTGACTGCTGGATCGGCAGCAGCGGCGGTGACGTCCGGATCAACACCGCGTACGGCGACATCACCGTCGACGCGTCGACGGCCTCGGTGGTAGCACGGACCGCGTACGGCAACGTGCGGTTGGGCCAGGTCGTACGCGGGGCGATCGAGTCGCAGACCTCGTACGGGGCGATCGAGGTCGGGGTCCGGCGCGGCACCGCCGCCTGGCTCGACGTCAGCTCCCGACACGGCCGTGTACACAACGCCCTCGAGACGACCGACGGTCCGGCCGAGACCGACGAGACGGTCGAGATCCGTGCCAACACCTCGTACGGCGACATCACGATCCGCCGCGCCTGATCCGCCCCGACCCCCACCGCAAGCGAGGAGACCATGAACGGCAGCAGGAAGCCCGCGATCGTCACCACCGACCTACGCAAGTCCTACGGCGACAAGGTCGTGCTCGACGGCATCGACCTCATGATCACCGAGGGCACGATCTTCGCGCTGCTCGGCCCCAACGGCGCCGGCAAGACCACCACCGTGCAGATCCTCTCCACCCTCCTGCCGGCGGACGGCGGCCTCGCCCGCGTCCTCGGGCACGACGTGACCCGCGACGCCGACGCCGTACGCGAGTCGATCGGTGTCACCGGCCAGTTCTCCGCCGTGGACAACCTGCTCACCGGCCGGGAGAACCTGCACCTCATGACCGACCTGTGTCACCTGGACCGGGCGGCGGGTCGCCGACGGATCGCCGACCTGCTCGACCAGTTCGACCTGGGCGGAGCGGCGGACAAGCCGGCCGCGACGTACTCCGGCGGCATGCGCCGTCGACTCGACCTCGCGATGACGCTGGTCGGCAATCCCCGCGTCATCTTCCTCGACGAGCCGACGACAGGGCTCGACCCGCGCAGCCGCCGCGCCATGTGGCACATCATCAAGGCGCTCGTCGCCGAGGGCGTCACCATCCTGCTGACGACCCAGTACCTGGAGGAGGCCGATCAGCTCGCCGACCGCGTCGCCTTCCTCGACCACGGCCGACTGATCGCCGAGGGCACCCCGCACGAGCTGAAGCGGCTCATCCCGGGCGGTCACGTCGTCCTGCGCTTCGCCGACCAGGAGGGGCTCGACTCGGCGGCCCGTACGTTCACCGCCGCCACCCGGGACGACGCCGCGCTGACCCTCCAGGTGCCGAGCGACGGTGAAGTGGGCTCGCTGCGGTCCCTCCTCGACGACCTCGACCGGGACTCCATCACCGTGGCCGGCCTCGCCGTGCACACCCCCGACCTCGACGACGTCTTCCTCGCCCTCACCGGCCAACCCGACACCCGAGCCGGGCGGCTCGGCCACGAAAGGGCTTCAGCGCGATGAGCACCCTCACCCTCGCCCTGCGCGACTCCAACACCATGTTGCGGCGCAACCTGCTGCACATGCGCCGCTACCCCTCGCTGACCCTGATGCTCGTCGGCATCCCGGTCATCCTGCTGCTGCTCTTCGTCTACGTCTTCGGCGGCACACTCGGCGCCGGCCTCGGGCCTGCCGGCGGTCGGGCCGACTACGCCAACTACGTCACCCCCGGCATCCTGCTCATCACGGTGGCCAGCGCGGCGCAGGGCACCGCGATCTCGGTCGCCATGGACATGGCCGAGGGCATCATCGCCCGCTTCCGTACCATGCCGATCTTCCGACCGTCGGTCCTCACCGGCCATGTCCTGGGCAGCATGTTCCAGACGATGCTCGGCCTGGCGGGCGTCACCGGCGCGGCGCTGCTGGTCGGGTTCCGTCCCACCGCCAACGCCGTCGAATGGCTCGCCGCGATCGGCGTGCTGGTCATGGTCACCTTCGCCGTCACCTGGCTGTCGGTGGCTCTCGGCCTGGTCACCAAGAGCGTCGAGGCGGCCAGCAACCTGCCCATGCCGCTGGTGCTGCTGCCGTTCCTCGGCAGCGGTTTCGTCCCTACCGACTCGATGCCGACCCCGGTGCGCCTGTTCGCCGACTACCAGCCCTTCACCCCGGTCATGGAGACGCTCCGCGGCCTGCTGCTCGGCACGGGGATCGGTGCCAACGGGCTCCTCGCGGTCGCCTGGTGCGCCGTCATCACGGTGGCCTGCTTCTGGTGGGCCAGGGCGCTCTACAACCGCAGCCGGACGGTCTGACCCGACATCCGACGGCCCGGCCCAGGTGGGCCGGGCCATCGGCGTGCCCGGGCCTGGCTCGCCACATCGTCGACCTGGAGTCGATCACCACGCTCCGCGCGGTTCGCGCACGGCGGAACGTCGAATGTTATCGATAACATTCGATGGCGGTCGGCGGTCGGCGGTCGGCGGTCGGCGGTCGGCGGTCGGCGGTCGGCGGCCGGCGTCGAGTGCCGAGCACTGGAGCGCGGGTCATGGGCTCGGACGTGGCGACAGTCCGGTTGACAGGTCTGATCATGCGCGAGCATCGGCGCTGTCGATGTTATCGCTGACATTCCATCGGCGGGCCGATCGTGGTCGTGGGGTGACGCTGTCGCAGCCACGCGAGGATGACGCCGTCGTCACGCCACCTGCCCCGTCCGGGCCGCGCCGTCGCGTCCTCCGGCGGCGGGTGTGATCGTCGCCGCGCCCCGGCGGCGCCGGGGGCGCCGCGCAGCGGGAAGTCGGGACGGCTCGACGCTCGGGTCGGGTCGCGTCCTCTGCGGCGGTCCGCTATCGACGCGCCCGAGTCAGTGCGGCCTCCGCGTTCCGTTACGGAGCTGTTGCAGGTAGATGTCTTGACGAGGCTGGATGTGAGCGTTAACACTATCCCCGTTAACGGTGGAGGTGAACATGGAGCGTGTGGGCGGAGCTGCCGAAAGCTACGTCGTGGGTGTCGACTTCGGCACTCTCTCCGGGCGGGCCCTCGTGGTCCGGGTTCGTGACGGTGCCGAACTCGGGACCGCGGTGCACGAATACGGCGACGGGGTCATCAGCGAGACGTTGCCCGGAGGTAGACCACTGCCCCCGGACTGGGCGCTGCAAAATCCGGACGACTACCGCGACGTGCTGCGCTACGCCGTTCCCGCGGCGGTCTCCGCCGCGGGAGTGGACCCCGCCGCCGTGGTGGGCATCGGCATCGACTTCACCGCCTGCACCGTCCTACCGACGCGCGCCGACGGCACCCCGCTCTGCGAGGATCCCGAGCTGCGCGACCGGCCGCACTCGTGGGTCAAGCTGTGGAAGCACCACGCCGCGCAGCCGCACGCCGACCGGATCAACGCGCTGGCCCACGAGCGGGCGGAGCCGTGGATCGGCCGTTACGGCGGCAAGATCTCCGCTGAGTGGCAGTACGCCAAGGGTCTGCAGATCCTGGAGGAGGACCCGGAGATCTACCACCGGGCCGAGCGGTTCATCGAGGCCGCCGACTGGATCGTCTGGCAGCTCAGCGGCACCGAGACCCGCAACGTCTGCACCGCCGGCTACAAGGGCATCCTGCAGGACGGGCAGTATCCGTCCGAGAGTTTCCTGACCACGCTCAACCCCGACTTCGGCGACTTCGTGGCCAAGCTCGACGGCCCGCTGCTGCCACTCGGTGCCCGCGCCGGCACGCTCACCGCCCGCGCCTCCGCCTGGACCGGACTGCCGGAGGGGATCGCGGTAGCGGTCGGCAACGTCGACGCGCACGTCACCGCGGCCTCCGCGCAGGCCGTGCGGCCGGGTCGGCTCGTGGCCATCATGGGCACGTCCACCTGTCACGTGGTCAACGGCGAGCACCCGGCCGAGGTCGCCGGCATGTGCGGCGTGGTCGACGGCGGCATCAGCCCCGGGGCGTGGGGCTACGAGGCCGGCCAGAGCGGTGTCGGCGACATCTTCGGCTGGTTCGTCGAGCACGGCGCTCCCGCCGGGCTCGCCTCGCACGAACGCCTCACCGAGCTGGCCGCCAGCCAGCCGGTCGGCGCGCACGGCCTGGTCGCGCTGGACTGGTGGAACGGCAACCGCTCGTTGCTGGTCAACCACGACCTCAGCGGGATGGTCGTCGGGATGACCCTGGCCACCCGCCCGCAGGACATCTACCGCGCGCTGCTGGAGGCCACGGCGTACGGCACCAGGATGATCATCGACGCGTTCGTCGAGGCCGGCGTGCCGGTCAACGACCTGGTGATCGCTGGCGGTCTCACCAACAACAAGCTCCTGATGCAGATCTACGCCGACGTGACCAAGCGGCCGCTGAACATCATCGCGTCCGCGCAGGGGCCGGCGCTCGGCTCGGCGATCCACGCCGCCGTCGCCGCCGGGGCGTACCCGTCGATCCACGAGGCGTCCCAGGCGATGGGGCGGGTGCACGAGGCGGTCTACACGCCGGACCCCGAGCGGGCGCGCGCCTACGACGCGCTGTACGCCGAGTACCGGGCGCTGCACGACCACTTCGGTCGCGGCGGCAACGACGTGATGCTCCGCCTCCGGGCGATCCGCAACGCGGCGGTAGAGGCCGCCGTGGCCACGCACGAGGCCCCGCTGGAGGTCGTCGCATGAACGCAGAGCTGAACCGGCAGATCGGTGAGCTGCGCGAGACGGTTGCCCGCCTGCACAGCGAGCTGACCCGGTACAACCTGGTGGCCTGGACGTCCGGCAACGTCTCCGCGCGGGTGCCCGGCCAGGACCTCATGGTCATCAAGCCGAGCGGTGTGGGCTACGACGACCTCACGGCCGACACGATGGTGGTCTGCGACCTCGACGGGATCCTGGTCGAGGGAGACCTGACGCCGTCCAGCGACACGGCCGCCCACGCCTACGTCTACCGCGCCATGCCGGAGGTCGGCGGCGTGGTGCACACCCACAGCTCGTACGCGAGCGCCTGGGCCGCCTGCGGTGAGGCGATCCCCTGTCACCTCACCGCGCAGGCCGACGAGTTCGGCGGGGAGATCCCGCTGGGCCCGTTCGCGCTGATCGGCGGCGACGACATCGGCAAGGGCATCGTCGCCACGCTCGCCGGGCACCGCTCGCCCGCCGTGCTCATGCGCAACCACGGCGTCTTCACCATCGGCCGGGACGCCCGGGCGGCGGTCAAGGCGGCGGTCATGTGCGAGGACGTGGCCCGTACCTCGTACCTGGCGCGCACCCTCGGGCAGCCCGTGCCCATCGCGCAGGCCGACATCGACGCTCTCTACCACCGTTACCAGAACGTCTACGGCCAACAACCAGTCGCACCGGCGGGCTCCTGACCGTCTCCACACGGCCCGCCGGTCTGCTCCACCGACGCACCAGCACGCACCACCCGCGTACGCCACCTCTGCTCGTCGGCGGCTGACGCGGTCCCCACCACACCCAGCCAAGGAGATCTGATGAGAAAGATGCGAACGCAGCGCGCTATCGCGGTCCTCGCCAGTGTGCTGCTCATCGGCGGCGTGGCGGCCTGCGGCAACAGCGACACCGGCGGCGGCGGGTCCAAGGACGACGGCAAGATCACGATGGGCTTCTCCCAGGTCGGTGCCGAGAGCGGGTGGCGTACGGCGAACACCACCTCGATCAAGGAATCCGCTGCGGCGGCGGGCGTCGAGCTGAAGTTCGACGACGCGCAGCAGAAGCAGGAGAACCAGATCAAGGCCATCCGCAACTACATCCAGCAGAAGGTGGACGTCATCGCCTTCTCGCCGGTTGTGGAGTCCGGCTGGGACACCGTGCTCAAGGAGGCCAAGGACGCCGGCATCCCGGTCATCCTGACCGACCGCTCGGTCGACTCGGCCGACAAGAGCCTCTACAAGACCTTCCTCGGCTCGGACTTCGTCAAGGAGGGCAAGCTCGCGGGCGAGTGGCTGGTCGAGCAGAAGAAGGGCGCGACGGGCCCGGTCAACATCGTCGAGCTGCAGGGCAACACCGGTGCGGCACCGGCCAACGACCGCAAGAAGGGCTTCGGCGAGGCGATCGCCGCCAACCCGAACCTGAAGATCATCGCCTCTCAGCCGGGTGACTTCACCCGGGCGGGCGGCAAGCAGGTCATGGAGCAGTTCCTCAAGGCCAACCCGAAGATCGACGTGCTGTTCGCGCACAACGACGACATGGGTCTGGGCGCTCTCGAGGCCATCACCGCGGCCGGCAAGGTGCCCGGCAAGGACATCACCATCATCACGGTCGACGCCGTCAAGGACGGTATGCAGGCTCTCGCCGACGGGAAGTTCAACTTCATCGCGGAGTGCAGCCCGCTGCTCGGCCCACAGCTGATGGACCTGGCCAAGAAGGTCAAGGCGGGCGAGACGGTGCCGCCTCGGATCGAGACCGAGGAGACCACCTTCACGCAGGCGCAGGCCAAGGAGGCGCTGCCCACCCGCAAGTACTGATCGACGCGAGGGGGGTCGCCGCGCTCGCGTGGCGGCCCCGCCGTGTCGCCCCGTAAACCCGAACGGACCGGGCATGATCCGCGACGACCCGCGCCACGCCCGCCCGAGCCCCAGTGCAGGGGCCGGGCGAGCGCGGTGGGAGCGCAACGGCCCATCCGCGTCGACAACCCCCAGAAGAGGTCTGATGGGATGACGGATAGCCGTCCGGTCCTGACGATGACCGGGATCAGCAAGTCCTTCCCCGGGGTGCGTGCACTCCACGACGTCAACTTCCGACTCTTCCCCGGCGAGGTGCACGCCCTGATGGGCGAGAACGGCGCCGGGAAGTCGACCCTCATCAAGGTGCTGACCGGTGTCTACGACACCGACGAGGGCACGATCACCCTCGGCGACGAGCCGGTGTCCTTCAGTGGACCGATGCAGGCGACGGCCGCCGGGGTGAGCACCGTCTACCAGGAGGTCAATCTCTGCACCAACCTCTCGGTGGCGGAGAACATCTTCATCGGCCGTGAGCCGCGCCTGCTCGGCGCCGTGCGCTGGGGCGAGGTCCGCCGCCGCGCCCGCGCGCTGCTGTCCCGTCTCGACCTCGACCTCGACGTCAGCGCGCCGCTGGGCTCGTACTCGCTGGCGATCCAGCAGATGGTCGCGATCGCCCGCGCCATCGACATCCAGGCCCGGGTGCTGATCCTGGACGAGCCGACGTCCAGCCTCGACGCGGGTGAGGTCGCGCAGCTGTTCCGCATCATGCGGCAACTGCGCGACGAGGGCATCGCGATCCTGTTCGTGACGCACTTCCTCGACCAGGTCTACGAGATCGCGGACCGCATCACGGTGCTGCGCAACGGCGGGCTCGTCGGCGAGTACCTGACCTCCGAGCTGCCCCAACTCGGCCTCGTCGAGAAGATGATCGGCAAGGAGCTCGACGTCCTGGAGGGGATCGAGGAGCACTCGCGACGCGACCTGGCCGCGCTCGAGGAGGGCACCCCCCTGGTGGCGGTGTCGAACCTCGGCCGGGCCGGCGCTGTCGAGCCGTTCAGTCTGACCATCCACCCCGGTGAGGTGGTGGGCCTCGCGGGCCTGCTCGGCTCGGGGCGTACCGAGGTGGCACGGTTGTTCTTCGGGGCCGACCGGGCCGACGGCGGGCAGGTCGCGATCGACGGCACGGCCGGCAGTCTGCGTACCCCCGCGCAGGCCATCGACCAGGGCGTCGGCTTCTGTTCGGAGAACCGCCGCGCCGAGGGCATCGTCCCGGACCTGTCGGTCCGCGAGAACATCATCCTCGCCATGCAGGCCGCCCGTGGCTGGCTGCGGCCGATACCGCGCCGCCGCCAGGACGAACTGGTCGACAAGTACGTCAAGGCGCTCAACATCCGTCCGGCGGACCCGGAGGTGCCGGTACGCAACCTCTCCGGCGGCAACCAGCAGAAGGTCCTCCTCGCCCGGTGGCTGATCACCGAGCCCCGGCTGCTGATCCTGGACGAGCCGACCCGGGGCATCGACATCGGCGCGAAGACGGAGATCCAGCGGCTCGTGGCGCAACTCTCCGACGGCGGGATGGCGGTGCTGTTCATCTCGGCCGAGTTGGAGGAGGTGTTGCGCCTCAGCCACAAGGTGGCCGTCATGCGGGACCGGCAGATGGTCGCGCAGCTCGCCAACAACGAGGGTCTCGACGCGGAGCGCATCATGCAGACGATCGCGAGTGGATCCCAGCGGGAGGAGGCGGACCGATGAACGACACCACGAGCCGGTACCGAACGATGATCGGTCACCGGCTGTTCTGGCCCGTCGCCGTGCTGGTCGTCATGCTCGCGGCGAACACGATCTACCGCCCCGGGTTCCTGTCCATCGAGCTCAAGGACGGGCACCTGTACGGCACGCCGATCGACATCCTGCGGCTGAGCGCGCCACTGATCCTGGTGGCGCTGGGCATGACGCTGGTGATCTCGACCGGAGGCATCGACCTGTCGGTCGGCTCCCTCTGCGCCATCAGCGGCGCGGTCGCCTGCATGTACATCAGCAAGCAGCCCGACCAGAACAGCCTCGGCGTGGTGCTGACCGCGCTCGCGATGGCGTTCGGGCTCTCGCTGGTGCTCGGCGCCTGGAACGGGGTGCTGGTGGCCGTGATCGGTATCCAGCCGATCATCGCCACCCTGATCCTGATGGTGGCCGGTCGTGGCCTCGCCCAGCTCATCACGCAGGGTCAGATCATCACCATCAACTCGGGGCCGTTCCGGGCCATCGGGTTGGGTCACCTGCTCACCCTGCCGCTGGCCATCTTCATCGCGCTCGCCGCCGCCCTGCTCGTCGCCGCGTTCACCCGTCGCACCGCCCTCGGCATGATCGTCGAGTCGGTGGGCGGCAACGCCGAGGCGAGCCGGCTGGCGGGCATCCGCTCCAACCGTGTCATCTTCCTCGTGTACGTCCTCAGCGCCGCCTGCGCGGCGATCGCCGGGTTCATGATGACGGCCAACGTGTCGAGCGCCGACGGCAACGCCGTCGGCCTCTGGGTCGAGCTGGACGCCATCCTCGCGGTCGTCATCGGCGGTACGTCCCTCGCCGGCGGCCGGTTCTACCTCAGCGGCACCATCCTCGGCGCGCTGATCATCCAGACACTGACCACCACGGTGTACGCGATGAACATCTCGCCGCAGACGTCGCTGCTGTTCAAAGCGGTGGTCGTCATCGCCGTCTGCCTCATCCAGGCGCCGGCCTTCCGAGCCCGGTTCAGCCGGCGCCGGAAGAGCACCCCACCGCCGCGCCCCGTCGCCGACAAGCCGAAGGAGCAGGTGCCGGCATGACCACCGGATCGCTCACCGCCCCCCGCCGCACCCGGTTCCGGCTGCCCCGGCGACAGGTGCCGGTGCTGGCCACGCTCGCCCTGCTGCTGGTCATGTACGGCATCGGCGTGTCCCAGTACACGGCGTTCTCGAACGTGCAGGTCATCTTCAACGTCTTCATCGACAACGGCTTCCTGCTCGTCGTCGCGGTGGGCATGACCTTCGTGATCCTCACCGGTGGCATCGACCTGTCGGTCGGGTCCGTCGTCGCGATGACGGCGATGGTGTCGGCGGACCTGTTGAACAAGGGTCTGCCGGCGGGGCTCGTGCTCGTCGTCGCGTTGCTCATCGGCCCGACGCTCGGCCTGTTGATGGGCTGCGTCATCCACTTCTTCGAGATCCAGCCGTTCATCGTCACGCTCGCCGGGATGTTCTTCGCCCGAGGCATGTGCACGTTCATCTCGGACTCGTCCATCCCGATCACGGACGGTTTCTGGACCAGGATGTCGCAGGAGCGGATCGGTGATCCCCGGGGGAACTTCGTCTCGATCAGCGTGCTGATCGCCTTCGCCGTTGTGCTCGTCGCCGCGTACGTGCTGGCCTACACCCGGCTGGGACGCAACGTGTACGCGATCGGCGGCAATCCGCAGTCGGCGCTGCTGATGGGCCTGCCGCTGGGGCGGACCCGGATCGCCGTCTACACGATCAGCGGGCTCTGCTCGGCGATCGGCGGCATCCTGCTGTCCTTCTACACTCTCTCCGGCGCGCCGCTGATCGCCGTCGGCATGGAACTGGACGTCATCGCCGCCGTCGTCATCGGCGGCACCGTGCTCACCGGCGGCGCCGGATACATTTTCGGCACGGTGCTCGGCGTGCTGGTCCTGGGCGTGATCCAGACTCTCATCACGTTCGACGGCAGCCTGAACTCCTGGTGGACCAAGATCGTGATCGGCGGCCTGCTCTTCGCGTTCATCCTCCTGCAGCGACTCATCGGAATCCGTTACAAGTGACCGCCCCTCTCGCGGAAGGCAACCCCATGGCACCACACCCCGAACCCGAGATCTGGTTCCTCACCGGCAGCCAAGGCATGTACGGCGAGGAGACGCTCCGGCAGGTAGCCGAGCAGTCCCGCCAGATCGCGGCCACGCTCGACGACTCGCCGCAGATTCCCGCCCGGGTGGTCTGGAAGCCCGTCCTGACCAACAGCGGTGAGATCCTGCGGGTCTGCCGGGAGGCCGCCGCCCAGGGCGCGATCGGGGTCATCGCGTGGATGCACACGTTCTCGCCGGCGAAGATGTGGATCGCCGGACTGGACGCTCTGCAGACGCCGCTGCTGCACCTGCACACCCAGGCGAACGTCCTGCTGCCGTGGGACGACATCGACATGGACTTCATGAACCTGAACCAGGCCGCGCACGGCGACCGTGAGTTCGGGTACATCCAGACCCGCCTCGGTGTGGCCCGCAAGACGGTCGCCGGGCACGTCAGCGACCCGCGGGTGACCGCCCGGGTCGGCGCCTGGGCCCGCGCGGCGACCGGTTGGTCGGCGATGCGGTCGCTGCGGCTGGCCCGTTTCGGCGACAACATGCGCGACGTCGCGGTGACCGAGGGTGACAAGGTCGAGGCGGAGCTGCGCTTCGGCGTGTCGGTCAACACCTACGGCGTCAACGACCTGGTCGAGGTGGTCGGCGAGGTCGCCGACGCCGACGTGGACGAGCTGGTCAAGGAGTACGGCGACAGCTACCGCGTGGGTGCCGAGCTGCTTCCCGGGGGTGAGCGGCACGACTCGCTGCGCTACGCCGCCCGCCTGGAGCTGGGTATGCGCGCGTTCCTGGACGCCGGTGGGTTCCGGGCGTTCACCACGAACTTCGAGGACCTCGGCGGTCTGCGTCAGCTCCCCGGCATCGCCGTGCAACGGCTGATGGCCGACGGGTACGGCTTCGGCGGCGAGGGCGACTGGAAGACGTCGGTCCTGGTGCACACCATCAAGGCGATGTCCGTGGGTGTCCAGGGCGGTACCTCGTTCATGGAGGACTACACCTACGACCTCACCCCGGGCCAGGAGCTGGTCCTCGGCGCCCACATGCTCGAGGTCTGTCCGACCATCGCGTCCGACGTGCCCAACGTCGAGATCCACCCGCTGAGCATCGGTGGGCGGGAGGATCCGGTACGGCTCGTGTTCGACGCCGCGCCCGGTCCGGCGGTGGTGCTGGGGCTGGCCGACATGGGGGAGCGGTTCCGACTCGTGGCCAACGAGATCGACGTCGTGCCGCCGCCGCAGCCGCTACGCCGACTGCCGGTGGCCCGTGCCGTCTGGCGGCCGCGACCGGACCTGCCGGTCTCCGCCGAGTCCTGGATCACCGCCGGAGCGCCGCACCACACCGTGCTGTCGCAGGCGGTGGGCACCGAGGAGCTGCACGACCTGGCGGAGATGAGCCGGACCGAGCTCGTCGTCATCGACGCCGACACCAATGCGCGCCGCTTCGCGGACGAGATCCGGTGGAACCAGGCCTACTACCGGTTGGCCCGCGGCTTCTGAGCGGCGGCCGAAGCGTCCGGTGAAACGGGTGGTCCACCCCTGCCTGCGGGCCGGGGTGGACCACCCGTTCGTGCCTCCGCACCGGCTCTGCCACGCGTCCTAGCAGGCCCGCGAGCCGATCGTGTTACGCCTTGACTAAGAGCATGTTATCGCTCACAGTCTATAACCAAGGTGGTCGATGTCATTGCCTGGTCCGGCCGTGCGTCCGTCCTAACCCCTCGTCTTCGGCATCGTGCTGCCGCGGCGCTCGGGAAGTGCTGTTAGCGATCACATGGCCGGGCATGGTCAGTTCGGTGCCCCGCCCGGTGCCGCGGACGACGGCCCAGACCGCACGGTTCGCGTCAGCAGAGGAGGATCATGCTTTCCATCGGTCGGGTTCCCCGGGGTGCGCCACGCCGGCGCAGTTGGCTGTCGAGAGTCGCCATCGCGGCGACGGCGCTGGTGGTCGGTGGCGCGGCGGCGGCGGTGGCCGCGGCGCCCGCATCGGCGGCCACGGTCGACACCAGCGCGTGGTACGTCCTGGTGAACCGCAACAGTGGCAAGGCATTGGACGTGTACAACTCGGCCACGAACGACGGTGCGCGGATCACGCAGTGGACGCGTAACAACGGCAACCAGCAGCAGTGGCAGTTCGTGGACTCCGGCAGTGGCTACTACCGGGTCAAGTCGCGCTTGTCGGGCAAGGTGTTGGACGTTTCCGGCCGCTCGACCGCCAATGGTGGGGCGATCGTGCAGTGGTCCGACAACAGCGGGACCAACCAGCAGTTCCGGCTCGCCGACTCGGACGGCGGCTACGTCCGGCTGATCAACCGCAACAGCAACAAGGTCATGGAAGTCCAGAGCGCCTCGACCGCCGACGGCGGCAACATCGTGCAGTACGACGACTGGAACGGCACCAACCAGCAGTGGCAGCTCGTCCGCGTCGACGGCGGGGGCAACCCCACCACGCCGCCCCCCACCACGCCACCCCCGACGACACCGCCCCCGTCGAGCGGCACGTACTCGAACCCCGTGGTGTGGCAGGACTTCGCCGACGTCGACATCATCCGGGTGGACGACGTCTACTACATGTCGGCCTCCACCATGCACTACTCGCCGGGCGCTCCGGTGCTGCGCTCGTACGACCTGGTGAACTGGGAGTACGCCGGGCACTCCGTACCGCGCCTGGAGTTCGGCTCGAAGTACGACATGAGCGGTGGTAACGCGTACGTCGACGGGATCTGGGCCTCGACGTTGAACTACCGGCCGAGCAACCGCACGTACTACTGGGCCGGGTGCATCGACTTCTCGCAGACGCACATCTACACCGCGTCCGCCGTCGACGGCACCTGGAGCAAGCACACCACCATCCCGAACTGCTACTACGACGCCGGCATGCTGATCGACGACAACGACACCATGTACGTGGCGTACGGCAACACCACGATCAGCGTCGCCCAGCTGTCCGCCGACGGGAAGTCCCAGGTACGCGCCCAGCAGGTGTACCAGACCCCGTCGAGCATCGGCACCCTGGAGGGCGCGCGGTTCTACAAGCGCAACGGGGCCTACTACATCTGGCTCACCCGACCGGCCAACGGCCAGTACGTGCTGAAGTCGACCAACGGCCCGTTCGGCCCGTACGAGCAGCGTCAGGTGCTGCTCAACCTGCCCGGCCCGATCTCCGGCGGCGGTGTTCCGCACCAGGGTGGCCTCGTGCAGACCCAGAACGGCGACTGGTACTACATGTCGTTCGTCGACGCGTACCCCGGTGGTCGGATGCCGGCCATGGCACCGATCACCTGGACCAGCGACGGCTGGCCGGTGCTGCAGACCGTCAACGGCGCGTGGGGCAGCTCCTACCCGAAGCCGAACCTGCCCACACCGCCGCGTGCGGTGAAGCCGCTGACGGGCACCGACACGTTCGCCGGCACCACGCTCGGCCCGCAGTGGGAATGGAACCACAACCCGGACAACAGCAGGTGGTCGGTCAACAACGGGCTCAACCTGCAGACGGCCACGGTGACCGGTGACCTCTACGCGGCGCGCAACACGCTGACACACCGCATCCAGGGCCCCACCTCCACCGCCACCATCGAGCTGGACTACTCGACGATGCGCGACGGTGACCGCACCGGTCTGGCAGTGCTGCGCAACTCGTCCGCCTGGATCGGCATCAAGCGGGACAACGGATCCACCCGTCTGGTGATGCAGAACGGTCTCACGATGGACGGCAACTGGAACACCACCAGCACCGGCAGCGAGGCGGCGAGCACCGCCATCTCCGGTGGCCGGATCTGGTTGCGCGCCAACGCCGACATCAGACCGGGCTCGGGTCGACAGGCACGCTTCTCGTACAGCACGGACGGCGTCAACTTCACGTCGTTCGGCAACGCCCTGACGTTGGCGAACAACTGGCAGTTCTTCATGGGCTACCGGTTCGCCATCTTCAACCACGCCACCCAGGCGCTCGGTGGCGCGGTCACCGTCCGCCGCTTCGACCTGACCACACCGTGACGCCGGTCACACGACGAGTTATCTGACCGCGTCGCGACCGCACCACCAGCGCCGCCGGATCGGACCCGCCGCCGCCCTGTTCCACGCTCTGTCCAGGAGCTTGGAGCGGGGCGGCGGCTCGTTGCGGCCGTCGCCGGTCGAGGTGTCCGCGTGAACGGCGGGAGAGACCGCCGGCGCCACCTGGCACGCGCCGCGTTGTTCGCGTTCCGCCGTACCGTGTTGGAGGGGGCGGCTGGCGTAGACTGTCGGCGATCCAGCGCTGGTCACCTGCGATTCAGCACCGGCGTGGTGGCTGAGCGAGGGGGATCGGGCCGGGCCGCTCCAGTCGACGTCGACGGGCCGCGGGTCGGGTGAAGGCGGGGGGAGTGAAATGGCCGTGCACGGTCCCGCGATGACGGATGTCGCTCGTCTGGCCGGTGTCTCCCATCAGACGGTGTCGAGGGTGCTCAACGGGCATCCCAACGTGCGTGAGCAGACCCGGTTGCGGGTGCGGGCGGCGATCGCCGAGCTCGGCTACCGCCCGAATGGTGCCGCGCGCGCCCTGGTGACCGGCCGGTCCCAGGTCATCGGCGTGGTCGCACAGAACACCACCCTCTACGGTCCGGCGTCGCTGCTGGCCGCTCTGGAGCAGACCGCCGCTGCGGAGGGCTTCGCGGTCAGCGTCGGCAGCGTACGGGACCTGGACCACCGTTCCATCTCGGCCGCTGTCGAGCGGCATCTGGCGCACCGGGTCGCCGGCATCGTGGTCATCGCGCCGGTCGAGTCGGCCGGCGAGGCGTTGGAGCGGCTGCCCAAGGACGTTCCACTGGTGACGGTCGACGGCGACCCCCACCGTCCGGTGCCGTTGGTGACTGTCGACCAGGTGGCGGGCGCGCGGGCCGTGACGCAGCATCTCCTCGACGCGGGGCACCGCACCGTCTGGCACGTGTCGGGGCCGTCGGACTGGTTCGACAGCGCCGGTCGTATCGAGGGCTGGCGGGAGGCGCTGCTGGCCGCGGGGATCGTCCCACCACCCCTGATGCACGGGGACTGGTCGGCGGCCTCGGGCTACCGGTGCGGGCAGATGCTCGCTCGGATGCCGGAGGTGACCGCGATCTTCACGGCGAACGACCACCTCGCCCTGGGCGTGCTGCGGGCGCTGCACGAGTTCGGGCGGAAGGTGCCCGCCGAGATCAGCGTCGTCGGGTTCGACGACGTGCCGGAGGCGGCGTACTTCATCCCGCCGCTGACGACCGTGCGACCGGACTTCGACGCCGTCGCGCGGGCGAGCCTGCAGATGCTGCTGACCCAGATCGTGTCCGGCAACGGTGGCGGCGCCCTGCGCCAGACGATCGCCCCGACTCTGGTCGCGCGCGACAGCGTCGCCCCGCCGCGCGGCTGACGCCACGGACACCATCGATGCCTCGTGACCTGCGGCCCCCGATCAACCGTCCCCGAGGGTTGCGCGTGGTCGTGTGGGTGGAGAAGTCTCCGTTACGAGACCGTGACACCGGTATTTCGGATCAAGTGTTGACGTGCTCTATGTGAGCGCTAACACTACCCGAAAGATGACAGGTGGCCCCGGCGGTCGGCGGGGGGAATCGGGAGAGGAGAAGCCCGTGAGCAGGAAATTCCTGGTTGCTCTCGGTAGCGCGGCGCTGGCGCTGAGCCTGGCGGCGTGCAGTGGTGGAGGTGCCGGCAGCGGCGGCGACACCAGCGACAAGAAGCCGGGGGACCTGACGATCGGCGTCTCGATGCCGACGCAGACGTCGGAGCGCTGGATCGCCGACGGCAACGCGGTGAAGTCGAAGCTGGAGTCCAAGGGCTACAAGGTCGACCTGCAGTACGCGGGCGACGACATCCCGACCCAGTCGCAGCAGGTTGACCAGATGATCACCCAGGGCGCGGACGTCCTGGTCATCGCCGCCATCGACGGTACGGCGCTCAGCAGCCAGCTGCAGGCCGCCGCCGCCGCGAAGATCCCGGTCATCTCGTACGACCGGCTGATCCGTGGCAGCAAGGACGTAGCCTTCTACGTCAGCTTCGACAACTACAAGGTCGGCGTCGCGCAGGGCACCGCGCTCCTGGTCGGTCTCGGCCTGCTGAACAAGGACGGCTCGAAGGGCACGGCCAAGGGCCCGTTCAACGTCGAGCTGTTCGCCGGCTCGCTGGACGACAACAACACGCAGTACTTCTTCGGCGGCGCGATGGACACCCTCAAGCCGTTCATCGAGGCGGGCACGCTGAAGGTGAAGTCGAAGCAGACCACCAAGGAGCAGGTGGCCATCCTGCGCTGGCAGCAGGAGACCGCGCAGAAGCGCATGGAGGACCTGCTGACGTCCAGCTACAACGACGGCTCGGTCGTCGACGGGGTCCTGTCGCCGTACGACGGCATCTCCCGGGGCATCATCACCGCCCTGCAGAACGCGGGCTACGGCGGTGCGGGCAAGAAGAAGATGCCGGTCGTGACCGGTCAGGACGCCGAGATCGCCTCGATCAAGCTGATCAACGACGGCGTGCAGAGCTCGACCGTCTTCAAGGACACCCGCCTGCTGGCCGACCAGGCCGCCAACGCGGCGGAGGCGTTCCTGCAGGACAAGCAGCCGCAGGCGAACGACACCGAGACGTACAACAACGGCGTCAAGGTCGTCCCGTCCTACCTGCTGCCGATCGCGACCGTCTACAAGGACGACATCAAGGCGACGCTGATCGACTCCGGCTACTGGACGGCGGAAGAGGTCGCCGCCGGTCAGGCCAAGAAGTAGGTCACCTCGTCGGGCTCGGCGGGCGACCGCCGAGCCTGGGCGGCGGTTCCAGCCCGAGCGCCCGCACCGACCGGTCCGCGTACGGACCGATGTAGAGGCC
>NZ_JBEXIJ010000045.1:4997-43523 GCF_040608495.1 Micromonospora sp. NPDC005174 | reverse complement strand
CTGGCCATGCAGCCCAAGGCGATGCTGTTCGACGAGCCCACCAGCGCCCTGGACCCGGAGATGGTCGGCGAGGTGCTCGACGTGATGACCCCGACCCCCACCCCCACACCTCGCCGATCTTGCACTTTGGGTTGTCGATGTGAGGGTTATGCCCTCTTATGTCGCGACAGTAAGTGCAAGATCGGCGAGGCGGTCGGCGGAGGCAGGGGTTAGCGCGTCTCGACGACCTTGCCGTCGACCGCTGCGTCGTTCGGGGTGGATGCCGAGCCGAGGCGTGCGAGCAGGCCGGCCAGGTCGATGCCGGTGAGGTCGCTGCCGAGCTGCAACCCCTGTGCCACGTTGCCGGCCACCGACTTCGTCAGCGACGACGCCCCGTCGGTGGAGATCACCGTCATCTTGTCGATCGCCCCGATCGGAGCGCTGGCCGCCTCGACGACCTGCGGCAGGACCTTGACCAGCAGGTCCAGTACCGCGGCCTCGCCGTACGCGGCGAACGACTCGGCCTTGCGGGCCATCGCCTCGGCCTCGGCCTGGCCCTTGGCCAGGATGGCCGCCGCCTCGGCCTGACCCTCGCGCTCGACCGCCTCGGCGATCGCGGAACGCCGCCGCTGCTCGGCCTCACCCTCCTTGGCACCCTCGATCGCGTTGGCCTCGGCGAGGGCCGCACGCCGTGCGCGCTCGCCCTCACCGGTGAGTCGCGCCTGTTCGGCGGAGGCCTGCGCGGCGGCGATGACCGCCTGGCGCTGCGCGTCCGCACTGAGCACCGCCGCGTTGCGGGACGCCTCGGCCTCCTGCTCCACCTTGTACCGGGCGGCGTCGGCCGGCTTGCGTACCTCGGTGTCCAGTAGGCGCTGCTTCAGCTCGGCGTTGCGCTCGGCCACCTTCTGCTGCTCGGAGAGGATCGCCTGGTCCCGTTCCGCCTGGGCCAGCGGCCCGGCAGCGGCCGACCTGGCCTTCGCCGCGTCGATCTCCGCCTGGATGCCGGCCTGCTTGAGGGCCAGGTTGCGGTTCGCCTCGGCGATGGCCTCCTCGGCGAGCAGCCGCTCCTGCTCGGCCTGCTGCCGGGCCCGCGCCTCGGCGATGGCCGCGTCCTTGAGCACCCGGGCGGCCTCGGGCCGGCCCAGGTCCTGGAGGTAGGAGCCCTCGGCGAGGATGTCCTGGAGTTGGAACGTGTCGAGCACCAGCCCCTGGTTGGTCATCGAGTGCTCGGCCTCCTCGGCCACGGCGCTGGCGAACGCCGCGCGGTCCCGGATGACCTCCTCGACGGTGAGCCGGCCGACGATCGAGCGCAGCGCGCCGGCCAGCACCTCCCGGGTGAAGTTGTCGATCTCGTCCTGCTGGTGCAGGAACCGCTGCGCCGCCGCCCGGATCGCGTCCTCGGTGCCTCCGACCTTGACGATCGCCACACCGTGCAGGTCGGCACGGATGCCCTGCTTGCTGACCGCGCCCCGGATGCCGACGTCGATCCGCCGGCTGGACAGGTCGAGCGACTGGAGCTTCTGTACCACCGGGAGCACGAAGACCGAGGCCCCGAGCACCACCTTCTGCCCGGAGGTGTCGGTCGACCGGCCGCCGTCGGCGGTGTGCGTGGTGCGCCCCTTGCGGCCCGTGACGATGAACGCCTCGTTCGGGCCGGCCACCTTGATCCGGGAGAGCACGAACAACACCAGGACGAGCGCGAGGACGACCGCGCCGCCGACAGCTATCAACAGGGGCATGGAGGGGGGTCCTGTCTGCGAGGAGGAATCAGTAGGTTTCGACGTGCACGCTGGTCTCGCTGAGCGCCTGCACGACGAAGATCTGCGCGCCCATCGGAATTGGCTGGTCGGCGCGGGCGTTGAGCTTGACCGGGTGGCCGGCGACGCGTACCCGCACCTCGCCGTACCCGTCGACAGGCACCGGCGTGACGACCAGGCCGAGCGCACCGACCAGGTCGTCCCGGGTGGGGGTGGGGTCGGTGCGCATGTTGCGCGCCGCCCGGCTGAACCGCGACGCCAGCCACGCCGTGGGCACGGCCGCGAGCAGGCCGCCGGCCGCCGCGCCCGCGATCATTCCAGGGGTACGCGCACCGAGCAGTTCGTTGACGATCGCCCCGCCGAACCCGAATGCTCCGGCGAAACCCGCGATCGTCTCGGTGGAGATCGGCCCGTCCACGCCGGGATGCCCGAAGTGGAGCAACTCGCTGCCGAGCAGGGCGAGCGCCAGCACCGCGACACCGGCTCCGCCGATGATCAGAAAGATGAGCGTCCCCGTGGCCACGACCTGCACGATATCGATCCCGCGCAACGGCGTCGTCCTGTCCAACGGCTCAGTGTGGTGCCACGCTCACCTCCAACTCCGAGAGCTGTTCGGGCAGCGGCTGGCGGACGAGTTCGCGCCCCGCCGTGTCGGCGAGCACGAAGTCACCTTCGTACGGCTGCCGGTAGAGCAGTCGGTCGTCGCCGGCCCAGACGGCGTCGGCGACCGGCAGCGCGTTGACGACCCGCCCGGTGGCGGTCTCCACCAGCAACGGCTCCTGCTGGCCCTGCACGACGACCCGGCGACCGTCCGGCGACCAGGCCCACGGACCGGCGGGATCGCCAGGTAGCGGCTCCGACCGGGTCGGTTGTCCGTCGTCGGCGGAGAACATCTGCACGCCACTTCGCGGGTGCCGGATCGACTCGGACCGTGGCTTGCCCTTGGCGGTCTGTGGCAGTGCCACCTCCCGACCGTCGCGAGTCCAGACGAAGGAGCACTGGTCGGTGCAGAAGTAGCGCTGCCGGGACACCTGATGCGTACGCCTCCTGCCGTCCCGATCGACCACGACGAAGCCGAAGTGGTCCAGCTGATCGGTGGTGAACAGAAGGTGGCGACCGTCCGGTGACCAGGTCGGGCGATTCAGCGCAGGGCCGACCTCGTGCCAGCGGGTCTTACCGGTCGCCATGTCCACGAGGCCGACCTCACGTGGACGGTCCTCCTCGACGACCGCCACCAGCGACCCGGTCGGTGCGGGGAAGATGCCGTCGTACCGATCGGTGGGGACGTAGCGGCCCCGGCTCCGGTCCAGCAGGAATCCGTTGCCCGAACCGCCGGTGAACTGTGCCCGTGTCACTTCCCAGTTCCCCGGCAGCACGAGCGGCGTGGCGGTCCAGTTCGCTGCCGGGACGGGCCGGACCGACGGTGACGAGGTGATCGAGGGTGACGGAGTCACGGTCGGGGGCGGCGTCGCCGGAGTCGGGGCCGGCCGGGGTCGGAGCAGTACGAACGGCACAGCCGCCACCACGACCGCGACGACCGCCGCCGCGCTCACGGTCAGCCGTCGCCGACGGCGCAGCCGACGACCCCGGCCGAGCGCCCGGGCGGCGAGCCCCGGAGCGGGCGCGGCGCCGTCGGCGAGATCGCGTACGGCCCCGCGGAGCACCTCGTCCAGATAAGTGGTCATCGCGTCACCTCCGGGCGGCTGGTCAGCTCGTCCAGCCGCGGTACGAGACGCCGGAGCCGTGCCAGTGCCTTGGCGCTCTGGCTGGCGACCGTGCCGGCTCGGCAGCCGAGCAGCGTCGCGGTCTGCTCGACGCTGAGGTCCTCCAGGTAGCGCAGGGTCAGCACGGCCCGTTGGCGTGGCGGCAGCGCCCGCAGAGCCTCCAGCAGAAGCAACCGCAGATCCGTCTCGTGGCCGCCGTCGCCGGTCGCCGCCCGTTCCGGTAACTCCGCCACGGGCACCTCCGTGCGCCGCCCTCGTCGTCGCCAGCCGGATACCTGGTCGTGGTACAGGATGCGTTTCACGTACGGCTCGGCGTCACCCCTGATCCGCGGCCACCGTGCGTACGCCTTGGCCAGCGCGTTCTGGAGCAGGTCCTCCGCCGCGTGTTGATTGCCGGCCAGCGCGTACGCGACGCGCAGCAGAGCGGCACCCCGCTCCTGAACGAACGTGGTGAACTCCCCGTCGACATCCGCCACCGCCCACCTCCGAAGTTCAGACGCCGGGCGGCGGCGGAAGTTTGCCTCGCCGCGCGGGACAATGGCGACATGCGCTGGACCGTGCTCGACTCGCCGATCGGCGAGTTCTCCGTGGCTACCGACGGCACGAGTGTCTGCGGAGCGCACTTCGGCCGGATCGAGGGGGCGGTCGACGAGCCCGGCGACCCGCTGTCCCGGCAGGCCGTGGCGGAGCTGCGGGCGTACTTCGGTGGTGAGCTGACGGCGTTCACCGTGCCCGTCGCCGCCCCGCGCGGCTCCGAGTTCGAGCGGGCGGTGTGGCGTGAGATGACCCGCATCCCGTACGGCGGGACGCTGACGTACGGCGAGGTGGCGCGGCTGGTCGGCGACCCGGGCGCGGCACGGGCGGTGGGGGTGGCCTGCAACCGCAATCCGGTGCCGGTGATCGTGCCGTGCCACCGGATCGTCGGCGCGGGCGGCAAGCTGGTCGGCTTCGGCGGGGGTCTGCCGCGCAAGGTCACGCTGTTGGAGCTGGAGGCCGGCGTCGCGCTGCGACACGCCTGGTCCTGACCCGTTGATCGTTGGTTGCCGAGCGATTCGACACGCCGAGCAGCGTGCTGCCGAACTGCCACCGATCGCCGCACTGGCGGTGCCCGGACGCGGCGAGGGCCGGGTCCGACAGGACCCGGCCCTCGCCGATGCTGCTGGTGGTTCAGCGGGTCAGCGCTCGACCTCGCCGGCGATGAACTCCTCGACGGCCTGGTGGGCGTCGTGGTCGGCGTACTGCACCGGCGGGGACTTCATGAAGTACGACGAGGCCGACAGGATCGGGCCGCCGATCTTGCGGTCCAGCGCGATCTTCGCGGCCCGGACGGCGTCGATGATGACACCGGCCGAGTTCGGCGAGTCCCACACCTCGAGCTTGAGCTCGGCGTTGAGCGGGGTGTCGCCGAAGGAGCGACCCTCGAGGCGGATGTACGCCCACTTGCGGTCGTCCAACCACGGCACGTGGTCCGACGGGCCGATGTGCACGTCGCTCTTGCTCATCTCGTGCGGGATCTGCGAGGTGACCGACTGGGTCTTCGAGATCTTCTTCGAGACCAGCCGCTTGCGCTCCAGCATGTTCATGAAGTCCATGTTGCCGCCGAAGTTGAGCTGGTACGTGCGCAGCAGCTCGACGCCCCGGTCCTCGAAGAGCTTCGCGAGGGCGCGGTGCACGATGGTGGCGCCGACCTGGCTCTTGATGTCGTCACCGACGATCGGCAGGCCCGCGTCGGTGAACTTCTGGGCCCACTCCGGGTTGGAGGCGATGAAGACCGGCAGGGCGTTGACGAACGCGCAGCCGGCGTCGATCGCGGCCTGGGCGTAGAACTTGGCGGCCTGCTCGGAGCCGACCGGCAGGTAGCAGACGACGACGTCCACCTGCGCGTCGCGCAGCGTCTGCGCCACGTCGACGGGGGTGGCGTCGGACTCCTCGACGATCTCGCGGTAGTACTCGCCCAGACCGTCGAAGGTCGGGCCGCGCTGCACGGTGACGCCGGTCGGCGGCACGTCGCAGAGCTTGATGGTGTTGTTCTCGCTGGCGACGATCGCCTCCGAGAGGTCCATGCCCACCTTCTTGGCGTCCACGTCGAATGCCGCGACGAACTCCACGGAGTTGACGTGGTAGTCGCCGAAGGCGACGTGCATGAGACCCGGGACGCGGTCGTTCGGGTTGGCGTTCCGGTAGTACTCGACGCCCTGAACCAGGGACGAGGCGCAGTTACCCACACCGACGATGGCGACGCGGACGGAGCCCATAGCGTCTGCCTCCTTCTTTTCTGTCACGGCCGCTCATTCCTGGTCTCTCCAGGCGGAGGCGGGCTGTTGTCTTCTCGTCGGCCACCGGCTGTCCCGATGTTCGGGACCGTCGGGGCTCGGCCGGAGCGCTCGTTGGCGATGAGCTCCTCCAGCCAGCGGACCTCGCGCTCACAGGCATCAAGGCCGTGGCGCTGCAGTTCCAGCGTGTAAGCGTCGAGGCGCTCGGCCGCCCGGCCCAGCACGTCGCGAAGCCCTTCGCGACGCTCCTCGATCTTGCGGCGGCGACCCTCCAGAATGCGCAGGCGGGTCGCCTGGTCGGTCCGGGCGAAGAACGCGAAGTGCACCCCGAAGCCCGTGTCGTCGTACGTCTCGGGCCCGGCCTGTGCGATGAGCTGGGCGAAGCGTTCCTTGCCCTCCGCGGTGATTTTGTAGACCACCCGACCTCGTCGGCTGGTCAGCGCGGGAACCTCCTCGGCGGTGGCGGGTGTCTCGGCGGCTTCGGTGATCCAACCCGCCGCCTGCAACCTGCGCAGGGTCGGGTAGAGCGAGCCGTAGCTGATCGCCGCCCGGATCGCGCCGAGTTTGGCGGTCAGCTCCTTGCGCAGCTCGTAGCCGTGCATCGGAGACTCCTGCAGGAGGCCGAGGATGGCGAATTCGAGCACGGGCCATCCTCCCTTTACCCTCCGGCGCGGAGCGGTAACCGCCGCGATGTATCGGACCGATACATCGCACGTTAGCGGCTGGCGCCGGCCAGCACAAACCCCCGTTCCGGGGTGCTGTCGTCACGCATCGTGAGCGTGGTCGCCTCGTCGGGCCGGACCGCGTACCCTTCTCGGCATGCGCACGTCTCGCCAGGTGGTCGACTACTCGCTTCAGAAGCGAGCGGTCCTGCGTGAGCTCCTGGCTGGCCGGGTCGGCACGTACGACGTGTGCGACGCCTCGCCGTACCTGAAGAACGCTGCGCGGTTCCACGGCGAACCGACCGACCAGCGTTGCCCGATCTGTCGCAGCGAGAATCTGACCCTGGTCCACTACATTTACGGCGACGAACTCAAGCAGTCCGCCGGCCAGGCCCGCACGCTGGCCGAGTTGCCCGCGCTAGCGATGACGCTACGTGAGTTCCAGGTCTTCGTGGTGGAGGTGTGCCTCGGCTGTGACTGGAACCATCTCGTCGAGCAGTACCTGCTCGGCCGGGATGGTCTCACCGGTGACGGCGACAGTGCCGGCGCCGGCGCGCAGGACGCGACGGCCGCCGAGGGCGTGGGTCGGCGGAGGCGAGAGGCGCAACGGTGATCTCAGTTGGTTCGACCGGCTCCGGGGCCGTGGACATGACCCGGGACGGTCGACCACTCGTTGGTCCGATTAGCCCCATTGATTCAGCAATGACCCTGGCGAACCGGCACCCTTGTGCCGGCGTTACGGGTGAAGCAACTCACGGCAACCCGGTGGCGGCGCTGTCGCGCCCCACCGCGACCGGCAGGGTGTGAAGAATGAACTCGTACGGCGATCCCAGTTCCGCGCGCGGTCGGGCCGAGTACCCGGGTCCCGACGGTGACCCCGGACCGGGCGCGGACGACGCGTACCGCAGACCCGGCGGTGACTCCCGCGCGGGTGGTTGGTCCTCCGCGGAGCCCGCGGCGCCCCCCGGTCGGGCCCCGGTGACACCGAGAGCGGCCGGCGGTCGCGCGTCGGTCGGTGGCTCGGCCTCCGTGCCACCGCCCGGCGGTGCCGCCGGGTCCGCGTCGGTGGGCTCGGCCACGCCCGGCCGGCCCGGTCGCGCCTCGGTGCCCGTGTCCCCTGCACCCGGTGCGGCCGCGGGTCGCGCCGGCGCCGGACGGGCCTCCGTTCCGGTGTCACCTGCGCCGGGAGCGCCCGCCGGTCGGGCCCGGGTGGGCACCGCCGCCGTCGGCGCCGCCTCGGCGGGCCGGGCCAGTGTCGGCTCCGCGTCGGTGGGTGGCCGTGCCGCGGTCGCCCGGGCGAGTGTCTCGCCGGTCTCGGGCGGTCCGGGTGGTCCCGGCGGCCCAGGTGGTCCCGGCGGCCCGGGTGGTCCGAACGGGCCAGGTCGTGGCGGTCGCGGCGCGGGTGATCCGGCAGCGGCGGCCCGTGCCAAGAAGCGCAAGCGGATGAACCTGCTGATCGCCGGGTTCGCCGTCTTCATCATGCTCGCCGGTGTCGGCGTGGTCGGCTTCACCTACTACTCGACGAACGTCGTCATGCCCAACGAGCTGCCGCTGCCGCTGTCCACCACGGTGTACGCCAAGGACGGCAAGACCACGCTCGCCAAACTCGGCAGCGAGAACCGCACCTTCGTCACCATCAGCCAGATCCCGCAGCACGTGCAGGACGCCGTCGCCGCCGCCGAGGACCGGAACTTCTACCGGCACTCGGGCGTCGACTACAAGGGCATCGTCCGGGCAGCGTGGAACAACGTCTCCAACGGTGACAAGCAGGGCGCGTCGACGATCACCCAGCAGTACGCCCGCAACGCGTTCGAGAATCTCCAGGACGACACGTACGGGCGCAAGGTCAAGGAGGCGATCCTCGCCTCCAAGCTGAACGACGCGTACAGCAAGCCGGAGATCATGCAGCACTACCTCAACGTGATCTACTTCGGTCGCGGCGCGTACGGCATCGAGGCTGCGGCGCAGACGTACTTCGGCAAGTCGGCGATCAAGCTCACCCCCGCCGAGGGCGCCGTCCTGGCCGCGCTGATCAAGCAGCCGGTGGCGACCGACACCCACAAGGGCTACGACCCGGCGGTCAACCCGACCGACGCCAAGACCCGGTGGGACTACGTGATCGACGGGATGAAGAAGGAGGGCTGGTTGGACTCCCCCAACCACCCGCCGGCGCCCACCGCGTACCCGAAGGTGCTGCCACCGAAGAAGGGCGGCAACGGCTTCGGCGTCGACAGCCCCCGGGGCAACGTCATCAACTACGTCCGTCAGGAGATGGACGCGATGGGCCTCTGCTCCGACAGCGGCGCGGAGGGCAAGACGAGCTGTGTCGACGCGCTGCGGGACGGCGGCTACCGGATCACCACGACCATCGACCCGAAGCTCCAGACGGCCGCCGAGAACGTCGCGATGCAGTCGAAGAAGGGCTCGGAGCTCAACGACCAGCCCAAGAACCTGATGGCGGCGGTGGTCTCGATCGACCCGAAGAAGGGCCGCGTGCTCGCCTACTACGGCGGTGACAGCGGCGCCGACTTCGACTACGCCGGCAAGAACACCGACAAGAACGGTGACCTGACCGGTGGTCACTCGCCGGGCTCGTCGATGAAGGTCTACACCCTGGCCGCCGCTATCGAGGCGGGCATCTCGGTGAAGTCGCACTGGGACCCGACGCCGTACAAGCCCGAGGGCTCCGCGGTCGCGATCGGTAACGCCGGCCGCACCAACCTCAAGTGCGGCAAGAACTGCACCCTCGAAGAGTCGACGATCCAGTCGTACAACGTGCCGTTCTACTGGGTCACCAAGACGATCGGCGCCGAGAAGGTGGTCGACATGGCCCGCAAGGCGGGCGTGACCACCATGTGGGGCGTCGACCCGCCGCAGGCGTTCGACCTGGCGAAGAAGGGGCCGAACCCGTTCGACAACTACACCGGTTTCGGCAAGTACCCGCTCACCGTGTTCGACCACGCGAACGCGATGGCGACGTTCGCCAACGACGGCAAGTACATCAAGGCGCACTTCGTCATCAAGGTCGAGCAGCAGGACAAGAACACCGGCAAGTGGAAGGTCGTCGGCAGCGAGCGCATCAAGCCGGAGCAGCGGATCGACAAGAAGATCACCGACGAGGTCACCGCGGTCCTGAAGCAGATCCCCGCCCCCAACAGCCTTTCGCTGGAGGACGGCCGCCAGGCCGCCGCCAAGACGGGCACCTGGGAGTACGACAGCAAGGACAACTCGCAGGCCTGGACGGTCGGCTACACCCCGCAGGTCGCCACGGCCGTCTGGGTGGGCAGCCGGGACCCGAAGAAGCCGCAGATCCGCCTCGCGGGTGGTAAGCCGATCGGCGGTTCGACCCTTCCCGGTCCGATCTGGGAGAAGTACATGAACACCGCCCTCAAGGGGCAGGAGGAGATCCCCCTGCCCACCGTCACCGGCGAGGGCGACGTCACCAAGGGCAACGGCAAGGCGCCGGCGGCACCACCGCCCGGGCAGCCGGGTCAGCCAGGCCAGCCGGGCCAGCCGGGCCAGCCGGGCCAGACCTGTGACCCGCTGACCAATCCGTTCTGCCCCCGCAACAACGGCAACCCCGGGGGGAACAACCCGGGCGGTCCTGGTGGGCCCGGTGGTCCGAACGGCGGCTAGCCGCCGCCCGACCTGCCACTGACCACCATGGATTGAGAGCCGCAGCGCACACACCGCCGCCGGCCGGACGACCTGTCCGGCCGGCGGTCGGCGTAGCGGCACCGGTCACTCGTCGACGGCGGCCGTACGGGTTCTGACCTGGGCGGGCCGACGAGTACATGACTCATCGCTGCGAGTACGGCAGGATGCCTCTTTATGAGCACCCAGTCGACGCCCGGCATCGACGACGCCGGAACCACCGACCACCCGTCCCGCTCCGACGGGTTCGTCCGGGGCCTCTCCGGTGCCATCGGCGGGCCGCTCGGCGACCACGCGACGGCGCTGGACCGGCCGGCTGGCCCGGAACGCCGGTTCTGGACCGCCGTCCGGATCGTCCTGGCGCTGGCCTGCCTCACGCTGGCGCTGCACTGGGTGCAGAAATCGCCGTGCCAGGACGGCGCCTGGCAGAACAACGTGCAGTACAACCGGTTCTGCTACACCGACGTGCTCGCCCTCTACTACGCCGAGGGCCTCAACGAGGGCAAGGTGCCCTACCGGGACCACCCGGTGGAATATCCGGTGCTGACCGGCTACTTCATGGGTGCCCTCGGTCTGCCGGTGCACGCGATCGGCAAGGGTGACCCGAGCATCAACCAGGGCCAGTGGTTCTACAACCTCAACGCCCTCGTGCTGGGTGCACTCGCCGTGGCCACCGTCGCGGTGATCCTCGCGTTGCGCCGCCGACGACCCTGGGACGCGGCGTTGTTCGCGCTCGCCCCGGCGCTGGTGCTCACCGCCACCGTCAACTGGGATCTACTCGCCATCGGGTTGGCGGCGTTCGGTCTGTTGGCCTGGGCCCGGCGACAACCGGTGGCGGCCGGCGTGCTGCTCGGGTTGGCCGGCGCGGCGAAACTCTGGCCACTGTTCCTGCTGGGTCCGATCCTCGTCCTGGCCCTACGGGCCAACCGACTCCGCGCCGCGCTGACCGCCCTCGGCGCAGCGGTGGTGGCCGTGGTGCTGGTGAACCTGCCCGCGTACCGGGCCAACCCGGATAACTGGGGCCGGTTCTTCGAGCTGAACACCACGCGGCCCATCGACTGGGGCACGCTCTGGTACATCGGGCGCTACCTCGACGGCAAGGTCGGCAACGACCCCGGCCAGCAGGGCCCGTTCGAATGGTTGAACACCAACACCCCGACCCTGAACACCATCTCGTACGCCCTGTTCGCGCTTGCCTGCCTCGGTGTGGCCGTGCTGGCGCTGCGCGCGCCGCGCCGGCCGCGGCTCGCCCAGCTCGCCTTCCTGGTGGTGGCCGCCTTCCTCATCTTCAGCAAGGTCTGGTCCCAGCAGTTCGTGCTCTGGATGCTGCCGCTGGTGGTGCTGGCCCGGCCGAAATGGGGGGCCTTCCTGGCCTGGCAGCTCGCCGAGGTCTGCTACTTCGTGGCCTTCTACGGCGAACTGCTCGGCGCGGCGACCAGCCGTCCCGTCTTCCCGGAAGGCGTGTTCGTGCTGGCGTCGACGCTCCGGCTGGCGACCGTGGTGACCCTGTGCGTGCTGGTCGTCCGGGAGATCCTGCACCCCGAGCAGGACGCGGTACGCGCCAACTACCCCGACGACCCGGACGGGGGTGTCCTCGACGGCGCACCGGACGCACCCTGGCTGGACCGGTGGCGTCGCCAGCCGACGACCGACGAACCCGAACCCGCGAGCGTCCCTGCGTGAGGGGGCGTCAGAGCCGGTACACCACCGCGTCGCCGACCTCCTGACGCGTGATGCCGAGCGACTCGACAGGTGCGTCGATGGTGATCTCCCACGGTGTGCCGGGTACGTCGTCGCGCAGCAGCACCACCGTCCGCACACCGAGCGTCCGAAGGTAGTCGACGCTCGTCCGGTCGGGGAACGACTGGCTGACCCGGCGGACGTCGTCGAGCTGCCGGGGCGTGAAGCCACTGCCGCCGTTCGCCACGTCCGGGAATCCGCTCGTCGACCAGAGCATCACGTGCTGGTCGATGCCCTGGTCGCTGGGCAGCACGAGCAGTGGACCCTGGGCCGAGCGCATCGCGGCGGGTTGCGTCGGCACCACCGGATGCGGGGTGGTGTTCAGCCCTTCGACGGTGACCAGCAGCAGCGGCAGCAGCGTGGCGATCCGCAGCCACGGACCAGGCCAGGACGGAATCCGCTGCGCGGCCAGCTCACGGACCCGGTCGGTGAGGGCGGTGACCGCGCCGGCCGCGAGCAGCGCGAGCAGCAACGTGGTCCAGAGCATCAACCGCCCGGGGGTACGCAACGCGTTCCAGCCCGGCGCGTGCTCGAACAGCGGCACGTAGGTGAAGGTGCCGTGGAAGAAGCGGGTACCCATCGCGAAGACCATCGTGACCAGCACACCGGCGAGCAGGAACAGCCGGTGCCGCAGCCGCCAGACCGAGAAGAACAACCCGCCGAACGCCAGCGCGTAGAGCACGAACCCCGGCAGCAGGGTCATCTCCGCGTGCCACGGCAGCGCCGCGCGGGCACCCTCGTGCAAACCGCCCCAGATCCGTGATTCGGCGGGCGCGGTCACGAAGCCGGACGCCGGCGGCGAGAAGACACTGATGTCGCGGACGGTCCGCTCGGCGTACGGGTGCAGCTCGGTCACCTGGAAGTACGGGAGAGCCATCAGCAGGCCCACCCCGGCGAAGAACACCCCGCCGACCAGGTCGGCCACGAGGAGCCGGCGACCGAACGGCACGGCCCGACCGGAGCGCAGCCGCTTCACGACGTACAACACGGCGGCGACCAGCACCGCGCAGGCCAGGAAGTACGCGAACGGCAGGCCGATGCCGAAGCCGAGGCTGATCTGCCAGGCCGCCACCAGCCATCCGGCGTACACCCAGCCGTCGTGTCGCAGCTCGGGCCGGTAGCCGCGCCGCAGCGACCAGCCGTGCCCTCGCGCGAGCATCGCGAGGGCCAGCGGAATGCCACCGTTGGAGAGCACGTGCAGGTGCCCGGCCTGGGCGAGCAGCCACGGCGCGTACGCGTAGCCGACCCCGGCGACGGCGGCGCCGATCCGACCGGCACCCAGTTGGCGGGCCAGGGCGTACGCCCCGAACGTGGCGAGCGCGTGCGCCAGCACGAACATGATGTTGTAGCGCAGCACCGCGTCCTCGGGGCCGCTGCCGAGCATCCCGGCCGGGGCGTAGCCGAGCAGCGTGTCGGAGAACGCGAAGCTCCACAGTTCCGGGAAGAACGTGTTCGACTGCCACAGGCGCGCCGGATCGGCCAGGAGGATGTGCCCGGACCAGGCCATCTGCCACGCCTGGAGGCTCGGGTCCCAGGTGTCCTGCGGCAGGGTGTAACGCGGGTAGCGCAGCGTCGGCCAGGTCATCAGCACGGCCAGTGCCACCGAGGCGAGGGCCGCCAGGGTCCACTCGTGGACCAGGAACCGACCGACCGGCCGGGCGGCCCGGGTGAGCACGGTGGGCCGAGGTTCCGGGGCCGAGGCGAAGGCCTCCCAGCGGTCGGGCTCGACCGGCTCGGCCTCGCTGTCGGCGTCGTCACCGACCTTGCCGCCCTCGGGCTTCTCGCCGTCCTTCACCACCGCACCCTTGGCGGCACCGGGCTTCGTGGCGTCGGCCTTCTCGTTGCCGGCGCTCGTCGTACCGTCGCCCTTGGCCGTGGCGGTCTCGTCGTCACCGGCGCTCTTCGCGCCGCCGTTCTCGGCGGCGTCGCCCTTCGTGGTCGTCCTGGCGATCTTCGGGCCGCTGTCCGGCGCCGGGTCGTCCCGGGGCGTGTCACTCGTCGTGGTCCCGGCCGAGGCGATGGGGACGTCGCCGGTGGGCGGCGTGGCCGGTCGGATCGGGTCATTGCCGGTGGACGTGGACCGCGCCTTTCCCGGCTTGGACTTTCCGGTCTTCATGCTGCCGGGCGCTCCGTCGGGAGCTGCTGGCGCAGGAAGTCGATGTCGGCGCCCTGGCCCGCGACGCCGCCCGGGGTCTCGACGACCACCGGCGCTCCGGCGGCCCGGATCACGGCCACCACCAGCTCCGGATCGATCGTCCCGCCGTCGAGGTTGTCGTGCCGGTCCTGCCCGGAGTTGAACGCGCCCTTGGAGTTGTTGGCGTGTACCAGATCGATCCGCCCGGTGATCGCCTTCACCCGGTCGACGAGACCGAGCAGTTCCTCACCCCCGGCGTACGCGTGACACGTGTCCAGGCAGAAGCCGACCTCGTAATCGCCGATCGTGTCCCAGAGCCGGGCGAGCGCGTCCAGCCGGCGGGCGCACGCGTTGTCGCCGCCGGCCGTGTTCTCGATCAGGACCGGAACGCCGAATCCGCCCGAGTCGGCCGCGTACGCAAAGGTCTTGCGCCAGTTGTCGAAGCCGACGGCCAGGTCGTCACCGGCGTTGACGTGCCCACCGTGGACGATCAGGCCCTTCGCGCCGATCTCGGCCGCGGCGGTCGCGTGCCCGAGCAGCAGCTTGCGGCTGGGGATGCGGATGCGGTTGTTGAGGGTCGCCACGTTGATGACGTACGGGGCGTGCACGTAGAGGTCGACCTCGGCGGCGCGCAGCCGCTCGGCGTCCTCCCGCGGCTTGGGGGCCTTCCATCCCTGCGGGTCGGAGAGGAAGAACTGCACGGTGTCGGCGGACCGGGCGGCTGCCTCCGCCAGCGGGTCGGTCGAATCGACGTGGGCTCCGATACGCATGGCAGCGAGCCTACGTCGCAACCCCGACGGGTGCGGTGACGGCCGGCGCGATGTCGTCACCCCGGCTGACGGACGATCGTTGATGGAACGGGACCCGGCGAACGGGGCCCGGGGCTGATCGCGGCGGGTTCGCCGCGCATGGTGACCGGTGTTCGTCAGCCCGAGAGCGAGATCATCCCCGTGGCGCGGCCCGGCGCTGCGGGGACGATCGGCACCTTTGCATAATCTCGGAAATTTCTGCCTTTTGCCCCGACAGGGGACGACAGCCGTTGTATCGTCAGATAACAACACGATAAAGCTCCGCGGGGCGTCTCCGGTCCAACCTCATCGGTGTGGTCGTTCCTCCCCAGGTCCCACCCAAGGAATGCGGACGGGACGCTCCGCGGCCTCGTTGACGGGGGCTCGCCACCGACCAGTGACGGTCGGACGGCGAGCCCCCGTCGGCATGCCCGCGATGTCGACCCGACCGCCCCGGGCATGATCGACCGGACCGGGTATCCTGGTCAGGTTGTCCGCGTCCGGCCGGGTTCCCCCGGCACGTGCGGGCAGCGACGCACGACCTCCTGCCACGGAAGGACCGTGGCCGCTTAGCCCACAGGAGGTGAGCACGTCTTGCGTCATTACGAGATCATGGTGATCCTCGACCCCAGCCTCGAGGAGCGCACCGTCGCCCCGTCGCTCGACACGTACCTGAACGTGATTCGGACCGCGGGTGGCTCGGTTGAGAAGACGGACGTGTGGGGCCGCAGGCGCCTCTCGTTCGAGATCAACAAAAAGGCCGAGGGCATCTACGCCGTCGTCGACCTGCAGGCCACGCCTGCTGCCGTGGCCGAGCTGGACCGTCAGCTCCGGCTGAACGAGTCCGTGCTGCGCACCAAGGTCATCCGGCCGGAGATGCGCTAAGCATTCAGTCCGGTCATTCAACCCGGTTCGCCCGGATCAGCCTCCGCGACTCTGTCGTACGGCTCTGAGAGCCTGTACGACGAGACGCTGAGTGCGCGAGGAGATGGTCATGGCAGGAGACACCACCATCACGGTCATCGGTAACTTGACCGATGACCCCGAGTTGCGGTTCACCCCGTCCGGTGCGGCGGTCGCCAAGTTCCGGGTCGCTTCGACGCCCCGTTTCATGGACAAGACCACCAATGAGTGGAAGGACGGCGAGCCGCTCTTCCTGGCTTGCACCGTGTGGCGTCAGGCGGCGGAGCACGTCGCCGAGTCGCTGCAGCGGGGCGCCCGCGTGATCGTCTCGGGCCGGCTGCGTCAGCGGTCCTACGAGACCCGCGAGGGCGAGAAGCGCACCGTCATCGAGCTTGAGGTCGACGAGATCGGCCCGTCGCTGCGCTACGCCACGGCGAAGGTGCAGAAAATGTCCCGCTCCGGTGGCGGTGGCGGTGGCGGCGGCTTCGGTGGTGGCGGTGGTGGTGGCCAGGGTGGCGGCGGAGGCAACTTCGACGACCCCTGGGCTTCGGCCGCACCCTCTCCCGCGCGTGCCGGTTCGGGCGGCAACTTCGACGAGGAGCCTCCGTTCTAATGGCGCCGAGCGCCCGCGATCGCAAACCAGGAGCAAGGTCCACGGCCAAGGCTGCGGCCCTTCGCAAGCCCAAGAAGAAGGTGAACCCGCTCGACAAGGACGGGATCGCCTACATCGACTACAAGGACACGGCGCTGCTGCGCAAGTTCATCTCCGACCGCGGCAAGATCCGCGCTCGGCGGGTCACCGGTGTGACCTCGCAGCAGCAGCGGCAGATTGCCCGCGCGGTCAAGAACGCCCGCGAGATGGCGCTTCTGCCGTACACCGCAACGGCCCGCTGAGAGGAGGCACCGATATGAAGATCATCCTGACTCAGGAAGTGTCCGGCCTCGGTGCCCCGGGCGACATCGTGGAGGTCAAGGACGGCTTCGGCCGTAACTACCTGCTGCCGCAGGGCTTCGCGATCGCCTGGACCAAGGGCGCGGAAAAGCAGGTCACGGTCATCCAGCGGGCCCGCTCGGCCCGCGAGATCCGCGACCTCGACCACGCGAACGAGGTCAAGGGCCAGCTTGAGGGTCTCAAGGTCAACTTGAAGGCCCGCGCCGGCGACGGCGGTCGGCTCTTCGGCTCGGTCACCTCGGCCGAGATCGTCGACGCCGTCAAGGGCGCCGGTGGTCCGGTCCTCGACCGTCGCCGGCTGGAGGTGCCCGGTCACATCAAGTCGACCGGCACCTACCCGGTGAAGATCAAGCTGCACCCCGAGGTCACCGCATCGTTCAACCTGAACGTCGTTCAGGGCTGACGAAACGCCGGACCACGACGAGGGCCCGCACCGAGCGATCGGTGCGGGCCCTCGCGCATGCGCCATCAGGCCCGCTCGCCAGCCTCAGCCGATCGGTTGACCGGTCACCGCGCTGATCAGCACCGTGGAGAGACCACCGCCGACCACCGCCGCGGCGAGCGCGATCGTCGCCGACCGCCACGTCGTGCCGACCCGGCGCAGCAGCGCCGCCACCACCAGACTGCTCGCCAGCGCCAACCCGAACCGCGGCGAGCCGGCGAGCAACGACTCCAACGCACGGGACCGCGCGGAGTCGCAGCCGCCCCCACTGATGTCGGTGACACAACCGGCGGGCGCCTGCCCGTCCAGCGTCAGCAGCCACAGGAAGATCAGCACCGCCGGCACCACGTAGCAGGCGGTGGTGTACAGCAGCGGCCGGACGGATCCACCGGGATCAGGGTCGAGGAGGTCGTCCTCCAGACGCCGCGCCCAGCCGCCCGTCGCCACCGACTCGACCCGCCGCCGCACCGACGCCGTACCGACAGGCGCCCGGTCCGCCCGACGCACGGCACCGACAGGGGGTACGGGAACACTGCGCGGCCGCGGAGCGGTGTAACCCACCACCGGCGAACGAGGCGCGGACGTGGTCGAATCCATCCAGCGCGGATCGTCACCGGACAGCCGCGTACCGGACCAGAAACTGCTGTCCCGGCTCGGCCATCCCTCCGTCAGACGATCCGAGCGGGGTGGCAGCGTCCGGTCCCACTGGTCGTCCTCGACCGCGGACCGCTCCCACTGGCCGGTGCGGTCCGACCGCTCCCAACCACCGACACTCTCCCCCTGGGACCACTGCCCGCTCAGGTCCGTGGCGTCCGGGCCGGGTGGCGGCCACGCGTGCACACCCGACGCGTCCCACGGGTCCACGGCGGGCGCGTACGACGGATCGGGCTCCGCCGGCCGCTCCGACCGACGTTCCCAGGGATCGACCGCCGGACGGGTCCACGACTCCTCTGCCGCGCGTCGGCTGCGCCGCGTCGGCCGGCTCACCTCCGGACGGGACGCCGTCTCGGCCGAGCCTGCCTCCAGATCTCCACCGGACCAGATCACCTGGGGACGACCGGCCGGCGCACGACGGGGACGACGGTCGGAGGCCACGCCGGAAACCGGCTCCTCCGCTGAGTCGGCGCGCCGACGGCCCGCGTACCCCTGATCCTGGAGACGGTCGAGCGTCCACTCCCGGGTGTGGTCCGAATCGGGGCCCGCGCCGATCGCCCGCTGTTCACGCCGACCGCTCGCGTCGGCCCGTCGCCTGCCGGTCGCCTCGGCACCACGCCAGCCGGCACCGGAACTCGGGCGCTCAGGCTCGGCCTCGACATCGTCCTCATCGGGCGCGGCATGCCGGCCACCACCGTCAGCCCGTCGAACCCCCGACTCCAGCGCCCATCGCGGCAGGTAGGCGTCGACCGGTTCGTCCTGCCCACGATCCCGCGCACGCTGCCGGCTGGAGGTGCGGTAGCCCGCGTCCTCGTCGTAGGGGTCGACCGGAGCGGGCAGCGCAGGCTGACCCCACGAGGCGGTTGGCGGACGCTCGCGCGGGCTGCCCTCCCCGCGTCCCCAGTCCCGGTAACTCACGGCCGGAGTGTGACCCTTCTGAACCCAAAGCGTAATCCGCTGTCCAGGTGTAGCCGTTCGCTGGAGATAGTACGGGAAGATCGTGTCACAGAACCGACCGAAATATTCTCCTCCACAGGCTGGGGACCGCGTTTTGCCTGTTCAAAGGCTTGCAGCCGAGAATTCCCCAACGGTTGTCCACAGCCTGTGCACACCCTGCGCACATGCTCGTCCACCGGTTTCCACAGGTTGTCCCGAGGCTCATCCACCGAGCCTGTTGAGTCGCTGACCTCGGGGTCCGTATGGTTGGCCCTCGACCGCCGGCGCGATGGCCCCCGATCGACCGGCTCGGTCGAGAGAACTGTCGTACCTCGGCGGTAGAGCTGGGACCAGATCCGACGCAGTGGAGGGGGGACCGGTGTCGGTCACCGACGACATGCGGGCGGAGGCACGGTCCGGCAACGGTCAGCCACCCGGGCAGCGGGACGGCCAGTTCGACAAGACCCCACCCCAGGACGTCGCCGCCGAGCAGTGCGTCCTCGGCGGCATGTTGCTCTCCAAGGACGCCATCGCCGACGTCGTCGAGATCCTCAAGACCAACGACTTCTACCGACCGGTGCACGCCACCATCTTCGACATCATCCTCGACATCTACGGTCGGGGTGAGCCGGCCGACTCGATCACCGTCGCGGCGGCGCTCGCCGACTCCGGGGATCTGGTACGCATCGGTGGCGCGCCGTACCTGCACACTCTCATCGCCAGCGTGCCCACCGCCGCGAACGCGGCGTACTACGCCCGGATCGTCAGCGAGCGCGCGGTGCTGCGCCGGCTCGTCGAGGCCGGCACCAAGATCGTGCAGCTGGGTTACGGCACCGCCAGCGGCGGCAGCCGCGACGTCGACGACGTCGTGGACCTTGCCCAGCAGGCCGTCTACGACGTCACCGAACGCCGGGTCAGCGAGGACTTCGCGATCCTGGCCGACATGCTTCAGCCGACGCTGGACGAGATCGAGGCGGTTGGCGCGCAGGGCGGCGTCATGACCGGTGTGCCAACCGGTTTCAGCGACCTGGACCGGCTGCTCAACGGCCTGCACGCCGGCCAGTTGATCATTGTGGCCGGCCGGCCCGGTCTTGGCAAGGCGCTCGCGCTCGACACCCCGTTGCCGACTCCCACTGGCTGGACCACGATGGGTGAGGTCGGGGTGGGTGATCAACTGCTGGCGGCGGACGGCCGCCCCACCACGGTGACGCACGCCTTCGACGTCATGCACGGGCGTCCCTGCTATGAGGTCGAGTTCTCGGACGGCACCGTGATCGTGGCGGACGCAGAGCATCTCTGGAAGACGACCAGCCGGGCCAGCCGACGGCAGAAGCCGAGCCAGCAGAGGCGGTACTGGCCGGAGGAGTCGCTGGTCAGGGTGCGCGCTGCGGACGAGAGGTACAGCGGGGCGGGGAACCAGCCCATCCCGTTGTTCGAAGCTGTGGAGCAGATCGGGCCGGAGTTCCGCCACGTCCTGCAGACTGTTGCTTCCGAGGTCGGTTCGATTGGTCGGCTAGCCCGTCCCACTGTTCGTAATGGGAAGCCGCGCAACTGGACCGCGCCCGGTTACCCGTCCGGGACGCTGCTGGATGCTCTCCTCCGCCGGGCTGACCGCACGGCGTCGGCTAGCACTCAAGTCGAGCACGACGCCGTGGTCACCACTGCTGAAATCGTTGCCACGTTGCGTACCGACACTACCGAGCGACGGCTCAACCATGCGGTACGGAACACCGCCCCGCTCTGCCTCCCGGAGCGGCAGCTACCGATTCCGCCCTACACCCTCGGGGCCTGGCTCGGCGACGGGCACAGTCACGCCAGCCGGCTCACCACGGCTGACGCTGAAATGCTCCACGGCTCTTTCCTCGGACTGCTGCGTCAGACCGGGGTAGCGCAGACAAAGCACATCCCGGCCGCTTACCTGCGCGCCTCCGAGGTCCAGCGCCGGGCGCTCCTCGCGGGCCTGATGGATACGGACGGCACCGTCGCCCCAGCCGGGAACTTGCAGTACACGTCGACCTCGAAGCGGCTGGCTGATGATGTTCGCGAACTCATCGTCAGCCTCGGCTACCGTTGCACCGTCAACGCCACGCCGGTACGCGGGCGTACCCCCGAGTCGTCGATCGCCTACACGTTGAACTTCTCCACGCCCGATGCGGTCTTCCGACTCAAGCGGAAGCGGGACGCGCACGCCGAACGCCGCCGTACCGCCTCGGACGTGCGCACGACATCCCGCTTCATCGTCGACGTCCGCCAGGTGCCCAGCGTGCCGGTCCGCTGCGTCACAGTGGACAACCCGGAACATCTCTACCTGGCCAGCCGGGCGATGATTCCCACCCACAACAGCACCGCCAGTATGGACTTTGCCCGAAATGCTGCTATTCGCGCCAACCAGGCGGCCGCGATCTTCTCGCTGGAAATGAGCAAGGTCGAGATCGTCATGCGACTGCTCTCGGCCGAGGCGCGGGTGCCGCTGCACGTGCTGCGTAGCGGCCAGCTCTCCGACGACGACTGGACCAAGCTGGCCCGGTGCATGGGCGAGATCAGCGAGGCGCCGCTGTTCGTCGACGACACCCCGAGCATGAACCTGATGGAGATCCGGGCCAAGGCGCGCCGGCTCAAGCAGCGACACGACCTCAAGATGATCGTGGTCGACTACCTCCAGCTGATGACCTCGCCCAAGCGCACCGAGAGCCGGCAGCAGGAGGTCGCCGACCTTTCCCGCGGCCTCAAGCTGCTGGCCAAGGAGGTCGAGTGCCCGGTCATCGCGGTGAGTCAGCTCAACCGTGGCCCCGAACAGCGCACCGACAAGCGCCCGCAACTGTCTGACTTGCGCGAATCGGGATGTCTCACTGCGGATACCCGGGTCGTTCGTGCAGACAACAACGCGGAGATCACGCTCGGCGAACTGCTGTCGAACCGGACGAAAGACATTCCAGTCTGGGCCCTCGACGAGGGTCTTCGCTATACCCCCCGCACCATGACCCACGTCTTTCCGAGCGGCACCCGTGAGGTGTTCCGGTTGACGCTGGCCTCAGGCAAGCAGATCGACGCAACGGCGAACCACCCCTTCCTTGCCTTCACGGGATGGGTGCCGCTGGGTGAACTGGCACCGGGGGACCGCGTCGCCACGCCACGACACCTGCCGCCCCCGATGACGATTCGCCCGTGGGCTGAGGCAGAGGTCGTCATGCTGGCGCACCTGCTGGGCGACGGCTCCTTCGTGCGACGTCAGCCGATTCGCTATGCAAGCCGGGACGAGTTGAACCTGCACGCGGTGGCAGAGGCAGCGAAACATTTCGGCATCACCGCCCTGCGCGACGACTATGCGGCCGCGAGGGTGACCACCCTGCGGCTGCCTGCCCCCTTCCGGCTGGCCCGAGGCCGACGTAACCCGATAGCGGAGTGGCTGGACGGCTTGGGCCTCTTCGGTCTGCGCTCGCACGAGAAGTTCATCCCGTCCTCGGTCTTCGGACTTCCCAAGGAGCAGGTGACCGTCTTCCTGCGGCATCTCTGGGCCACTGACGGCTCGGTCACCGTCAACAGTTCAGGCCGCGGCGGACGGGTCTACTTCTCGTCCACGAGTCGGCGAATGTTGGAAGACATCTCCAGGCTGCTTCTGAGGTACGGCATCACCGCCCGTCTCCGGGCCGTGCCGGTGGTTGGCCACCGTCCCCAGTACACGCTCGACATCTCCGGCCGGGACGACCAGTTGAGGTTCCTGCGTGAGGTCGGAGTCCACGGCCAGCGGTCGGAGGGTTGTGCTGCTCTGCTCGCCGCCCTGGAATCGACGGAGAGCAATACCAACGTCGACACGGTCCCCCGCGAGGTCTGGTCCAAGGTCAAGGAAATCCTGGTCGAGCAGGGGATGTCCCACCGTGAGTTCGCGAAGGCCATCGGCACCCAGTTCTGCGGCAGCACGCTCTGGAAGCACGCGCCCAGCCGCTCTCGGCTCGCGGCGGTTGCTGCGGTGCTCGACTCTGCCGACCTCGACCTGCACGCGACCAACGACATCTTCTGGGACTCGATCGTGTCTATCGAGCCGATCGGTGAGCAGGAGGTGTTCGATGCGACAGTTCTCGGTACACACAACTTCGTGGCGAACGGCATCGCCACCCACAACTCGATCGAGCAGGATGCGGACGTTGTCATCCTGCTGCACCGCGACGACTATTATGACAAGGAGTCACCGCGGGCCGGGGAAGCGGACTTCATCGTTGCCAAGCACCGAAATGGTCCGACCGACACGGTGACGGTCGCGGCCCAGCTGCATCTGTCGCGATTCGTCGACATGGCCATCGGCTGATCGGCGCCCGAGAACACATTCGTCCGGGCCGACCGATCGAGGTAGGCGTCACCCCAGGCTGAGGTCGTGCTCCTCGAGAGCGGCCTGGATGATGTCGAGCGCCTTGGGGCCCATGCCGTGTAGTGCGGCCAGTTTCGTACGGGGCACCCCGGCCAGCTCGCGCAGAGTCGTGTAGCCCGCATTGTGCAGAGCGCGCGTGGCCGGCGCACCGATCTTCGGCAGCGTGTCGGTTGAAGGTTTCACGTCTTCCTCGTTCATCACGTCACCCCAACAGGGGGAACCAGCCTGCCGCCTCGCCCAACTCCAGCCGGTCCCGATCGGTGAGGGCGATGCGGCCGGTCGCCTTCAACAGGAAATCCCGATCATCCCACCCGGCGGGGCGGACCGCCTCGTCGCTCAACAGGCCGTCCATCGTGGACACCGCGATGCGCACCGCCAGTGGTCCGGGTGGGGGCGAGGTCGGCAGCTCCGGCATGAGGTCCAGGTGGTGCACCACGGCCTCGGTGGTGAGGGTGGCCAGGAAGTCGGGTACGCGTAGCACGTGCCCCTGCGTGGTCACGTACCCCTCGGGGTCTGCGCATGCGGCCGCGCGGACCGCCGCCGGTGCGGTCTCCTGCCAGAGGCGGACGATGCCGCTCGGCCGGTCGAAGGCGGACGCCGACCGCCGGATCCACCAGGCGTGTCCGGTGGCCTGGTCGTCGCCGGCGGGGAAGTCGCGCCAGTAGGAGACGTCGTCCACGTCGGCGGGACCGTCGACCGGGCTGGCCAGGGCCACCAGTGCCCGCTGGGCGTCGCCGAGCACGTGCAGGAGCAGATCGGCGACGAGCCAGCCTCGGCACCGGGTGGCTCGTTGCAGGTCAGCGTCGTCGCGGCCGTCGACCACCGCGGTGATGCCGTCGTACGCCTCGGCGAGGGCCTCGTCCGGCCGGGTGACGGTCATGCGATGCAGCCTCGCACGGACCGCCGCGTCAGCCAATCGCTCGGGGCCGGCGTTGCCCGGGTCGACCGCGTGTACCGACCCGGGCGGGAGCTTCGGCCGGACTCAGCCGAACATCTCGTCGAGGAAGCTCTTGCGCTTCTTGTGCCGGTAGTGGCCGTGGTAGCCGTGGTGCTGCTGCTGGTGGCCGTAGGCGGGCGCCGGCGGGTAGCCGTGCGCGGGCGGTGGGGGCGGGGGCGGCGGGACGGCGCCGTAACCGGGCTGGTGCTGGACGGGCGGGGGCGGAGGCGGCGGGTAACCACCCTGCTGCTGTGCCGGCGCAGTCGGCCCGGCCTGCTGGCGACTCCAGTTGGCCTCTGCCTCGAACAGCTTCTCGAGTTCGCCGCGGTCGAGGAAGATCCCCCGGCACTCGCCGCACTGGTCGATGACGACGCCGCTGCGCTCGTATTGACGCATCTCGCCGCGACACTTGGGACAGATGAGGTCACTCATCACCCGACGGTACCCGGTCGACCTAGGCGATTGCTGTGAGCGCCTCGATGACTTCGTCGTCGGAGACCTCGTGGAAATCGTCGTAGTAGACGCTGACCGAGCCGAAGTCAGGCGGGCGCTGGGCGCAGACGACCTGGTCGGCCTCGGCGGCCAGCAGTTCGTACGCCTCCTGGGCGCCGACCGGCACGGCCACCACGACCCGGCGGGCGCCGAGCCGGCGGGCGACCTCGACGGCGGCACGGGCGGTCGCGCCGGTGGCGAGACCGTCGTCGACGATCACGGCGACACGTCCGGTGAGGTCCAGTGGCGGGCGGCCACCCCGGTAGAGCCGCTCGCGGCGCTCCAGTTCGGTCTGTTCGCGGTGGCTGACCTCGGCGATGTCGTCGCTGCTGAGGCGGCTGGCGATGGCGTCGTTGAGCACCTGCACCCCGCCCGGGCCGAGCGCGCCGAAGGCGACCTCGCGCGCCCAGGGCATGCCGAGCTTGCGGACGACAAGCACGTCGAGGGGGGCGCCGAGCCGTTCGGCGACGACCCGGGCCACCGGTACGCCGCCGCGGACCAGGCCGAGGACGACGGCGTCCGGCTCGCCGACCAGGGCGGTGAGTCGCTCGGCGAGCACCCGTCCCGCATCGGCGCGGTCTCGGTACGTGGTCATGTCTTCAGGTGTACGCCGTGCGGCGTGGTTGCGCCCGCCGGTTACGCCGATGTGGTCCGACCGGGCAGGTGCTCGGACGTCGGAGAGGTCGGTGCGGCCTCCGGGCGGTGCAGGGCGGGTGCCCACACGAGCAGGGCCAGCGGGTACAGCAGATAGCCGAACCGGGTGGAGGGCATGAGGGTGATGGCGGCGAGTAGCCCGTACCCGCAGATCAGCGCGCTGGTCGCGGCGGTCCCGGGCGGGCGGCGCGCGAGCCGGACGGCGATGGCCGCGCCGGCCGCGACCAGGAGGGCGGCGGCGATCAGCCGGCCTCCGGGCAGCGCGGTGGCGATCAGGTAACCGGGGAACGGGGATTGCGCCGGGCTGGTGACCAGGCCGTGGCCGAGCGGGAAGCGCAGCACGTTCTCGGTCAGCGCGTCGCGGTCGACAAGCAGTGCCGGAACGAGGGCGACCACGGGAAGCCCGATCGCGCCGGCTGCGACCCGGATACCGGCTTGCCGGGTCAGACCCCAGACGATCAGGACCAGGGCGATCGGCCAGGCGAACAGCTTCAGCGCGCCGGCCAGTCCGACCGCGAGGCCGGCCCGGCCCGGCCGCCCGGCGGCGGCGAGCGCGAGGGCGAGCAGGCAGAGGGCGAGTACGGGTAGGTCGTCGCCGCCGGTCGCCAGGGTGAGCGCGCAGATGGGCAGGACGGTGGCGGCCTGCACTGCACGCAGCAGGGCGGCGTCACGCCGGCGATCCCCGCCGAGGGTGGCGGGCGCGGCGCGCAGGGTGGCCACCGCCAGGGCGAGCGCCACCGCGGTGCCCACCGCGAACCACACGCGGGCATCGGTCCACCAGGTGTCGGCGAGTGCCCTGGGCAGGCCGAACATGGCCATGCCCGGCTGGTAGGGCGTGTAGCCGAGCAGTTGTTCACCGGTTGGCAGGGCGGCGATCGCGTCCCGCCCGAGGTACGGCGTGCCGTGTTCCAGCAGGCGGATGCCCGCCTGCTCGACCACCAGTACCTCCTCCTGTGCCCGGTCGGTACGTCCGTTGGCCCGTTCGACGCTCTGCCAGAGCACGGGTGACAGTGCGGTGGTCACCCAGGCGAAACCGGTCACCACCCAGCGGGAGGCGAGGCCGACCAGCCGGGGGCTGCGCTGGCGCACGACGAGTTGGACGACCACCGCGAGCGTCGCGACCAGGTAGCCGGCGGCGGCGACGGCACCCCAGGCGCGGTGCGGCAGAAGTGTCGACGTGCTCGCGGTGATCGCCGCGAAGAGGGCCGAGACGGAGTAGAGGCCCAGGTCGAGGGCGAGTCCGCCGGCGGCGGTGTCGATCGTCCGCCAGCGCTGGCGGACGGCGGTCGGGGCGTCGGCGATCACGGGCGCCAGTCTGGCAGACCTCGTCGTTGACCTCGCTGTCCGCATGGCCGGGCCTCGGGCCTGGGAGCGCTGGCGCGCGTGCTCGCTCAGGCCGGGAGGTGCCGGTCGGGGCGGGAGCGGCCGGACTGGCGGCGGGTCTGGTTGAGCCGGATCACGGCGCCGCTGTCGTGCAGCGGCGGTGCCAGGAATCCGGGTTGACCCCCCGACCCGCGCTGCAACGCGGCGAGCAGGGTGCCGGCTGGCATCGGCCGGGCGAACAGGTGGCCCTGGCCGGCCGCGCAGCCCAACTCCCAGAGGGCGCGCCGCTGCGGTTCGCTCTCCACGCCCTCGGCCACCACCGCCAGGTTGAGGCTGCGGCCCAGGTCGAGGGTGGAACGGATGACGGCCGCCGCCTCGGCCGAACTCTCCATCGTCGTCACGAAGCTGCGGTCGATCTTCAGCTCGTGCACGGGTATCCGCGAGAGCAGCGAGAGTGAGGAGTAGCCGGTGCCGAAGTCGTCGAGCGCCAGCCGGACGCCCTCGTCGCGTAGCCGGCTGAGCACCCGGTCGACCACGTCGAGCTGGCTGAGCGTCAGCGTCTCGGTCAGCTCCAGCACCAGCCGCTCCGGCGGGAGGTCGTGGGCGCGCAGTCGGGCCAGGACCGAGCCGGGGAAGCGCGCGTCGAGCAGGCTGCGCGGCGAGACGTTGACCGCGACCGGTACGTCGAAGCCGGCGTCGCGCCAGTCGGCCGCGGCGATCAGTGCCTGGTCGAGGATCGCCTCGGCGAAGGCCGGCAGCATTCCGGAGCGCTCCACCGCCTCCAGGAAACGCAGCGGATCGATCAGCCCGTGGGTGGGGTGATGCCAGCGGGCCAACGCCTCGGCGCTGGTCACCTCGCCGGTGCCCAGGTCGACGATCGGTTGGAAGTTGACGATGAACTCGTGATCGGCGACCGCGCGGGGCAGATCACCGCCGAGGGTGAGACGGTTCAGGTCGGCGGTGTCCCGCGTCGGGGCGTACGTGGAGATCCGCTGGCCGGCTCGCTTCGCCTGGTACATCGCCACGTCCGCGCGGCGCAGCAGCTCGGCCATCCCGCCGCTGGCGGGGGCCACGGAGATCCCGCCGCTGGCCTCGACGCTGATCCGCATCCCGTCCAGCTCGAACGGCTCGTGCAGGGCGGCGAGCAGCGTCTCGGCCCGGTGCGCGGCCACCGCCGGGGCGGGCAGCCCGCGCAGGAGTACGGCGAACTCGTCGCCGCCGAGACGGGCCACCAGATCGCTCGACTGGGCGGCGTCACGTAGCCGGTCAGCGACCTGGACCAGCACCTGGTCGCCGGCAGCGTGGCCGAGGGTGTCGTTGACCTCCTTGAAGTGGTTGAGGTCGATCAGCACCAGGGCCGTCACCCCGTCGGCGTGCCGGGCGCTGAGCTGCGCGGTGCCCTGGTCGAGCAGGTGCCGGCGGTTCGCGAGGTCGGTGAGCGCGTCGTGCGCGGCGGCGTACGCGTGATCGTTGGCCACCCGGGCCAGCTCCGCGTACGCCTGTGCGTTGCGGACCGCCGTGCAGAGAGCCGAGGCGAAGGTACGCAGCGTGTACTGCTCCCGCTCGGACAGCTCGACCGGCCCACGGAAGCGCAGGCGCAGGACGCCGACGTCGACGGAGCGGTCGTGGCCCTCGAGCGGGGTGGGCACGATGGTGCCGTCCACCTCGGTGACCGTGTCGGTCGGCCCGTCGAAGGTGATGCCACCGGTGGCGCCGCGGACGGTGCGCCCACCGTCGCGCAGCTCGATCTCGACCTCGTCCGCGGAGAACAACTCGGCGGCCTGGGTGACGGCGGTGGTGAGCACGTTGTCCAGGTCCACGACGTTGAGCGCGTCGGTGGTGCGGGCGAGTCGCTGCCATGCCTGCTGCTCGGTGCGGCCACGGATGCGTGCCGAGTAGGCGAGGTGCAGGCTCAACATCAGTGGCGGGACGGCGAGCAGCAGTCGGGGATCTTCCCGGAGGATGAGAAGCGTGCAGAAGGCCACGATGAAGCGCACGCCGAAGCCGGCAAGCCGCAGGTCAAGGTTGTTCAGGAACTGACGGGCGACAGGTGTGCCGGTGGCCAGCGCGATCACCGGGATCGCCAGCAGATCGTCGAGCAGCGCCGCCACCAGGTAGATCACACCGAGGAGAGAGGCCAGTTCGACCACGCCGGCCGAGGGCCATTGCCAGTGGACGGCCAGCGAGGCGACGCCCGCCCCACCGGCTACCAGGATGTTCTTGCTGACTGCGAAGGCCGCCTTGATCGTCGGCAGCTTCATGATGGCCGACCCCACACCGACGCCGACCCCCGTTGCCAGCACCACCCAGGAGGGTGGTGCGACGGCGAGTCCTATCACGATCGCCGTTTCGACCCAGGCGATGGCGTGTGTGGTGGAGCGGATGCGGATCGGGGCCATGACGATCGTGCCCAGCGCAGTCATGAAGATCAGCGCCACGAACGTCGCTCCGTCGCCAACGGAGACCGGCGGACGGGTCAACACGTTCGCCCCGGCGACGACTGTGGGGACGATTGCCATGACGACGATGAGACCGACGAGCAGCAGGAGCCGTCGATCTGTCCTGGGATTCTGCGGTGACCCCTGGCTCATGAAGCTCCCGTCGTCGCCGACAGTTACCTGTTGACGACGGGAGCTTACCGCTCAGTGCCACCCGGATGTCAGTACCACTCGCTGCCGCGCATTGCATGCTCCCTCCACTCGTCCGGCCGTTTCCGTATTCCGGAACCGTTCTCGTGACGGGGAGCCTAAGCGCAGTTACACAGTTTTAGTAGCAATAAATGTCGGTATGCGCAACATTAGCCAAGCTAGCGAGCTTTGTGACGGTCTGTCCATGCCGCCTGCGCGGAGCGCGGTCGTACTGCACTGGCGATCCGCAGCTTGCGCGCTGCTGCGAGGCTATCGGCGATGCCGCATCCTCCCTAGTGTGGCGACGGTGTTCGGTCGGCCCCATCCGTCAGTTCGGGTCCGGGCTCAATCCGGTCGGGCAGAATCTGGTCTTCCTTGCCTGGTCGGTGTCGGTTCGGGTGACCTGGTCGAGGGGTTGGTGTGAATTGTGGACACCGATAGCCTTTCCCACTGTGATCAGCTAAACACCGATGGGTGTGAATTCGGGGGAACGGTGAAGATCAACCTGCTCGGTGACGTGGAGGTGCTGCTTGCCGAGCACAAGTTGCACCTGGGTACGCCGAAACAACGGGTAATCTTCGCAATGCTCGCGGTCCAACCAGGCCGGTTGGTGACGTTGGTCGATCTCATAGACGAGCTGTGGGTCGATCACCCTCCGCGATCCGCCGTGGCGAATGTGCGGACCTATGCGGCCAATCTCCGTCGAGAGTTCGAGACGTCGGGGCTCGCCGAAGCCACTCTCGTGCGGCAGGGCAACGGCTATCGGCTCACCCTGCGGCCGGAGGTGGTCGATGTCTTCCGCTTCCAGGAGGAGCTGTACGCGGGCCGGGACGCGCTGGGTGCTGGCGACCTGGAGCGAGCGTCGGAACTGCTGGGCCGCGCCTTGGCGCGGTGGCAGGGTCCCATGCTCGCCGGCATTCCGCTCGGACCCGTCCTGACGGCTCGAACCGTCGCCGCGGAAGAGGAGCGCCTTCTGGCGGTGGAACTACTCGCCGAGGTGCACCTCCGTTCGGGACGGGACGACCTCGCGATTCCGTCACTGCGGGAGGTGGCCGCGCGCCATCCGCTCCGAGAGCCGACGTACCGCCTGCTCATGCGTTCCCTGCACGAGCGCGGTGACAGCGCGGAGGCGCTCCTCGCGTACGACGAGATTCGCAAGCACCTGATCAGCGAGTTGGGCGTGGGCCCAGGGGCCAATCTCGAGGAGTTGCGCCGCAGGATCGTCGCCGAGATGCCCAACCGGGTGCCTCTCGACGACAGCCGGCGCGACACGAGGGCTGCGTCCGGTCCGTCGCCGACGGGAGACTCGACACCCAGATCGACCCGCGCGGTCACGCCTGTGGACCACCTGCCCCGTTCGGTTACCGACTTCGTCGGCCGACAAGGCATGGTGGCGCGGCTGTTGGCGGAGACACGACGTGTCGAGAGTCGGGTCCCGGCCGTGCACGTCATCGACGGCATGGCCGGCAGCGGCAAGACGACGCTCGCCGTGCACCTGGCCCGTCGACTCGGTGAACGGTACCCGGACGCCCGGCTGTACGTCGACCTGCGCGGGCACGGTGAGAAGGATGTGATGGCCCCGGCGTCGGCCCTGGTCGTCCTGCTTCGTCAGCTCGGGGTTCCGGCCGAGCAGATACCGATCGACGTGGACGCCAGGACGGAACGCTGGCGACGCGAGCTGGCCCACCGACGGTCGGTGATCATCCTGGACAACGCCGCCGGTAGCGACCAGATCCTTCCCCTCCTGCCGATCGAGCCGACCGCCGTCGTACTGGTGACATCGCGACGCCGACTCACCCACCCGGATCTCGGGGCGTCCCAGTCCCTGCCCGTCATGTCGTCCCGGGAGGGCGTCGACCTGCTGACCCTGAGCGTCGGGCGGGAGCGGGTGGACGCCGAGCCGGAGGCGGCTGTCGAGGTGGTCCGGCGGTGCGGCCACCTTCCGCTGGCGATTCGGCTCGCGGGCGCCCGGCTGGCACACCGGCGCGGGTGGCGGTTGGCGGATCTTGCGGCACAGATGGCCGGCGGTACGTCGGCTCTCCTGCAACTGGGTGGGGAGAACAGCACGATCACCGGCGCGTTCACCGCCTCCTACGAGCCGCTGTCCGAGTCGACGAAGCGGGCCTTCCGGTTCCTGGGCCTGTATCCCGGCAGTCGGTTCGGCCCGATCTCGGTCGCGGCACTGACCGGACTCACCGTCGCGGAAGCGCACGCGGCTCTCGACGACCTCACCGACCGGCACCTGGTGGAGAACCTGAACTCGCGGCAGTACGGCCTCCACGACCTCATGCGTCAGTACTCCGTCGAGCTGTGCACCCACATCGATTCCCCGCAGGAACGCCGGTCGGCCCTGGCCCAACTGTTCGATCTCACGTTGGAAGCGGCACTGCGGATCGCGGAGACCATCGAGCCCCTCGGCATCCGAACTCAGGTGAGTCATCTTCCCTTCGACCGACCCGAGTTGCTCGACGCTCTCGGGGAGCCGAGCGCCGAGTGGTTGGAAGCCGAGCGGGCGGACCTGGTGACGATGGTGGTCTCAGCCCACGAGTCGGGCTTTCACCAACACACCTGGCGGCTGGCTCGCGCGCTGTGGCGATTCTGCTACATCCGGGGGTACTTCGAGGACATCGTCACGACCCACCGGCACGGGCTCGCCGCAGCCGAGGCGACGGGCGACATCGATCCGACCGCGCTGATGCACAACTACCTGGCTTCCGCATACGTCAAGACCGGTGACAACCGGAGGGCTCTCGACCACCTGACCCGCGCGGTCGAACTCTCCAAGGAATCGCAGAACACCTTGAACACCGCGCGCTACCAGGCCAATCTCGCTCCCGTCTACTACTGGAGCGGCCACCTCGCCGAAGCGGTGGAACTCGGTATGGAACGTCTGCGTGACTACAAGGGCTACGGCAGTGTCGGAGTGCCGATGGCGCTACCGAACGTCGGTCTGGCCCTGACGTCACTGGGTCGTTACGACGAGGCGTTGTGGTTGCACCGGCGTCATCTGGCGTGGGCCCGGACGAATTCGAACGAGTTCCACGTGCTCAACGCCCTCAGCCACATCGGGGGCGTACGCGCGCGCAGGGGAGACCTCCCCCAGGCGATCAGGATCCTCAAGGCCTCGCTGGCGCTTCGCGATCGCACCGGTCACCGCTACGGGGAGGCGGAGGTACGCCTGGACCTCGGCATCGCCTATCGCGGTCTGGGTCGTTTGGCGCAGGCACAACAGGAGCACGAGATGGCCCGCAGCCTGGCGGTCGGTTCGGGTGAACGGCACGTCGAAGCCGCGGCGTTGAACGAACTGGGCCGCACCCTACGGGCACGCGGGCTGGACCAGGCGGCTGCCGAGATGCACGGAGCGGCCCTGCGACTGGCGACCCGGATCGCGCACCCGCACGAGCAGGGGCGGGCACTGGCCGGACTGGGCGAGCACTTCGCCAGCGTCGACCCGGCCGAGGCCCGGCGGCACTGGGAGCGGGCGCTGGCGATCTTCGTCCGGATGGGTGTGCCGGAACGCCACGACGTGGAGCGTCGTCTCGCCGAGCTCGACCACCAGACAGGCCGTTGACCTGCTCAGACGTGGCTTATCGATTTCTTATCGCCGGGCTCGGTAGCTTCTGTCGCGTATCGACGAACGGGGGAGGTTCTGCCCCTGGGCAGAACCGGGTCGTCGAGACACGCTCGCCGCCAGGTCTCCCCCCAGAGACTTCGGTGGCGGGTCGTCCGGCCAGGAAGGGGTGATGGTCCGGTGGACTCGCCGTCGCACCCGGCGGAACGCGGTGCCGTCGCCCCTTCCGAGCGCCCGCACGTCGTACCGCACCGATAGGCTCACGGCCGTGACCGAACCCGCGCAGCTCAGCCACGTCGACCTCGCCGGCGCGGCCCGGATGGTCGATGTCTCCGCCAAGGCGGTGACCGGGCGGTTGGCGGTCGCGGCCGGCCGTCTGCGCACCACACCCGAGGTCATCGACCTGCTGCACCGGGACGGGCTGCCCAAGGGTGACGCGCTGGCGGTGGGTCGGCTCGCCGGCATCATGGGTGCCAAACGCACTCCGGAGCTGATCCCGCTCTGCCACCCGATCGCCCTGCACGGCGTCACCGTCGACCTGCGTCTGACGACCGACACCGTGGAGATCACCGCCACCGCCCGCACGGCGGACCGGACGGGGGTCGAGATGGAGGCGCTGACCGCCGTCGCGGTCGCCGGTCTCGCGCTCATCGACATGGTCAAGGCGGTCGACCCGGCAGCCTCGGTGGAGGCGGTCCGGGTGCTGCGCAAGGAGGGCGGCAAGACCGGCGAGTGGGTCCGGCCGGAGGATCGGCCGTGATCCGGGCCCGGGTGATCGTCGCGTCCAACCGGGCGGCGGCCGGCGTGTACGCCGACACCAGTGGGCCGCTGCTCGTCGCCGGCCTGCGTGAGCTTGGCTGTCAGGTCGACGAGCCGGTGGTGGTGCCCGACGGCGAGCCCGTCGGTGTCGCCCTGCGGGACGCCCTCGCCGACGGGGTCGACGTGGTGCTGACCAGCGGTGGCACCGGGGTCACCCCGTCCGATCGGACGCCGGACGTGACCCGGGCTCTCCTCGACTACGAGATTCCGGGCATCGCCGAGGCGATCCGAGCACACAGTCGGGAACGGGTGCCCACCTCGGTGTTGTCCCGTGGGCTGGCCGGGGTGGCCGGCCGAATGCTGGTGGTCAACCTGCCCGGCTCGTCAGGTGGTGCCCGCGACGGACTGGCCGTGCTCGGGCCGATCCTCGGCCACACCATCGACCAACTCCGCGGCGGCGACCACTAACTCAGCGGTCCAGACCGCGCCGGCTGTCGGCCCGTCCCGATAGGCTCGGTCGGTGAGAACGGAAACCACACCAACGGCGGACCGGGTCGCCGCGCCCCCGCCGGCAGGGTGGGAGGAGGCGCGGTCCAGGGTGTACGCGGTCGGCCTGGCCGCCGCCCTGCCCGCCGTCGCCCGTCCGCTCGTCGACACCGACGGTCTGACCCTGGCCGAGCCGTTGACAACCCGCACCGACCTGCCCGCGTTCCCCACCTCCAGCGTGGACGGCTGGGCCGTCCGAGGCGACGGGCCGTGGCGGATCGTCGGCCGGGTGCTGGCCGGCAACACTCCCGGGCCACTCACCGAGGACGGCACGACCGTCGAGATCGCGACCGGAGCCATGGTCCCGGAGGGCGCCAGCGCTGTGCTGCGCGTCGAGGAGTCCACCGTCACCGGCGGCCTGGTCAGCGGCACGCCCCGGCAGACGCCGGAGTGGCGGCAGCCGGGCGAGGAGGCGTACGCCGACGAGGAGCTGCTGCCCGTCGGTACGCCGGTCGACCCGGCGGTGATCGGCCTGGCCGCGTCCTGCGGGCACGACACGCTGCGGGTCCGGCGGGCGCCGCGCGCCGCGCTGCTGGTCTTCGGCGACGAGCTGCTGACGGCGGGTCCGCCCGCGGCGGGCCGTGTACGCGACGCGCTGGGCCCGGCGGTGCCGGCGTGGCTCCGGCGGTACGGCTGCCAGGTCCGCCCCTCGGACGTGGTCGGTCCGGTGGCCGACACGCTGCCCGCGCACGTGGCGGCGTTGCGCGCGGCGCTGGCCAACGCCGACCTGGTCTGCACCACCGGCGGCACGATGCACGGTCCGGTCGACCACCTGCACCCGACCCTGGAGGCGTTGGGCGCCGACTACGTGGTCAACACGGTGGCGGTCCGGCCGGGCTTCCCGATGTTGCTGGCCCGGCTGGCCGATCCAGACGGGCGGGTCCGCTTCGTCGCCGGCCTGCCCGGCAACCCGCAGTCCGCCATCGTCGCGCTGGTGTCACTTGTCGCGCCGCTGCTCGCCGGGCTACAGGGACGCTCGATGCCGGTGTTGCCGCAGGCCACGTTGGCCGAGGCGGTGCCCGGGCGCGGCGACCACACCCACCTGGCGCTGGTTCGTGTGGACCGGGCCGCCGGCACGGCGCATCCGGTGCGGCACGTCGGTTCGGCGATGCTGCGCGGTCTCGCGGGCGCCGACGGGTTCGCCGTTATCCGGCCGGGCACCAGCGGTGCGCAGGGCGACCGGGTGCCGATCGTGCCGTTGCCGTTGCTGTCCGGGGAGCGCGCGTCGTGACCGCGCCGCCGATCACCGTCGTCGAGGTCACCGACCGGCCCCTCGACCTCGCCGCGCACGAGGCGGCGGTCGCCGACCACCGGGCCGGCGCGGTCGTCTCCTTCCAGGGCGTCGTGCGCGACCACGACCACGGGCGTGCGGTGGTGACCCTGGACTACGAGGGGCACCCGAGCGCCGCGCAGATTCTGCGTGAGGTCGCCGCCGAGGTCGCCGCCGACCCCGACGTGTACGCGGTGGCGGTCTCGCACCGGGTCGGATCGTTGGCCATCGGTGACGTGGCGCTGGTCGCCGCGGTGAGCACGGCACACCGCGCTGCGGCGTTCGCTGCGTGCGCCCGCCTCGTCGACGAGGCCAAGGCCCGGTTGCCGATCTGGAAGCGGCAGGTCTTCGCCGACGGCACCGAAGAGTGGGTCAACTGTCCCTGACCGTTCAGCGGCGCCCGTTCACCGCCACTGCCCGGGCGAGTCGTTCGCCGTAGAAGGCCGGCTCGGCGCCGGGTCGCCAGGGCAGTGCCGCCACCAGCACGATCAGGGCGAGGGCCAGCGAGTTCTCCATCAGCGCCCCGAACAGGCCGTCCTGGTAGTGGGACACCTCCGGCAACTGGTGCTCGTACGGCCAGATGGGGGAGACCAGGAACAGCAGATAGAGCCCGACAGCGGCGACGCCGTGCCGGAACCCCGTCAGTGTGGGATACCAGATCGGCGGGCGCAGAGCGTTGAGGCCGCTCAGGCCACCGAACGCCAGACCCTGGCCGGTGCGCTGCGTGAGGCCCCTGCTCGCCTCGCGTCGACGTACGGCCGCGTCGGCCAGCACGATGATCGCCGGGATCACCCAGACCAGATGGTGCGTCCAGGAGATCGGGCTGATCACGTTGGCGGTCAGACCGACAAGCGTGAACGCGGTCAGCTCGTCACCGTCGGCGCGCGAACTGGCCGCTCGGGACAGGCCCACCGCCAGGATCAGCACCGAGAAGGCGAGCCAGAGCAGGCCGGGAGTCTCGATCGAGTCGTACAGCCGGGCCAGCAGGCCGGCGAGCGACTGGTTGGGCGTCATGTCGGCCGCGCCGACCCGCTCGGTCTGCCAGAGCACGCTACCGAAGTACGTCCGTGACTCGTCGCCGACGACCGCGAACGTCCCGATCGTGACGCCGATCGTGGTGCCGATCGCAGTGGCGGCCACCCGCCACTGACGGGTGATCAGCAGGTAGGCGATGAACAGCGCCGGGGTGAGCTTGACGGCGGTGGCCAGGCCGATGCCGGCGCCCGCCCAGGCGCCACCGTAGACGAAGCGCAGCAGCGGACCGTCGGTGGCGGCGTAGTGGGTACCCCGGCGCGAGCGCCACCGCAGTCCGATGAGGTCCGCCATGATCAGGGCGAACAGCAGGAGGTTGACCTGGCCGTAGCCGAGGGTCTCGCGGCTGGGCTCGATGGCGACGGCGAGCGGGACCGCCAGGGCCACGGTGAACCACAGCGGCCAGCCCAACCGGTCCACGATGGGACGCAGCAGTCCGGCCAGCACCAGCGCCAGCGCGGCGATGCTGGCCAGGGCGTTGACCATCCCGGCCGCGCCGATCGGCAGCTGTGCCATGGGCAACATGACCAGCCCGGCGAACGGCGGGTAGGTGAACCCGAGTGTGGTGCCGGGCGCGATGAACTCGTAGAGCTCGTGACCGCTCGCCCACCACGCCACCGCGCCGTGGTAGATCTTCATGTCGAAGAAGTTGTACGGTCGCCCGAACTCGCCGATGGCGAGCCAGGCGGCGTAGGCGACGGCAGCCACGATGACGACCCGCACGACGTTCCTGCGATCGATCCCGCGCGTCATGCGCTGAACTGGGGCGAGGAGGTCCGCCCGTCTACCGACAGCCGTCGGCATGGCGTGGCCACCCCCGTACCAAGGTCGTCCTACCCGTCCAGGTCCTGCACGGAGCCTAGAACGGCGCCTCACGTCAGTGCCTCCCGCGTTATGCGACCGTGTCCGATCCCACACATGTTTTTGACATTTCCACCGCGTTAACGCCTACCGGGTGGTTCAGGTAATTCGCGGCCTTAGCGGGGGGTGGGGGTGACACTGAGAGGCATCGAGGCAGGTCAGCCTGGTAGTCGACGCGCGGTGGCGGCCGACCGGACGGCGATCCGCGCCTCGCGGCGGGCGGTGCGCACCGCGCGTTGCATGGAACGTCGAGAGTGGCCGATGCGGTGACCCGTACGCCAGCGGATGCCGGGCTTGCCACCGGTGTCGGCGGCGGCGAGCAGGAGACCGCCGAACAGCCCCAGGTTCTTCAGGGTGTGGATCTGGTTGTTGTTCTTGGCGATCGGGTCGTCGTTTTTCCAGAACGGATGCCCGGCGATGGTCACCGGCACGAGGGTGCCGGCGAGGACCAGCGCGGCGGGACGGCTGAACCGACCGGTGGCCAGCATCAGCCCCGCCCCGACCTGCACCGCAGCGTTCAGCCGGATCAACGATTCCGTCTCGGTGGGGAAGCTCGGGTGCGCCTTCTGCAACAGCGGCGCGACCTTGTCGGTCACCGGCTTGGCGGCCTGCGCCAGTCGGTGCGGGTCGCGGAGGTTGCGGTACCCCTGGACCACGAAGATGCCGCTCAACATGGCGCGGGCGAGGGAGCGTACGGGCGTCATGGAACAGTCATACCCCGTCGCGGCGTTTGCTACCCGGGCAACCGCCGGATCGGGATCGGTCGGCATGCTCGTGCGCCACGCCGATTCGAGCGACCATCGCTGATGGACGGGGTGTGACGGGTATCGTCGCGCGGGTGACGACGCTGCGGCTCCGTCCCGAAGACCCGGCCGACACCGGCCCGGTGCGTCGGGTGCTGGCCTCGGCGTTCGCCCGCCCGGACGTGCAGACGCCGCCGGAGGTCGGGCTGGTCGAGGACCTCCGGAGCACCGACGCCTGGCTTCCCGAGCTCGCCATGGTCGCCGAGTACGGCGGCGAGGTCGTCGGTTACGCGCTGCTCACCCGAGTGGGGGTTCGGCCCGATCGGGGTGCCGTCGCGCCGGGCCTCGCGCTCGGGCCGGTGGCGGTCGCGCCGCACCGCCAGCGGGTCGGGCACGGCAGCGCGGTGGTGCAGGCCGCCCTGGACGCCGCCACCGAGCTGGGCGAGCGGCTGGTCGTGGTGCTCGGTGCCCCGGCGTTCTACCGTCGCTTCGGCTTCGGGCCGGCCGCCGAGTTGGGTCTCAGCAGCCCGTGGGCCGGTCTCGGTGAGCCGTGGCAGGCGCTGGTGCTGCCGCCGTCCACCAGCGAGGAGGGTGCTCCGCCGCGCGGCGAGGTCGTCTTCCCCGCGCCCTGGTCGAGAGTCTGACCGCGCCGGCCTGACCGCGCCGGCCTGACCGCGCCGGCCTGACCGCGCCGGCCTGACCGCGCCGGCCTGACCGCGCCGGCCTGACCGCGCCGGCCTGACCGCGCCG
>NZ_JBEXIJ010000045.1:0-4899 GCF_040608495.1 Micromonospora sp. NPDC005174 | reverse complement strand
CGGTCAGGCGGGCTGGGTGCGCAGGTAGCGGCCGAAGTGCGGGACGGTGAAGGCCACCGTGCCCCGTTCGCCCGAGTAGATGAGCCCCTTCTTGATCAGCGCGTCGCGAGCCGGGGAGAGGCTGGCCGGCTTACGGCCGAGGGCGCGGGCGATCTCGGCGGTGGGTACGGCGGCGTCCATGTCGTCGCGGACCACGCCGCCGGCTTCGCTCTCCACCAGGGACAGCGTGGCCATCGCCCGCATGTACTCGCGTTCGGCCGGGGTGGCCCGCTCGAACCGGGAGCCGAAGAAACCGACCGCGAGTTCGGCCTCGGCCTCGGGCGCGGCGACCCGGACGTCCGCCGCGATGATCGGCGACCGCGGCGCGTGATCCCAGGTCGCCTTGCCGTACGCCTGGACGAAGTACGGATAGCCGCCCGACTTCTCGTAGAGCAGGTCGAGCGCCTTCTGCTCGTACTCCACCTCCTCGCGCTCGGCCGGCGCACAGAGCGCCTGGTCGGCGGCGAGCCGGTCGAGCCGGTCGATGCGCTGGTAGCGGAAGAGCCGTTCCGAGTACGACTTGGCGGCGCTGAGCACGGCGGGCAGGTGCGGCAGCCCCGCGCCGACGACGATCAGTGGGGCACCGATCTGGGACAGTTCGTGGCAGGCGGCGCAGAGCGCTGAGACGTCCTCCGGCCCGAGGTCCTGCATCTCGTCGATGAAGACGGCGATGCCGGTGCCCACGTCACTGGCCACGGCGGCGGCGTCGCTGAACAGCTCGACCAGGTCGATCTCGATGTCACCGGAGTCGGCGCGTCCGCTCGCGGCGGGAACGTCGATGCCGGGTTGCCACCGGTCGCGCAGCTTGGGCGCGGACCCGGCGCGCCCGGTCGGAACGGACCGCTGGGCGAACGCCTTGAGTACCCCGAGGAAGGCGTCGATCCGGTCGGGGGCGCGGTGGCGTGGAGCGAGTTCGCGGACCGCCATGTGCAGGGCGGCGGCGACCGGGCGGCGCAGTGACTGGTCCGGACGGGCCTCGATCTTGCCGCTGCCCCAGAGGCGGTTGATCGCCTGTGACCGCAGCGTGTTGAGCAGGACGGTCTTGCCGACGCCGCGCAGCCCGGTGAGCATCAGGCTGCGCTCTGGCCGCCCACGGGCGATGCGTTCCAGCACGATGTCGAAGACGTCCAGCTCGCGCCCTCGCCCGGCGAGTTCGGGAGGGCGCTGGCCGGCGCCCGGGGCGTACGGGTTGCGGACCGGATCCACGCATCGCAGAATATCGGGCCCTCTAGCTGCGAAGCTAGATATGGATAGATGAGGCTACCGGCGTGTTGAGGCCGTCGACCGAAAACTAGGGCTGTCTAGCGTCCATGCTAGACAGCCCTAGTTTTGGGAATCGTCTACCGCTTCTTCAGGCAGAGCACGTAGTCGAACAGGTCGATCGAGTTGTCGTGCACGTAGTTGGCGGTCGCCTGCGGCGCGAGCGTCTGGCACCGGTCCCCGTCGGTGGTCGCCGGAATCCGCAGGAGCACCTGGTAGGTGTTCGGGCCGCAGGGCACCTTGCGCAACTCCGCGTCGTCCTCGCTGCCGTCGTTGACCACGCAGTCGCCCTTGGCGAACTCCTCCTCCTCGTCCGGCGACGGCACGACCGGGCTCGGGGCATCACTGGGCAGACCGGGAGGGGCGACCGGCGCGCTCGTCGACGGCAGGGGCGTGACATCGCTGTCGGAGTCGGCGATCCGCCAGGCCGCCCAGCCGGCAAGGCCGAGACAGGGGCAGAGCAGGAGCAGCACGACCAGCCCGACGATCAGGGCGACCTTCCGGCCCTTCCTGTTGGCGGGGGCGGGGGGCGGCATCGGGTATCCACCGGGTGCCGGCGGACCCCACGGTGCCGCCGGCTGGCCCGGGGCGGGCGGGAACGGCCCCGGCGGGGCATCCCACTGCGGCGGTTGCTCCGGCGGCGGCCCCCACTGCGGCGGTTGCTGCTGCGGAGCGTTCCACTGCGGCGGTTGCTCGGGTGGTGGTCCCCACTGCGCGGGCTGTGGCGGCGGCCCCCACTGCGGAAGCGTCGGATCGACCGGTGGCGGGCCGCCGGGGCCGGTCGGCGGACGCTGGTACGGGTCGTCCGGCTGCCCGGAACCCGGTGGTCCGTAGGTCGTCATGTCATCCCCAGGGTGGGTGGTCAGCGCTGCTTGAGGCAGAGCACGAAGTCGAGGGTGTCCAGCTCGCTGTCGAAGAAGTACCAGTTCGTGTAGCCCTCGACCTTGGCGCACTTGGCCTCGGCGTCGCGTTCACCGCTTGTCGCGCCGTCGACCCGGCGCAGCACCTCGTACGACTTCGGGGCGCAGCCGCTGATCAGCAGCTTGGGCTTGCCGCCCGACACGCCGTCGTTGCGCACACACTGCCCGACCTTCACGAAGCGCGGGTCGGCCGACGACTCGGGCGCCGCGGCGCTCGGCACCGGCTCGGCCGGATCGGTCACACCGCCGGTGGGCTCCGCCGCAGCGGCCGAGCCGGTCGGCGCGGCTGTCGTCGGCCCCGGGTCGTCCGAACCCCGGAGGAACCAGTACGCGCCGCCGCCGGCCAGCACCAGCAGCACGACGGCCAGCACCGCGATCATCGGCCCCCGCCCACGCCTCGGTGGCGGTGTGGGCGAAGGGTCGTCGCCGTACGAGTCACCGTCGGGCCGGTAGGTCCCCACGCCGTAGTTCGGCTCCCTGTCGACGGGGGGGTACCCGCCACCGTAGGGCCCGGAGGGCTCCGCGCCGTACGGCGTGCCCGTCCCACCCCCGTACTGGCCACCCCCGTACTGGCCGCCGCCGTACTGGCCGCCGCCGTACTGCCCGCCGCCGTAGGGCGTCGCCGGTGCGCCGCCGTACTGGCTGTCGCCGTGGGGGCCCGGCCTCTGCGACGCGGCCGGGTAGGGCTGAATCGTCGGCGGATAGGGCTCTGCGGCCGGCGGGTAGGGCTGCTGAGGCGGCCGGTTGGGCGTCTCGTCGGGTCGCTGCCCACGCCACGGGCCTGCGTAGCCCTCACCCGGTGGTCCGTAATTCGTCATGCCGCCCTCCTGCACAAGTGGTGAGAGGCCGGCCACCAATGCGCGACGCCGACTCCGAGGTCACCGTAGCGTGGTCCACCGATGAGCTCATCTCCACCGAGCGCCGCCGCCGCATCCGGCCGCCGCGCCGTCGCCGCGCCAACCCTGGTGTGGACCGCGCTGATCGTGGTCTACGTGCTGTGGGGTTCCACCTATCTGGCCATCCGGATCACGGTGGAGACGCTGCCGTCGCTGCTGTCCGCCGCCCTGCGCTTCGCCGTGGCGGGCCTGGTGCTGGCGGTGGTGCTGCGCCTGCGCCGCGGGCCGGGTGCTCTCCGCGTGCGGCGTCGGCAGCTCGGCTCCGCCGCCCTGGTGGGTGTGCTCCTGCTCGCCGGCGGCAACGGCCTGGTGGTGCTCGCCGAGTCCGGGCCGCCCGGGGAGGCGCTGCCGTCCGGCGTCGCCGCCCTGCTGGTGGCGACCGTGCCGCTGCTCGTGGTGCTGCTGCGGTCGGCCACCGGCGACCGGCCCCCGCTCTGGACGTTCGCCGGGGTCACCGTGGGCTTCGTCGGACTCGTGCTGCTGGTGCTGCCCGCCGGCACGGCGGACGCGGTGCCGCTGGTCGGAGCGTTGACAGTGGTGGTGGGAGCCGCCGCCTGGTCGGTGGGGTCGTTCCTGTCGGGACGGATCGAGATGCCCGCCGACCCGTTCGTCGCGACCGTGTACGAGATGGTGGCCGGCGCGCTGGCGCTGGCCGTGGTCGCCGCCGCCCGGGGCGAACTGCGTGACTTCCACCCGACCTCGGTGAGCACCCGGTCCTGGTTGGCGTTGGGTTACCTCATGGTGGCCGGATCGCTGGTTGCCTTCACCGCGTACGTCTGGTTGCTGCAGAACGCGCCGATCTCGCTGGTGTCGACGTACGCGTACGTGAACCCGGCGGTCGCGGTGGCGCTCGGCGCGCTGCTCGTGGCCGAGCCGATCACGCCGCAGGTGCTGCTCGGCGGTGCGGTCATCGTCGCCGGCGTCGCGCTGGTGGTGAGCACCGAACGCCCACGCCGCAAGGCAGCGGGACCACGATCGGGGGCGGCGCGGACGGAAGCCCGGCGGTAACGTCCGGCCCATGTCGGCCGCCGCGCTGCTCGGGGTGGCGTTGCTCGGCGGGTTGGTCGGTCTCGTCGTACCCCCGCTGGCTCGGCATTTCGTCACCCCGCCGGTGCGGCGGGGTGGGTCGGTCTGGCTCTGTCCGCCGCTGGCGGCCGTGGTGTTCGTGGGGCTCGCTGTCGTGCTGCGTGATGACCCGGCGCTGCCGGTCCTCCTCGCGGTGGCGGTGGTGGGTCTGGTGCTGGCCGTTGTCGACCTGGCCTGCCTGCGGCTGCCCGATCCGCTGGTCGCCGCCGCCGGCACGCTGGCCCTCGGCGGGCTGACCGGGGCGGCGCTGCTGGCCGGCACTCCCGGGCGTCTGGTCGGCGCGCTGGTCGGCGCGGTGCTCGCCGGCGCGGCGCACGTGCTGCTCGCCCTGTTGCCGAGGTCCCGACTGGGCTTCGGGGACGTCAAGCTTGCCGCCGTCCTCGGGCTGCCGCTCGGCTGGCTGGGCCGCGACGCCCTGCTCAGCGGGCTTCTTCTGGCACACCTGCTGCACGGGGCCCTGGTCGTCGGCCTGCTCGCCACGCGACGGGTGCGCCCCAACACCCTGCTCCCGCTAGGCCCGGCCCTGCTGGCCGGCACCTGGCTGGCCGCACTCCTCACCTGACCGCGCCGGGTGCCCGAGGCGCGTCGATCATGAAGTTGTTGCCAGCCGACTCTTCCCCGGCACGGCCATCTTCGTCACCGACAAGCCCGCCGACTGAGCGTGCCGCACACGTCGTCCGACCTGCGACCCATCGATC
>NZ_JBEXIJ010000044.1:0-44304 GCF_040608495.1 Micromonospora sp. NPDC005174 | reverse complement strand
GGGCGGGCGCCGCGCGGGGGGGGGCGGGGCGGGGGCGGGGGGCGGGGGGTTACTGCTGGTTGAGCGCGTTGGCGAAGGTGTCGTTCTCGGTCTTTTGCTCGCGGCGGCGGCGGATCGTCCAGACGATGAAGAGCACCCAGGCGATCCCGGCCACCACACCGGCGAGGGTCAGACCGGTGACGAGCAGCCAGGTGGAGCCGCCGGCGGTGGAGAAGACGCCCTTACGCGCGCCCGTGTCCCGTGCGGCGGCCGTCTCCCCCGTCGACAGGGCGTCCGGGGCGTCGTAGAGGATCACGTCCGTTCGCTTGGCCCCGCTGTCGGCCACGAAGTCGCCGTGCCAGGTGCAGTTCCGGCGGGAGCATTCCTCGGAGACGGCCGTGAAGGTGCCCGTCGTACCGCCGCCGCCCTTGGCCTGCCAAGCCGGTCCGAGGTCACCAACGCCCAGCATCAGCCCGATGCCGGCGATGACGGGCAGACCGATCCAGACGAACACCTTGGTCCGCCAGTCGTTGATCTTGTTGAAAATTTCCACGGCGGGAGACCCTAACGGCCGGAAGCCGGTCCCGCTGCCCCGTTTCGACAGGCCCTGCGGCAGGGCGCGTCCGCGGGACCTACGACTGCCGCCGCTCGCTCTCGTCGGACTGCTGGTCCTCGTCGGACTGCTTGTCCTCGCCGGCCAGGGCCGCGCGGAGGCGTTCCTTCTCCGCCTTACGCCGTTCCGTGGCCTCGGCCATTTCCTGGGCCATCTCGTCACGCCAGCCGCGCAGCAGGAAGAAGGAGAGCGCGGCGGAGAACGCCAGCGCCAGGATCAGCTTCAGGAAGACGTCCACGTCGACCAGCCAGAGGGCCGCCAGTACGGCGACGAACAGCCCGATCCGGCCCAGTGTGTACTTGAGCGCCGCGCTCACGTCTATTCTCCGTTCTCCGCGCCCGTGGGCGGGTCATTCAGCCGGTCCGGCGGGCCAGCCAACGGACGCCGGGGAACCAGATCGTCGCGTACGCCACGGTGAACGCCGCCGCCGCCAACGCGCCGGACAGCAGTAGCGGCAGCCCGGCGACCAGGCCGGCGACCAACAGCCCCACGAGCACCCCGACAGCCGCCGCGACGAGCGCCGCCACCACCCGGGCCGCACCGAACCCCCAGGCCCGGAAGTCGTCCCAGAACAGCCAGGCCGGCAGGATCACCGCCAACCAACCGTTGGTGTGCCCGAAGTCGCCGGCGCCGAACGAGGAGAACGCCCACTCGAACAGCACGAGCGCCAGCATGCCGATGACCAGGCCGGCCAGGCACACCCCGAGCAGGTCGCCCAGCGTACGGACGCGCCCCTCGGCGTCCCGCCGGGGGAAGCTGCCCTGCTGCTCGGCACCACGTTGCTCGGTCATCGACTGCGAGGGTACGTGGTGCCTCAGGCCCAGACCTGCTGCGGCTCGGCGCGGCGCTCGGCCAGCGACGGCGCCTTGTCGTACTCCCGGACGACGTTGTAACGGGTGTCCCGCTCGACCGGCTGGAAACCGGCGTCCCAGATGAGGTGCAGCAGGTCGTCCCGGTGCATGGTGTTCGGGGTGCCGTACGAGTCGGCGTCGTGGGTGATCTTGTATTCGACCACCGAGCCGTCCAGGTCGTCCACGCCGAAGTTCAGCGAGAGCTGTGCCACCGAGAGGCCGTGCATCACCCAGAAGTTCTTCAGGTGCGGCACGTTGTCGAAGAGCAGCCGGGACACCGCGAACGTCTTCAGCGACTCGGCCGGCGAGGCCATCGTCGTCCGCGCCTGGATCCGGTTACGGATCTTGCCGTCCGCCGAGTCCACGAAGTCGTGCTGGTAGCGCAGCGGGATGAAGACCGCGAAACCGCCTGTCTCGTCCTGCAACTCGCGCAGGCGCAGCACGTGGTCGACGCGGTGCCGGGGCTCCTCGATGTGGCCGTACAGCATGGTCGCGGGGGTCTTCATGCCCTTGCTGTGCGCCAGGGCGTGGATGCGCGACCAGTCCTCCCAGTGGCAGTTGTGGTCGACGATGTGCTGCCGGACCTCCCAGTCGAAGATCTCCGCGCCGCCACCCGTCAGTGACTCCAGGCCCGCGTCCATCAGCTCGTCGAGGATCTCGTCGGCGCTCAGGCCACTGATCTTCTCGAACCACTGCACCTCGGTCGCCGTGAAGCACTTGAGCTTGACGTTCGGCAGGGCGGCCTTCAGCTCGCGCAGCACCTTGGGGTAGTAGCGCCAGGGCAGCGTCGGGTGCAGACCGTTGACGATGTGCAGCTCGGTGAGCTGCTCGTCCTCCATCTCCTTGGCCTTGCGGACCGCCTCGTCGATGCGCATCGTGTACGCGTCCTTCTCGCCCGGCTTGCGCTGGAACGAGCAGTACGCACAGGACGCCGAGCAGACGTTGGTCAGGTTGAGGTGCCGGTTGACGTTGAACATCACCCGCTCACCGTTCAACTCGGTGCGCCGGTGGTGCGCCAGCCGCCCCAACCAGGTCAGGTCGTCGCTGTCGTAGAGGGCGATGCCGTCCTCCCGGGTCAGCCGCTCACCGGCGTACACCTTCGCTTCGAGCTCACGCTTGAGTCCGGCGTCCATGGCACGTCCCTTCCACCTGCGGTCCTCCCGAGGGTACGTCGGCCCTCCGGTGACCCCGGCGGCACGGTCCGCGACAGCGACCCACTTCACCGGACTCTCAGCCTCCCGTAACCCGCCGATGCATCGACATCACTGCCGTCGTGCGGTAAGACAAGGTGGGGCGGAACTCACACACTGGTACCGTCCCGACGGCCGCGCCCACCGAGCGCGGCGACGAGCACCGGACGGGGAGCGGAATGGTCGACAGCGGGCGCGGGCGACGGCAGCGACGACGGAGCCCGGTGATCTCGCCGGTGCTGCGCCCGAAGCTCTGGGCCGCCCTGCTCGGCGCGATCGCCGCCGCGGTACTGGCCACTCCCGCGTACGCCGAGCCGACAGTGCCCGCGACGGTGCCGGACACCGGTGCGCGCCCGCCGGCCATCGGCGCCCCGCAGGTGCCCGGCAACCCGCCTGGCGCTGGCGTCCTGGCACCGCCGGTGGTCAACCTTGGCAGCGGCCCGCTGGCCGCCCAGATCGCCGCCGCCGAAAGCCAGGTCGGCCTGCTCGGCGACCAACTACTGCTGACCCGTCAGAAACGGACCGACGCGCAGGCGCAGCTCGTCGCTGCGGGCAAGGTGCTGGCGGCCACGCAGGACGCCCTCCTCCGTGCCCAGCAGGCAGCCGACGCCGCAGCCTCGGACGCGGTGAAGGCAGCCGCCGCCCTGCCCCCGGGTGACTTCGTCGACGACATCCAGGGGTTGAGCCGGCTCCAGCGGATCAACCGGGGCGAGAAGGTCGAGGGCGCCAGCACCGCCGTGACCGGCGAGCTGGCTCGGGCCCGCGCCACCGAGCAGTCCGCCTACCAGGCACACACGGCGGCCAAGGCCGCCGTCGACGCCGCCGAGGCGGAGTTCACCACCGGTGCGAAGGCGCTGCAGACCGCCGAGGCCAGCCTGCTCAAGCTCCGCAGGGACAACGCCACCCAGCTGATCGCGCTCGAACGCCAGCAGGAGGCCGCCGATCAGCAGTTCGGATCGGGCTACGTCGCCGGCCAGAGCAGCAGCGGGATGTCCGCGCACCCGCGGGCGCTGGCTGCGGTCCGGTACGCGCTCGCCCAACTCGGTGACCCCTACAAGTGGTCCGAGGAGGGGCCGAACGAGTTCGACTGTTCGGGCCTGATGTGGGCCGCGTACCGGTCCCCGGGCGCCGACTACTTCGACCTGCCCCGGGTCTCCCGCGACCAGTACGCCGCCACCCGGGCACGCACCGTGCGGCCGACCGAGGCGCTCCCCGGCGACCTGCTGTTCTTTGCCTCCGGCAGCAGCTGGACCACGATCCACCACGTCGCCATGTACATCGGCAACGGCAAGATGGTGCAGGCGCCCACCACCGGTGACGTGGTCAAGATCTCGGTGGTCGGCTGGTCCCGGCTCTACGCCGTGACCCGGGTGATCGGCGCGGTGCCCACTCCGAACGTGCCGCTCCCGCCCGTGCCGCCGCCCGCCACCACCAAGCCGACGCCGCCCGCGAAGCCGACGCCCACCCCCAAGCCGAGCCCCACCGGCAAGCCGACCACGAAGCCGACGCCCCCGCCGACGGGAACGGGTACGCCGACGCCCACCGGCACACCGAAGCCGACCGCTACGCCGAAGCCGACCGGCGGCACCTCGCCAACTCCGACGGGCAACCCGACCAACACGCCGACGACGCTGCCGACGCCGCCGACCACGGCACCGGCCAGCTCGTCGGCATCCGCGGGGACCACGCCGTCCACCAGTCGGAGCGGGACGAGCAGCGACAGCCCGAGCGCGGGACGCTGATCCGCCACCCGGGCTCCGGCTGTCCGCCTGGGACGATCTGTGGCACGGTGACAACCAGGCACACCCGGTCCGATGTCACGGACCGGGTGCGAGCGTGGCGCGGAGGGCGGAGATGGCCGAGCAGAAAGATCCGGCGGAGAGTGTCGACCGTGACGTCGACCGGGCCGACGCGCCGAGGCTGACGACCTCGGATCCGGCGACCGGTGCCGATACCGGCTCGGCGGCCGTTGCCCCCGGCGCCGCACAGTCCAGCGCCGCGCAATCCAGCGCCGCACAGTCCAGCGCCGCACAGTCCAGCGCCGCACAGTCCAGCGCCGGCACGGACACCGCGTCAGCCGACGCTGCCGCGCCGGACACCGCGCCCAGCGACGCCGCGACGGACAAGGCCTCCTCCACGCTGCACACCGATGCCGTCACGCCGCAGACGGGAGCGGACGCCGCGCAGTTGCAGGACGCCGTCGCCGACTCGGCGGCCGCTCCGGTCCGGGCGCGGGCCAGCGTCGTGACAGCCCCGGCACGCCCCGATGATCTCCCGGCGAGCGCTCCGGCCACCGCGACCACCTACCGTGCGACCGGCTCGGCCAGCACGCTGCCCGCGCAGCGGGACGGCTCGACCGCCAGCGCCAGCGTTCCGGCCTCGACCAGCGCCTCGGCCTCGGCGCGAGCCAGTGCCACGGTGCCCGGCAGCAGCCGGGTCGCGGCCGGCGACGAGGCCACGCCGGAGTCCCGGGCCAGCACGTCGGCCGTCTACCGGTCGGGACCGGTGAGTCCCGAACCGCCCGAGCCGGCACAGCCCCCGGAGCCGACGCAGCCACCCGCGCCGCCGACCCCGGAGCCGACGCCGCCCGGGCCGGGCGAGCCGGAGCCCGCGCCGAGCCCAGGGCCGTACCCGCCTGGTCCGGCGCCGACGCCGAGCCCCTTCCCCACGCCGCCACCGGACCCGGTACCACCCGTGCCCGGGCCGCCCCTGCCACCACCCTCGCCGCTGCCGCCTGTCCCCGGACCCCCGACGCCACCGGTCCCCGGGCCGCCGATGCCGCCGCCCGGCCCGCCGGTGCCCGCGCCACCGCCGCCGCCCGGCCCGATGCCGGCACCACCGTTCCCGCCGCCTCCGGCGACGATCGGCACGCCGGGCGTACGGGCCAGCGCGTCGGTCTCCGCGCCGCCGGCCAACTCCGCCGGATGGACCGCCGCGTCGTCGGTGCGGGCCGACTCCGACGGGTACGCCCGCAGCACGTCGGCCGACCCGCAGGGGTGGGCCGCCGCCTCGGTCTCGGCACCGCCGTCCGGTTGGCCGTCCGCGACGGACGCGGCACCGCGAACCTCCGGTGCGTCCTTCTCTCCCCCGACCGCCACCCGGCGGACGTCGGATGTCGCACCGCCAGCGCCGGGCAGCGCCTCGACCGCCCCTCCGGTGGTGCCCGCGCCCGCGCTGCCGACCTGGCCCCCGTCCACCACCACCCCACTGACCGGCGGTACGGACCACCGGACGACCACGCCGCCTGGCGGCCCCGAACGGCGGGACACGGTGGCTGGCAGTCGCGCCGGCAGCCGGGCTGGTGGCACCGGCCTGTCGGGCACGGTCTACGCCGGCGGCGACGGCCCGGGCTACACCACGATCGCCCTGCCGCCCAACGCGGCGGTGGAGAACTCCGGCTCGCTGACCGGGCACATCCTCGCTCAGGGCTGGGCGGACACCCCGGCCGAAAGGTCCCGGAACACCCGCGTGGTGATCGTCCTGATCGCCGCGTTGGGGCTCCTGATCGGGATCAGCGTGCTGGTCGTCCTCCTCGCCAACAATGCCCTGGACGGTCTGATGGGCAGCGTGCTCAACGGCTGACCCGCCGGCCGGTTGCGATGGTGAGTCCGCCCACTACGGTCGGTCAACCGACTGGCGGCTCCGCCGAAGCGCCGTACACTGGTTGGGATCACTGACCTGGCGCGCCTGTGCGCGCCCATGGGCGATCTTGCGGGCGATCCGGCGGCACAGCCGCGGCAGGCCATCGCGAAGATGCGCCCCGCTCGAAAGGCATTTGTTGACCACCTCTGCTGACCACAGCACCGTTCCGTCCGTTTTCGATTCCGCCCCGGCGGCGATCGACGCCCCCGAGACGTCCGACGCCGCCCCGGCCGAGACCGCCGAGACGATCGGCTTCGCCGATCTGGGCCTGCCCGAGCCGTTGGTTCGCGCGCTGGCCCGACAGGGCATCGCCACTCCCTTCCCGATCCAGCAGGCAACCGTTCCGGACGCCCTCGCCGGCCGGGACGTGCTCGGTCGTGGGCAGACCGGGTCGGGCAAGACCCTCGCCTTCGGCCTTCCCCTGCTGGCCCGGGTCGCTGCCGGACGTCCGGCGCGGCCCCTGCGACCGCGCGCCCTGGTCCTCGTACCGACGCGCGAACTGGCCATGCAGGTCAACGACGCGCTCCTGCCGTTGGGCAAGTCGCTCAACGTGTTCCTGAAGACCACCGTCGGCGGCGTTCCGTACGACCGTCAGATCGACGCGCTCCGGCGCGGCGTGGAGATCATCGTGGCCACCCCGGGCCGGCTCGGCGACCTGATCGAGCGCGGCGTCTGCCAGCTCGACGACGTCGAGATCACAGTGCTCGACGAGGCCGACCAGATGGCCGACATGGGCTTCCTGCCCGAGGTGACCGAGCTGCTGTCGAAGACGCCGGCCGGCAGTCAGCGGCTGCTCTTCTCCGCCACTCTCGACGGCGACGTCGACTCGCTGGTCAAGCGCTTCATGAACGACCCGGTGACGCACTCCACCGCGCCGTCGACCGCCTCGGTGTCCACCATGGACCACCACATGCTGCTGATCCCGCCGCACGACAAGTTCCCGGTGGCCGCCTCGATCGCGGCTCGGGACGGGCGGACCATGGTCTTCGCGCGTACGCAGATGGGCGTCGACCGGCTGGTCGAGCAGCTGGCCGCGGTCGGTGTACGGGCCGGCGGGCTGCACGGCGGCAAGACCCAGCGGATGCGGACCAAGACCCTGGCCGAGTTCCGCGAGGGTCGGATGAACGTCCTGGTCGCCACGGATGTGGCGGCCCGGGGCATCCACGTCGACGGCGTCACCCTGGTGCTGCACGTCGACCCGCCGAAGGACCCGAAGGACTACCTGCACCGCGCCGGTCGCACGGCCCGGGCGGGCGAGTCCGGCGCGGTCGCCACGCTGGTGCTGCCCAAGCAGCGCCGCACCACCCTCGCGATGCTGGAGAAGGCCGGCGTGGCACCGGCCGAGACCCGCGTCCGGGTCGGCGACCCGGTGCTGGCCGAGCTGATCGGTGCCCGTGAGCCCAGTGGCGTCCCGGTGCGCGTCGAGGCGGAGCCCCGCGGGTTCGGTGACCGCGGCGGGCGACGGTTCGACGACCGCTCCGGCGGCCCGCGCCGGTTCGGCGACCGGCCCTCCGGCGAGCGACGCTACGGCGACCGCCCGCAGGGCGAGCGTCGGTACAGCGACCGGCCCACCGGCGAGCGACGCTACGGCGACCGCCCGCAGGGTGACCGGCAGTACGGCGACCGTCCGCAGGGCGAGCGCCGCTACGCCGACCGGGACAGTCGGGGTTACGGCGACCGGCCCACCGGGGAACGGCGCTACGGCGACCGGCCGCAGACCGACCGGGGTGACCGACCGGCTGGCGAGCGGCGCTACAGCGACCGGCCGCAGGGTGACCGGCAGCACGGCGACCGGCCGCAGGGCGACCGTCCGCGCTACGGGGACCGACCGACCGGTGAGCGCCGTTACGCCGACCGTCCGCAGGATGACCGGCAGTACGGCGACCGCCCCCAGGGCGAGCGGCGCTACGGCGACCGGCCGCAGGCCGACCGGGGTGACCGGCGCTTCGCGGACCGGGACACTCGGGGCGGCTACCGTTCCGAGGGCCGCGGTGGGGACGACCGGCCGCGTGACGACCGGCCGCGTGACGACCGACGGGGCTTCGGCGGGCGGCCGCCGGCGCGTACCCACTGATTCGGTGGTCCACTGATCGACCCGGAACGCCGTCGCGGAGCATGTGCTCCGCGGCGGCGTTCGCGCATGCCCTGCCGATGACGCGCGGGTCGCGTAACGTCCGGCTCATGGCGACCATGAGCAAGTCGATCTTCTGGTCCCGGACGGACACCGCTGGCAGCGAGCAGGCCCTGCTCGACGACGGCGACACGTTGACGGCGCGGGGCACACTTCTCGCCGTCGATCCGATTCCGTTCACCGCCCGCTATCGGCTGACGACAGCGCCCGACCGGAGCACCGCCCGCGTCGAGGTCGAGGTCGAGGGATCAGGTTGGCTTCGCCGGGTGACCCTGGAACGGGCCACGTCCCGGTGGCGGGTGACCACCGCCGAGCAGGGCGACCTGGACGCGGCGCTGATCGCGGCCGGACACCCCCGGGCCGGTCTTCCCGGCACCGACGACCCGGACCGCCTGGCCGACGCGCTCGACGTCGACCTGAGCGGTTCGCCGCTGTTCAACGCCCTCCCGGTACGCCGGCTCGGGCTGACCGGTGGGCCGGCCGACATGCCGCGCCGGATCACCGTGGCGTGGGTGCTGCTGCCCGGCCTGGAGGTGGTGCCGGCCGAGCAGATCTACACGGCGCTGGGGCCCGGCCGGGTCCGGTTCGCCAGCGGGACGTTCACGGCCGACATCGACCTGGACGCCGACGGGTACGTGGTGCGCTATCCCGGCCTGGCCGAACGGATCGACCCGCGCTGAGGTCACACCCGCTCAGGCGGGCCAGGCCCCGCTGGTCAGGAAGCGCTCGACGGTGGCGGTGTGAGCGGCCAGGTCCAGGCCCTGGGCGGCCACCCAGTCGTCGGAGTAGTACGTGTCGGCGTACCGGTCGCCCGCGTCACAGATCAGGCTGACCACCGAGCCGGTCCGACCCTGGGCCAGCATGTCGGCGATGAGGCCGAACGCGCCCCACAGGTTGGTGCCGGTGGAGCCGCCCACCCGACGGCCGAGCACCGCCGAGCCGGCGCGCATGGCGGCCAGCGAGGCCGCGTCCGGCACCTGGACCATCCGGTCCACGACCGAGGGCAGGAAGGACGCCTCGACGGTGGGACGGCCGATTCCCTCGATGCGGGAGCCCCTGCCGGTGCGTACGGACCAGTCCGCGGCCACCCAGGCGGGATAGAAGGCGGAGTTCTCCGGGTCCACGACGCAGAGCTTGGTGGACAGGCGGCGGTAGCGGGCGTACCGGCCGATGGTGGCGCTGGTGCCGCCGGTGCCGGCGCCGACCACGATCCAGGCCGGGATGGGGTGCCGTTCCAGCTCCAACTGGGCGTAGATCGACTCGGCGATGTTGTTGTTGCCCCGCCAGTCGGTGGCCCGCTCGGCGTACGTGAACTGGTCCATGAAGTGGCCGCCGGAGTCCTCGGCCAGCCAGCGGGCCTCGACGACGACACCGGCCGGGTCGTCCACCAGATGGCACCGGCCGCCCTGGAACTCGATCTGCGCGATCTTCTCGGGCGAGGTGGACGCGGGCATCACGGCGATGAACGGCAGTCCGAGCATGCGCGCGAAGTACGCCTCGGAGACCGCCGTGGAACCCGAGGACGCCTCGACGATCGTGGTGTGCGGCCCGATCCACCCGTTGCAGAGGCCGTAGAGGAACAGTGAGCGGGCCAGCCGGTGCTTCAGCGAGCCGGTCGGGTGCGACGACTCGTCCTTGAGGTAGAGGTCGATTCCCCAGGCCCGGGGCAGCGGAAAGGGCAGGAGGTGGGTGTCGGCCGAGCGGTTCGCGTCCGCCTCGACAGTGGCGATCGCCTCGGTCACCCAGCTACGGCTGGCCTCGTCGCACCGGTCGAGATGAGTCACGCTCGGAAACCTAGCAACCAGGTCAGGCGGGCTGCGGACCGACCGGCTGCGGGCGGTTCTCCCACTTGGTGGAGAGGGCGATGGCGGTACGGGTCGAGGCGACACCGGGTGTCCGGTTCAGCCGCACGATGAGCTGTTCCAGCTCGGCGATCGTGCCGACCCTGGCCTTGAGCAGGAACGACTCGACACCCGCCATGAAGTAGCAGGACTCGATCTCGGGCAGCACCCGCAGCGACTCCAGCATGTCGTCGGAGTCCGCGCCGGAGTCCTCGACGATGCCGATGAGCGCGGTGACGCCCAGCCCGATCGCCTCGGGCGCCACGTCCGCCCGGTAGCCCAACACGACGCCGCTGCTCTCCAGCTTGCCGACGCGTTCGTGCACGGCCGGGGCGGAGAGGCCCACCTGCCGGGCCAGCTCGGCGTACGACAGACGGGCGTTGCCGCGCAGCAGGTCGACGAGGCTCAGGTCGATGGCGTCCACGGAGAGTGACCTTAACGCGTTGGGCGTAACGCGAGACCTTCGGCATCCGTTGGTCAGGACAGTGAGTAACTGTTCACAAACGGTCCGTCTAGGTAGGGGTCGCACCAGTACCATTTACTAACTTCCCACTCAGTGCATTTTTCGCGTTTGGCGGACACGCCAGGTCCCTGGTGCTGTAATTGCCATACGTCCCTCATGACGGCTCTGGGCTCGCACCAGCCGGGGGCAGTGTGTTCAGCCAGGGGCTTCGTCGACGCGAGGAGGGGGCTGTGGACACTGGAGATCGCCTGCTGACACCGGGTGAGGTCGCCGCGCTGTTTCGGGTGGACCCGAAAACTGTGACGAGATGGGCGGCGGCCGGCCGGATAGGAAGCATCCGGACTCCAGGCGGGCATCGCCGGTTTCGGGAATCCGAGGTGCGAGCCCTGCTTGAGGGGGAGGGCATGCTGGACGAGGTGGACGAGGTCGGAAAGCCACGCAACGTGGGTCCGGCCGCCTCCACCGGGCCGGGTCCGGCCAACGCCGGCATGTACTGAACTGGTGCGGACAACGTCAGGCGGACCGGGCGACAGTCCGGTCCGCGCACCACTGGAACAATCCTGACCGTTCAGCGCCGGGCCGCTTGACCGTTCAGCGCCGGGCCGCGCCGAGCTGGCCGGACCAGCGGCGGAACAGGGTGTGTGGCACGCCGAGCGCGTCCAGCACCTTGCCGGCCACGAAGTCGACCAGTTGCTGCGCGCTGGCCGCCGCGCCCGCGCCGTAGAAGCCGGGGCTGGCCGGCAGCACCACCGCGCCGGCGTCGTGCAACGCGATGAGGTGCTCCAGGTGGCTGCGGGTCACCGGGGTCTCCCGGGGCACCACCACCACCGGTCGGCGCTCCTTGAGGTTGACCTCGGCGGCGCGTTGCAGCAGGTCCTTGGAGAGCCCGATCGCGATGCCCGCGCAGGCCGCCGTGCTGGCAGGCACCACCGCCATTCCGCGTACCCGGTAGGACCCGCTGCTGGGTCCGGCGGCCAGGTCGCCCGCCGGCCAGTGACGTACGTCCGCGTCGGTCAGGTCCCGGTCGAGCCACGTCGCCAGGTCCTCGGCCCAGTGCGCGTCGCGGAACGAGCGGCCGGTCTCGTCGAGCAGGGTGAGCCGCGCCGCGCGCGACACGATGAGGTCCACCGGCTCGCCCGCGTCGAGCAGCCCGCCAACGACGGCCGCCGCGTACGGCGTACCGGAGGCTCCGGATACGCCGACCACCCATGGTTCCCGCATGCCTCCAGCCTGCCTGGTCCGCGCCGCGGGCCGCTGGGCACCCCCGCAATCCGCCGCGCCGCGGCCGTCCGAGTTGTCCGGCCGGGTACGTGACTGTCCCGCCGACCTGACATGCTGCCGATGGCGATTTGCACCGGGAGCAGTTCGCACGGGAGGCATCGGTGACGACCGGCGAGGTCCTCTGGGCGCTGCGCGCCGAGTGCCCGATCCCACCCCGACTCTCGCCACACGCCGACCGGGTTCAGCAGTGGCTCGTCGACGTCCTGCCCGAGCTGGGTATGCCGCTGGACGACGCCGCGCTGCACCGGTTGGCCCGGGGAGGCTTCGCCCGGTACGCGGGGCGCCTCTACCCGGACGCCAGCGAGGCCGACCTGCGGGTGCTGACCGCCCTGTTCACCTGGTTCTTCCTCGTCGACGACGCCTGCGACGGCCCGAACCGGCTCCACCCGGAGCAGATCCGGGCGCTGCGCGACGGGACGCTGGCACTGCTGCACGACGGTCCCCGGCTCCGGCACGGCGGTTTGACCGGTCCGCTGCGGCGGCTGCTGGTGCTGGCCTGGCGGGAGCCGCGCAGGCGGATGCCGGCGCGGTGGCGGCTGCGCTTCGCCGACGCGGTGGCCCGGCACCTCGACGGCACCTGGCGGGAGGCGGTCAACAAGGAGGCCGCCGCCCGTCCCGGCGTCGACGAGTACGTCGAGTTGCGGCGGTCCACCTCGGCGGCCGAGGTGTCGTATCCGCTGGTGGAGTTCGTCAGCGGCCGGTCCCTGCCCGATCCGGTCTACCACCATCCGCTGCTGCGGCAGATCGCCCGCACCGGCAACGACCTGCTCTCCTGGTACAACGACCTGGCCTCGCTCGAGAAGGACCGGGCCACCTCGGGCGGGCACAACCTGGTCCTGGCGACGCAGGCCGAGTGGGGCGTCTCGTCGGAGGAGGCGGTGCAGCGGGTGGCCGAGCGCTGGCGCGAGTCGATGCGGCGGTTCGTGGCGCTCCGCGCCGCCGTGCCGTCGTTTGGGCCGGCGTTGGACGAGGCCGTCACCGACCATCTCGACGGAGTCGCGTACGCCGTGCGCGGCACCATCGACTGGACGCTGGAGAGCGCCCGCTACCCGACGGCCGCCCAACCTTAGGGCCGCAGGTCCAGGCGGATCACCAGGTCGAGCAGGGCGAACACGAACAGCGCGATGCCGACGAACCCGTTGGCGGTGAAGAACGCCCGGTTGACCTTGCTGAGATCGGTCGGGCTGACCACCAGGTGCTGGTAGGCGAACGCGACGGCCGTCAACGCCAGGCCGACCCACCACAGCCAGCCGAATCCGATCAGCGCCCCGAACCAGACGAAGAGCCCGAAGGTCACCACATGCGTCACGGTGGAGGCGTGCAGGGCGAAGCGACGGCCGTACCGGGCGGGCACGCTGTGCACGCCGATCTGCTGGTCGATCTCGGAGTCCTGGCAGGCGTAGATGAGGTCGAAGCCACCGATCCACAGCCCGACCGCCGCGCCGAGCACCCAGGCCGGCCCGGAGCCGTCCAGGGTGCCGGTGACCGCGAGCCAGGCGCCGACCGGGCCGACCGCCTGGGCGACAGCGAGGATGGCGTGCGGCCAGTTGGTGAACCGCTTGCCGTACGGGTAGACGACCAGCGGCACCACGGCGAGCGGCGCGAGCACCAGGCAGAGCGGGTTGAGCAGGGCGGCGGCGGCGAGGAACACCACGAGCGCGACGGCCGCGCCGGTCCAGGCCGTCCGCACGCTCACCGCCCCGGTGACCAGTTCCCGGCCGGCGGTACGCGGATTCCGCGCGTCGATCCGCCGGTCGAGAATGCGGTTGGCGGCCATCGCGAACGTCCGCGCCCCGACCATCGCCACGGTGATCAGCAACAGGTCGAGCCAGCGAACCCGCCCACCGCGAACCTGCATGGCGCTGAGCGCCGAGAGGAACGCGAACGGCAGAGCGAAGACGGAGTGCTCGATGGCGACAAGATCCAGGAAGGCACGCACCCTCCCCCGCGATCTTGCACTTTCTGCTGGGACATATGGGGACGAAGGGCGCGAATCGTCGACAGGAAGTGCAAGATCGCGAGGAGTGTCGGGGGTCGTCATCAGATCCCGTACTCCTTCCAGCGCTTGTCGACCAGGGCGGTGACCTCGGGGGCCATGGTCATCTCCTCCGGCCAGCCGCGGGTGTAGCCCTCGGCCGGGAGCTTGCGGGTCGCGTCGACGCCCACCTTGCCGCCCCAGAACTGCTGGTACGACGAGTGGTCGAGGTGGTCCACCGGCCCCTCGGTGAGCAGCAGGTCGCGGGCGTAGTCGACGTTGCCGAAGGCGCGGAACGCGACCTCGTTGTAGTCGTGCACGTCGCAGTCCTCGTCGACGATCACGATCAGCTTGGTGAGCGACATCAGGTGCGCGCCCCAGATCGCGTTCATCACCTTCTGCGCGTGCTTCGGGTAGCGCTTGCGGATCGACACGATCGCGCAGTTGTGGAACACCCCGGCGGCCGGCAGGTCGTAGTCGACGATGTCCGGGATCAGCAGCTTGAGCAGCGGCTGGAAGATCCGCTCGGTCGCCTTGCCGAGGCCGTGGTCCTCCTGCGGCGGCTTCGAGGTGATGATCGAGTGGTAGACCGGGTTCCGCTGCATGGTCATGGCCTCGATGTGCAGCACCGGGAACGGCTCGACCGGCGTGTAGAAGCCGGTGTGGTCGCCGAACGGGCCCTCGGGCAGCCGCTCGCCGGGCTCCAGGTAGCCCTCCAGCACGATCTGCGCGTGCGCCGGCACCTGCAACGGCACGGTGAGGCAGTCGACCATCTCCACCCGCTCGCCGCGCAGGAACCCCGCGAACAGGTACTCGTCGATGTCACTGGGCAGCGGCGCGCTGGCCGCGTACGAGACGACCGGGTCGCAGCCGATCGCGACCGCGACCGGCAGGCGCTGCCCGAGCCGCTCGGCGACCGCGTGGTGTGCGGTCGAGTCCTTGTGGATCTGCCAGTGCATGCCGAGGGTGTTGCGGCCGTGCTGCTGAAGCCGGTAGAGGCCCAGGTTGCGCTTGCCGGTCTCCGGGTGCTTGGTGTGGGTCAGCCCGTAGTTGTGGAAGATCCCGCCGTCGTCGGGCCAGACCTGCAACCCCGGCAGCCGGCCCAGGTCGACGTCGTCGCCCCGGTAGACGATCTCCTGGCAGGGCGCGGTCTTGACCTTGCGCGGGGGCACCGACTTGAGCTGCATGACCTTGCCCAGGCCCTCGCGGATGCCGGACCAGCCGACCGGCAGCTCCGGCTTGATCAACGCGCCGATCCGCGCGCCGACCTCGTCCAGCGAGTCGACGCCGAGGGCCATCGCCATCCGCTTCTCGGTGCCGAACAGGTTGATCGCCACCGGCATCTCGCCCCGGGTGGGGTGCTCGAACAGCAGGGCCGGACCACCGGCGCGCACCGTGCGGGTGACCACCTCGCTGATCTCCAGGGTCGGATCGACCGGGACGTCGACCCGACGCAACTCCCCCGCGCGCTCCAGCGCCGCGAGGAAGTCCTTGAGATCGGTGTACGGGAAGCCACGAGCCATGTCGCCCAGTCTCCCGCACCGGGTGCGGCGCGGCCCACGCCGGGTGGTGTGACGCCCGCGATGGCCCGCCGTCACCTCTAGGTCAACTCGGGTTCCGTGAAGCCGCGGTGTCCCCGGCTGCCGGACACGACGACTTCGAGGAAGGCGAGTGGATCAACGCGCCCCCGGGCATGGCGGGCCGTTCAGCGGGTAGCCGGGCAGGCGGCAGCGGGCGGGACGGCGGTCGGAGGCGGCGAATGGGTGGCGATCGGGTTCCGGCAGGGTTCACCGAGCAACGGGCACGGGTCGGTCGGATCACCATGAACTATGTCCGTGGCGGCGACGGTCCACCGCTGGTGCTGCTGCACGGGTACCCGCAGTGTTGGTACATGTGGCGGCACCTGCTGCCCGAGTTGGGGCGATCCTTCGAGGTGGTCGCGCCCGACCTGCGCGGATTCGGGAGCAGCGACGCTCCGGCCGACGGGTACGACAAGAAGACCGTCGCCGCCGACCTGCACGGCCTGCTCGACCAACTCGGCGTGACCGGTGACCTGCGAGTGGTCGGGCACGACCTGGGGACGATGGTGGCGTACGCCTACGCCGCTGCCCATCCACAGCGGGTGAGCCGGCTGGTGCTCAGCGAGGCGCCGATCCCGGACGAGAGCATCTACACCTTTCCCGCGCTCACCGCGGCCGGGCCGGCGGTGTGGAACTTCGGCTTCTTCACGCTCGACAACGGGCTGCCGGAGGAACTCGTCCGTGGGCGGGAGTCGCTCTGGGTGGACCGGTTCACCGACGCCCTGATGGTGCACAAGGGCAGCATCGCCGCGCCGGACATCGAGGAGTTCGCCAGCCACCTGCGCGACCCGGCGCACCTGCGGGCGAGCTTCGCCCACTTTCGGGCGTTCGATCGGGACGTCGCCGACAACGCGACGTACCGGACCACGACGTTGACGATGCCGGTGCTGGCCGTCGGCGCGTCGGCCAGCCTCGGCGGTCAGGTCGCCGAGCAGGTACGCCGGTACGCCGACACCGTTCGCGGCGAGGTGATCGACGACTGCGGGCACTGGCTGTACGAGGAGCGCCCGGACGAGATGCTCGCCCTGCTGCGCGACTTTCTCGGGGCGGCCTGAGCGGGAGCCCCCGGGGTCAGGGGGTGCGGGCCAGGTGGACGAAGGAGCGCCACGCGGCCGGGCTGAAGGTCAGCACGCCGCCGTCGGGGTCCTTCGAATCGCGGACGTGCACCCGGCCGGGCAGGTTGTCGGCGACCTCGACGCAGGCACCAGCGTCGTTGCCGCTGCGGGTGGACTTGCGCCACTGAGCTCCGGTCAGATCCATGGCTTCACGATCTCCTCGAGCAGGTCGATGGACTGCTGCCGGGGCAGCGCGTCGCTGCGCAGACTCTCCCACCTTCCGAGCAGGGTCGCCACCTCGTTGTTCTCGTCGACGGCGGTGCCGCCGGTCTGGTTGTCGAGGAAGCCGAGCCAACTGCCGTCGGCGGTGCGGCCCAGGATGAACGGCCCGAACAGGCCGGCGTGCAGCCCGACCTTCTGTGGCAACACATGCACCCGGATGTGGGAGCGGCGGGCGCACGCCACCAGATGCCGGAGCTGACCGGCCAGCACCTCGGCGTTGCTCTCCGCGAAGCGTTGCAGGGCGGCCTCGTCGATCACGACGGTGAGCTGCGGCGGGTGCTCCCGGTCGAGGATCGTCTGCCGTTCCAGCCGGGCGGCCACCAGCTCCTCCACCCGCTCGGCGGTGAGCCCCAGGTCGAGCCGGAACACCGCGCGGGCGTAGTCGGCGGTCTGCAACAGCCCGGGAACCATCGTCGCCCCGAAGGACCGCAACTGGGTGGCCACCCGCTCGACCTCCAACCAGGGGCGGAACCACACCGGCTCGCCGTCGCGGCGGCCCAGCTCGCGTAGCGAAACGAGCAGGCCGCCAGTGTCGAGCACCTCGTCGGCCCGGGTCAGATAGGCCAGGTTGGGCACCGTCTGGCCCACCTCGACCGAGGACACCATGGACGGTGAATAGTGCGCCCGTTTGCCGTACTCCTCCTGGCTGAGCCCGGCCGCGAGCCGTGACCGCCGGAGCTGGTCTCTGATCATTTCCGCCGTGGACACCGTCGTGGTCACCGCGCCTCACCTTCCGCTGCCGAGGAGGGCCGCATCGGCTCTCCTGGCGCAAGGTAGCGAAACAGCGACCCTGAGTCAGCCCTCTACCGGCATGTTGCGGTAACGCGGCTCGCTCAGGCGGCCGGCGTCCAGGCGTAAGCGGCCAGTTGCGGGTCGAGTGGCGCGCGGGTGAGCCGGTTGGCGAAGGTGGAGATGGTGTACGCCCCGACGCCGAGCACCACGTCCAGCGCCTGCCGGGGCTGGTAGCCGGCCCCCAGGAACGCGTCGAGCTGGTCGTCGGGCACCGCGCCCCGGTGTTTGAGCACGGCCAGCGTGAACTGGCGCAGCGCCTCCAGTCGCGGCTCGGCCAGCTCCTTGCCGGCGCGCAGCGCGCTGATCAACGGGGCGCTCGCGCCGATCTCAGTGATCTTGCCGGTGTGCAGGGCCACGCAGAAGTGGCATTCGTGGGAGGTGGAGATGGTCAGGATGACCACCTCCCGCTCGACGGGCGCGAGGCTGGTCTGTTCGAAGCCCGCGCTGGCGGCGAGGAAGCCGCTGAGCAGCTGCGGCGACTCGGCCATCAGCGCCACCGGAGTGGGAAGCCAGCCGAACCGGCTCTGTACGCCCTCGACGGCCCGGCGGGCGGCGGTGGGCGCGGTCTCGGCGGTGTGGGGGGTGAAGACGGACATCGGTGCCTGCCTTAAGATGGTCAACGTGGTTGACGAAATAGTAAACGAGGTTGTCGAACGTGGCAACCTCTGATCCCGCCCGGCCCGGCTTCCAGCTCCCGCTGTTGCTGCTGGCGGGCTTCCGCACCCTGATCGACGACCTGCACGCCGAACTGGCCCGGCAGGGGCACCCCGAGCTGCGCCCCCTGCACGGCTTCGTGTTGCAGGCCGTCGGAGTGCACGGCACCACCGCCACCGAGCTGGGCCAACGGCTGGGCATCTCCAAGCAGGCGGCCGGCAAGACGGTCGACCGGCTGGTCGCCGTCGGCTACCTGGAACGGGTCGACGATCCCTCCGACGCCCGCCGCCGGCTGGTCCGGGTGACGGAACACGGCGCCGACGGGCTACGCCGCTCGGCGGAAGTTTTCGACCGACTGCGCGAGCAGTGGGCCGACGCCTTGGGCGAGGAGCGCGTCGCCGCCCTTGAAGACGACCTGCGCACGATGGCCTCGGCCAACTGGTTCCGCCTCGACGTGCCGGGCTGGTTCGGCGGCTGACCAGGATCGACACCAGATCGCCGACGTGGTGCCCTGCAGGGCGAATGATGCCGCCAGATCGTCGACCTGGAGTGGATCAAGACCGCGGGTCGACGAGACCCTGCGACACCGCTGACCACGAGCCTGAACCGCCGGATGGGAGGTGGGCGTGATCCCGGGTGTCATTCCCCCTGATAGAGGCGCGCCGGATCGACCAGGACGACATCCTGATCGCCGCCAGCTCGCCGCTGGAGGTCGTCCGTGAAGCCCGACCCGCTTACGAGCACGAGCCGGACGTGTCGCGCGTCCAGGCCAGGACGGCTGGTGAGGAGATCCCGTGCCCTCGTGAGCCGCTCCAGGTCGACCATCCCTAATGTCCTACCCCACTTGACCTCGCCAATCGCGAGGAGCGGCCGAGGGCTGTCGCCCATCGGTGGCTCACCGAACGCGACCAGATCGAGTTCCACGCTGGTTCGGCTAGCGGGGTCGGTAAGGACGGCGGCACTGGCCTCCGCGACGATGCCGCCGAGCGTGTCCGGTGCGGCAAAGCGCAGCGCCCACTGGCGGACGATCTCTTCGAAGGCCGGCCCCAGCACCGCTGCCGCGTACCGTCGCTGGGATCGACGCCAGACGTCCGCGCCGCGTCGCTGCTCCAACGCCGTCCATGCGGGTCGCATGATCGCCTGGTAGAAGCTGATGAGGGGTTCGGCGATGAGGTACCGGCTCCGGCCACTGCGCAAGGGGTCTGGTTCCCTCGTGAGGAGACCGGCGTCCTCCAACACGGTGAGTGGATGCTGTAGGTCGGTGGCCTTACGACCGATGTAGCCCGCGATTCCACCTCGGGTGCCGTTGCCGTCGGCGACCGCCGCGAGCACCGAGTGGTAGAGGGCGGTGTCGCGAAGGTCCGGATCCTCGGCCAGCAGGTAACGAGCCTCGCGGAACAGCGGACGCGCCGGGTTCAGCACGGCACGCACGACCCAGTCGTCGAAATCGGTTGGCCCGTCGGGGGCGTCGTCCTGGACGTACTCGCGTCGGTAGGCGGGTGTACCTCCGACGATCGCGAACACCCGGGCTGCGAGCAACGGATCGTCGATCCCCCAGAATCTCGCCGCCGCTCGGTAGTCAAGCGGTGCGACGGGCAACTCCAGCCCGGCCCGTCCGCGGAGTGGGGCCGAACCTGCCAGAAGCCCTCCCATGAACGAGAGCGCCGAACCGCACAGCAACAGGCGAGTTCGAGAGCCGGTGCGCTCGATCCGGCCCGGGGTGAGCGCATGCTGGATGACCGATGGGAGGTCGCGACTGGCGCGCGCCAGGTACGGGAACTCGTCGATCACCACCGTGACCGGGCGGTCCCGGCCCAGCGCGAGCAACGCGTCGACCGCGCTCGGCCAGTCGGCAAGGTGCAGTGGGCTCGGGGCTGCGGTATACCGGCCGAGCGCTTCCCCCAGGCGACGGAGCGACTCCGCCGACGTCGCCTCGGTCGCGCCGAAGTAGAAGCCCTGGGTGCTGCGGGCCAGCTCGTACAGGAGCAGAGTCTTGCCCTGCCGGCGGCGGCCGCTGACCACGCCCAGCGTCGCGCCTTGTCGATCGTCCGAGGCGAACCGGACCAGCTCCGCCCACTCGACGTCTCGGTCGAAGATCTCCGCTGGCTTGGCGAATTCCACTGTCACATCCCCACAATGTAGAACTACACTTCTAAGAAGTGTAGTTCTACATTTGCCAACTGCAGTTCAGTTCAGCCCGCCGTACGAGTGCAGACCGGTGAAGAAGATGTTCACGCCGAACAGGTTCATCAGCATGGTGAGGAAGCCGAGCACCGCGATCCAGGTGGCCACGTTCCGCTTCACGCTGGGGGTGGCCCGGGCGTGCAGGTAGCCGGCGTAGACCACCCAGGAGATGAACGCCCAGGTCTCCTTCGGGTCCCAGCCCCACGGCCGACCCCAGGCCGCCTCGGCCCAGATCGCGCCGGCGATCACCGCGAACGTGAAGACCGGGAAGGCGAACGCGTGCAGCGCGAAGGTCAGCCGCTCCAGGCTGACCGCGCTGGGCAGCCGCTTCGCCAGGGTGTACGGGAAGCTCCGCTTGCCCTGCTCGTAGCCGTTGCGCATGAGGAAGCCGACGGCCGGCACCGCTCCGAGCAGGAAGATGCCGGACGCGAAGACGATCGTCGAGACGTGGATGACGAACCAGTACGAGTTCAGGGCCGGCACCAGCGGCACGATCGGCACGTAGAGCACCAGCTCGGCGGTGGCCACCAGCAGCACCATGACCAGCGTCAGGAACAGCCCGAGCTTGCGCAGGGACGGCCGCTTCCAGAGCACCACCAGCCAGGCCGCGACCCCGATGAACGTCACCGTGAGCACGAACTCGTACATGTTGCCCCACGGCATGCGGTCCGCCGCGAGACCGCGGGTGACAAGCGCCGCGAGGTGCAACACGGCGGCGAGCGCGGTGACGCCCACCGCGACCAGCCCGGCGAGACGCGCCCGGCGCGCCGAGCCGTCCACAGGCGGCGGGACCGAAGCGGGCGGCTCGTCGGCCACACCGCCGGCACCGCCGACCCCCGCGCCGACCAGCTCGCGGGCGGGCGACGCCACGGCCACCCGGGTACGCGCGTTGCCCAACGCGTACTCGACGGCGTGGCTGATCATCGCGATCAGGTACGTCAGGATCGCGAAGGTCACCAGATTGTCGGAGAGCGCGGACATCACTCGGTCCCTTCTCGCACACCGGCCCGCTCAGCCGCCCGTTCGTCACCGTTCACAGCGGCGATCAACTGGGCGAACTCGTCGGCGAACCCTGGATAGTCGGTGCGCGGCAACCCACCGGCCTCCACCAAGCTACTACCGCCCGTCGGAGATCCATTCGCGGGGTCGGCCGGCAGCACTCGGAACCAGACCCGGCGACGCCGGCCGAACAGCGAGCCCATCAGCCCGACCAGCAGCACACCGCAGCTCACCAGCAGCGGCGTCGAGCCGGGGTCGTGCCGGACGGAGAGCGTCACGTACCGCTCGGTGCCCAGGAACTCGACGGTCGTGCCGTCGTCCAGCGTCCACTTCTCGCCCTTGCGGAGCAGCTTGCTGCCGATCTCCTTGACCTTGCCGGCGCGCACCTGCCGCTGGTCGAGCTGGTAGACCGAGCCGGGGATGCCGGCGTCCATGCCGAGGTTGCCCCGGTAGGCGACCAGGTTCAGCGCCGGGTTGCGCTCGGTCGGGTACTCGGAGCGGACGAACGGGGCCTGCTGCGGCGCGGTGGGCAGGTAGATGCCGGTGAACGCCACCTGCTCACCCGGCACCCGCTTGCCGGTGGCCGGGTCGACGTTCGCGTCCGGGAAGGCCGCCAGGCCCTCGCTGGTCAGGCCCATGTCACCGGTGGTCAGGAACGGTTCGTCACTGACCTGGCTGTTGCCGTACCGGTCGGTGTAGCGGATCACCGGTGCGTACCCGTGGCCGAGCAGGTAGACGCTCGCGTCGGCGAGGCGCAGCGGCGAGTTGACCGAGAAGTCCGCGCTGCGGGTCGGCTCGTCGGGGCCGTCCACCGTCACCCGGGCGTTGAAGAACTCCGGCTGACCGGACGGCAGGAACCGGGCCTGGAAGTCGTCCAGCCGCAGGCAGAAGCGGGGCAGGTCGGCGGTGTCCACGCGAGGGCCGAGCTTGGCCTCGGCGTACTGCTGGCGGGTGTTGCAGAACGCGTTGTCCGCGCCTGCCACCAGCAGACGGTTGCCGCTCCACCCGTACCAGGAGCCGAGCGCGACGCCGATCAGCACCGCGATGAGCGAGGTGTGGAACAGCAGGTTGCCGGTCTCCTTGAGGTAGCCCTTCTCGGCGGAGACCTCGTTTCCGCGTACCTCGACCCGCCAGCGGCGCTTGCGCAGCACCGCGGCGACGGCGTCCACGCCACCGTCCGGCGCCGGCAGCACGGTGTGCTGCGGCAGCCGCTCCATCCGCTTCGGCGCGACGGGTGGGCGGGACCGCAGCGCCCGGAAGTGGTCGCGCAGCCGGGGCGTGATGCAGCCGATCAGCGACGTGAACAGCAGTAGGTAGATGGCGGAGAACCAGACCGAGCCGAAGACCGCGAACGCGCCGATCCGGTCCAGCCGGGGCGCCCAGTCGGGGTGGTCGACGAAGTACTGGTTGACCTTCTCCGGACTGATCCCGCGCTGCGGCAGCACCGATCCGGGGATCGCGGCGATCGCCAGCAGGAAGAGCAGGATCAGGGCCGTACGCATGCTGGTGAGCTGCCGCCACGAGTTGCGCAGCAGGGCCAGCAGCCGGCTGGGCCGGTGGCGGGGCGCCGGGGCCTCGGCCTCCGGCCGCTCGTCGACGACCGTCATATGCTCACCTCGCCCACCCCGACGGTGGTCTGCAACCAGATCACGAAGCTCTGCCATCCGCCGGTGACCAGCGCAAGGCCGATCAGGATGAGCAGCGCGCCGCCGATCCGGGTGACCCAACGGCTGTTGCGCCGGATGGCGCGGAACACCCCGAGCAGGCGCTGGAAGCCCAGCCCGAAGACGACGAACGGTATCCCCAACCCGAGGCAGTACGCCACGGCGAGCACCACCGCGCGGTCGCTCTGACCACTGGTGGCGGCCATGCCCATCACCGCGCCGAGGGTCGGACCGGTGCACGGCACCCAACTGAGCGCGAAGACCGCCCCGAACACGGGTGCGCCGAGCAGGCCCGCCGACGGCAGCCGGGAGATGCGGAACTCACGTTGCAGGGCTGGAATCATGCCGAGGTAGCCCAGGCCGAGCACGATGATCAACGCGCCGACGACGATCTCCAATTGCCGCTCGTAGTCGAAGAAGACCCGACCGATGCCGGCAAACAGGATCGCGGTGGCGACGAAGACCACTGTGAAACCGGCGACGAAGAGCAGCGTCCCGGCGAGCACCCGACCCTTGACCGCCGCCGCCGCCGGTGCCGTCCGCTCACGCAGCGCGACCCCGCCGCCCGCCTCAGCGCCGTCGGGTGCCGGCGTCGCCGCAGGCCGCCGGCCCTCGAGGTCGGCACCGGCCAGACCGGTGACGTACGACAGGTAGCCGGGGACGAGTGGGAGCACGCACGGGGAGAGGAAGCTGACCAGGCCGGCGAGCGCCGCCGCGCCGATGGCGAGCACCAGCGGCCCGCTCCGGGCCAGCTCCTCGAACGTCTCGCCCATCAGTTCGACGCCGGCTTCTCGGCCGCGATCCGCTCGACGATCGGTCGCAGGCCCTCCTGCGTGACCGCCGCCCGGATCACCACGGCGACCCGGCCCTCCCGGTCCAGCACGACTGTCGCCGGGACGGTGTTCGGCGGGATGTCCAGGGCCAGCGCCAGCTTGCTCGGCGGGTCGAACAGGCTCGGATAGGTGACCCGCCCCTGCTCGAACGCCTTGGCCTTGTCCCGCGAATCCTGCACGTTGACGCCGAGGAAGCTCACGCCGGAACCCTTGGTGGCCTGGTAGACCGATTCCAGGTCGTCGGCCTCGGCCCGGCAGGGCGGGCACCAGGAGCCCCAGAAGTTGACGACGACAACCTGGCCGCGGGCCTCGCTGACGTCGTAGGTGCCGCCGGTCAGCAGCTCACCGGCGAGCTTCGGAGGCGCGGAGCGCTGGTCCGGCGCGCATTCGATGATGCCGTCGGAGGTGGTCGAGCAGGTCTTCTCCTGGCTCTTCGACGCCGTACAGCCGACCAGCGCCACCGTGGCGACGGCGGCGAGCAGACCGGCGGTCCACCTCCGGGCGGTCATCAGGCCCCCTTGGCCGTCCGGGCGGTAGCGGAGAGAGCGACGAGGTGCGCGGCCGGCTCGCTGTAACCGATGCCCACCACCTTCGCGCCGTCGAAGTGGAACGAGGTGAGGCTCGCCAGCCCGCACTGGCGCTTGCGCGGGTCGTGCCAGAGCCGCTTGCGCTCGACGTGGCGGCGCAGCGTCCAGATGGGGAGCTGATGAGACACCAGCACCGCCTCGCGGCCCTCGGCGGCGACCCGGGCGGCGTGCACGGCGGCGAACATCCGCTCGGCGATCACCCGGTACGCCTCGCCCCAGGACGGCGTCACGGGGTCGCGCAGCACCCACCAGTTGCGCGGGTCACGGAACGACCCGTCGCCCGGCGACACCTTCTTGCCCTCGAACCAGTTGGCGCTCTCGATCAGCCGCTCGTCCACCCCGACCGGGAGCCCGAACTGGGCGGCGATCGGCTCGGCGGTCTGCTGCGCGCGTTCCAACGGGCTCGCCACGACGTGCACGATCTCCCGGTCGGCGAGGCCCTCCGCAGCGGCCTTGGCCATTTGCATGCCCAGCTCGGAGAGGCGGAAACCGGGCAGCCGCCCGTACAGGATCTGGTCGGGGTTGTGCACCTCGCCGTGCCGGAGCACGTGGACCACCGTCTTCGCCACCTGTATTACCCCCCGTGACCAGCCGCTGCTGCCGCGTTCGCCGCCGTCGGCAGCGCGGCGGCGATGTGCTCCAGAGCGGCGTCGTCGATCGCCGCCGACACGAACCACGACTCGAACGCGCTCGGCGGCAGGTAGACGCCGGCGGCGAGCATCGCGTGGAAGAACGCCTTGAACGCCGGCACCTGCTGGGTGCGCGCGCTGTCGTAGTCGACCACGTCGGCGTCGGTGAAGAAGATGGAGAACATGCTGCCCGCGTACGACAAACGGTGCGGGACCCCGGCGGCGGCCAGCGCGTCGGACGCGAGCTTGCCCACGACGGCGGCCGTGTCGTCGAGCTTGCGGTAGAGCGCGTCGTCGGCGAGCCGCAGGGTCGCCAGACCGGCGGCGCAGGCCAGCGGGTTACCGGACAGCGTGCCGGCCTGGTAGACCGGGCCGGCCGGCGCGAGACGCGCCATGATGTCCGCGCGCCCGCCGAACGCCGCGGCGGGCAGGCCACCACCCATGACCTTGCCGTACGTCCACAGGTCCGCGTCGGAGGCGTCGAGGCCGTGCCACCCGGCGCGGGAGACCCGGAACCCGGTCATCACCTCGTCCACGACGAGCAGTGCGCCGTGCGCGTGCGCGATCCGGGCGAGCTGCTGGTTGAAGCCGTCGCGGGGCGCGACCACGCCCATGTTGCCGGCGGCAGCCTCGGTGATCACGGCGGCGATGTGCGGGCCCTCGGCGGCGAACGCCTCCTCGACGGCCCGGATGTCGTTGTACGGCAGGACGATCGTCTCGCTGGCCGCCGCGCCGGTGACACCTGGCGAGTCGGGCAGGCCGAGGGTCGCCACACCGGAACCGGCGGAGGCGAGCAGCGCGTCGACGTGCCCGTGGTAGCAACCCGCGAACTTGACGATCTTGGAGCGGCCGGTGAAGCCCCGCGCCAGCCGGATCGCCGACATGGTGGCCTCGGTGCCGGAGTTGACCAGGCGGACCTGCTCCATCGGCGTCCGGTCGACCAGCTCGGCGGCCAGCTCCACCTCACCCGGGGTGGGCGTGCCGAAGCTGGTGCCCCGGGCGGCAGCCGCCCGCACGGCGTCCACCACCTCCGGGTGGGCGTGCCCGAGGATCAGCGGTCCCCAGGAGCACACCAGGTCGACGTAGCGACGACCGTCGGCGTCGTACAGCCACGGGCCCTCGCCACGGACCATGAAGCGTGGGGTGCCGCCGACCGCCTGGAAGGCGCGCACGGGGGAGTTGACCCCGCCCGGCACGATGGCGCGGGCGCGGTCGAACAGGGCCTCGGAGGCCGGCGCGTCGGCCGGGTAGCGGCCAGATCCGGCGGAAACGATGTCGGTCACGATGCCGCCATTGTGTCAGCGCCGGACGCCCAACCAGCAGCCACCCCGGGTTGGGGTTACCGGGCTCACCTGGCTCCGGTGCCCGATCGGGCCGGCTGAGAGGGCGGCTCACCGCCTCGACAGGCCGGGTCGGCGGGATCGCGCTAGGCTGACCGGGTGGATCGTGCCGAACTGTCCATCACGCTACACCGGACGGGCGACGAAGCAGTGCTGCGCCTGGCCGGTGAGATCGACATGCTCACGGCGGCCCAGCTCTCCACCGTCGTCAACGAGGTGCTGGCCGACCCACCCCCGAAGATCATCCTCGACCTCGGCGGCGTCACCTTCTGCGACTCGCAGGGTCTGGGCACCCTCGTCGTACTCAGCCGCAAGGCCAGCCACGCGCAGAGCCTGCTGATGCTGACCCACGTGGGCGACTTCCTCATCCGGGTCCTGGACATCACCGGCCTGCGCAGCGCCCTGATGATCCGCAACGACCAACCCACCGGCTGACACCCCCCTCCCGGTCCCGGGCGCCCGCCCGCAGCCGTTGATCATGAAGTTATTGCCAAATTCCGTCCGATTTGTCGGCAATAACTTCATGATCACCGGCGGGCCCTGCTTCAGGAGGTGGGGACGTCTCGGGAATTGACGGCGCGCAGGGCCAGGGTCAGGAGGGCGGCTGACACCGCGGTCAGGGTGGCCAGGGGGGTTATCGTCCAGTTGTCGCTCAGCACCTGCGGGGTGTGCGCGAACGGGGAGACGTCCAGCACCCACTGGCTCAGCTCCAGCACCGCGCCGAGTTGACCCAGCAGCAGACAGCCGGCGAGCACCGCCCAGGCAGCCCACGAGAAGCGGGGCAGCCAGCCCACCAGCAGCGCCGCGAGCCCGGCGAGCACCCACGCCGCCGGCACCTGGGCCAGACCCACGCCGAGCAGCCGGGGCACCTCACCGCCGATGTCACCGACGCTGAGGCCGTACGACAGTCCCGTCGCCACCCCTGTCACGGCCAGCACCACCACGGGGCCGAGCAGTGCGAAGAGCAGATGCGCCGCCAGCCAGCGGGATCTGCTCACCGCCGTGGCGAGCAACGGTTCGGCCCGGCCGGCGGTCTCCTCCGCTCGCGCCCGCAGCGCGGCCTGGATGCCGTAACCGGCGGCGGCCAGCGCGGTCAGGCTCAATGTGCTGCCGAGGTACGCCTCCGCCAGTGTCGACGAGCCACCCAGCCGTTCCAGGAGGTCGGCCATCTGCTCGTTGCCCTGCACCGCGTCGCCGGCCGCGTCCGCCGCGCCACCCAACACCAGACCGAGCAGCCCGAAGCCGACGGTCCAGCCGAGCAACTGGCCGCGGTGCAGCCGCCAGGCCAGGCCGAGCGGGCCGGCCAGCCCGCCGCCCGCGGTGGCCGGGCCGAGCCGGGGTGGCAGGAGGCCGGCGCCCACGTCGCGACGCACCGAGACGGGGTACGCGACGAGCGCCACCACCACGCTGAACAGCACCGGCAGCAGCAGCACCCACCAGCGCTCACCGGCGAAGGCACGCGCCCGGGGCACCCAGCCGAGCGGAGAGATCCAGCTCAACCACTCGGCGCTGCCGCCACTGCCACCGGACCCTCCGGCGTCGCCGCCGAGCCGCAGCGCGAACGCCAACCCGAGCACGCCCAGCCCGATGCCGCGCGCCCCGCTGGCGCTCTGGGTGAGCTGCGCCGCCAGGCCGCCGACCGTGGCGAACGCGATGCCGGTCAGGGCGACGCCGGCGCCGAAGAGCAACGAGCCCGCCCCCGGCAGACCCGCGGCGACCAGGCCGCCGGCGATGAGCAGGCCGAGCAGCACATTCGCGGCGTACGTGGCAAGCAGCGCCGCGGTCAGCCCGGCGTACCGGCCGAGGACCGTCGCGCCGAGCAACTCCCGCCGGCCGGCCTCCTCCTCGGTACGGGTGTGCCGTACCACCGTCAGCACGCTCACCAGGGCGGCGACCAACGCGAACAGGCCGGCCCGCTGGACGGTGAGCGCGCCGATGCTGTCGCCGTAGACCGGGCCGAGCAGCGCCACGATCGACGGGTTGCTCGCCGTACCGGCCAGGTAGGCGGCCCGCTCGGCTTCGGTCGGGTAGAGGCCGGCGTACACGCTGGCATAGCTGGCTGGGAGCACGGCCAGCAGCAGGATCCAGATCGGCAGCACGATCCGGTCCCGGCGCAGGATCAGCCGCACCAGGTGCCGGGTGCCGGTGATCGCGGTCGCCGAGTTTCGTTCCGATCGCGACTGCGGGGCTCGCAAACCCGGCTCACTCCTCGCGCTCACGAGCGCACCTGCTCGGCCTGGTAGTGCCGCAGGAACAGTTCCTCCAGCGTCGGCGGTTGGCTGACCAGGCTGCGTACGCCGATCTCGGTGAGCCGACGCAGGGCGACGTCCAGCGCGGCGTCCTCCACGTCGAAGCGCACCCGCTGCCCGTCCACCCGCAGGTCGTGTACGCCGGTGAGCTGCCCCAGCCCGTCGACCGGGCCGGTCAGCTCGGCCTCGATGGAGGTACGCCGCAGGTGCCGCAGCTCGCTGAGGGTGCCGGTCTCCACGTCCCGCCCGTTGCGGATGATCGTCACCCGGTCGCAGAGCGCCTCCACCTCGGCCAGGATGTGGCTGGAGAGCAGCACGGTGCGGCCGTCGGCCTTCGCCCGGCGTACCCAGTGTTGGAAGACCTCTTCCATGAGGGGGTCCAGGCCGGAGGTCGGCTCGTCCAGGATGAGGAGTTCGGCGTCCGACGCGAGGGCGGCCACCAGGCCGACCTTCTGCCGGTTGCCCTTGGAGTACGTCCGGCCCTTCTTGCGGGGGTCCAGCTCGAAGGAGTCGAGCAGTTCGGCCCGGCGGGCCGGGTCGAGGCCGCCGCGCATCCGGCCGAGCAGGTCGATGACCTCTCCGCCGGAGAGGTTGGGCCAGAGCGTGACGTCGCCCGGCACGTACGCCAGCCGTCGGTGCAGGGCCACCGCGTCGCGCCACGGATCGCCACCGAGCAGGCGGACGGCCCCCGCGTCCGTCCGCAGCAGCCCGAGGAGCGCCCGAATGGTCGTCGACTTGCCGGCGCCGTTCGGGCCGAGGAAGCCGTGCACCTCGCCGGCGTGGACGGTCAGGTCCAGACCGTCGAGCGCCCGGGTCCGGCCGAAGGTCTTGACCAGGCCGGACACCTCAATCGGAATTTCCATATATCGGAAGCTACACTCGTTTCACAAAGTTGTGAAGACAGTGAGAGTCGGGGCACCATCGATGCCCACGAGACGCGTAGGAGGGACCAGAGATGGCAGCCGCCGACGGCCATGACCCGGTGCACCTCTTCGTCGAACGGATGGCTCTCACGTTCGCCGAGGTGGGCTTCCCGAGGATGGCCGCCCGAGTGCTGTTCACCGTGATGACCGCGGACGACCCGCTGACGGCCGCCGAGATCGGCGAACGACTCGGGGTGAGCGCGGCGGCGGTCAGCGGCGCGGTCCGCTACCTCACCCAGTTCGGCATGCTGGTCCGCGAGCCGGTCCCCCGCTCGCGCCGCGACCGCTACCGGATGCCGGAGGACCCCTGGTACGAGGGGACCATCACCAAGACCGCGATCTACAAGACGTTCATCGACGCGGCCGAGGGCGGCGTGGTCGCCCTCAACGGCCCGGACACGCCGGCCGGCGAACGGGTGGCCGAGATGCGCGACTTCTTCATCTTCGTGCAGGAAGAGATCGACTCACTGGGCGAGCGGTGGCGCGTCCGCCGGGCCCAGACCGGCCACCTGCGCCCCGGTGAGAGCGCAGCCGCCCCGTCAGGCTGAGCTGCCCCAGCGGGCCTGCTCCAGCAGCTCCACCGCACGGTCCCGCGCCGCAAGGTCGTCGGAACGCAGCAGGGTGGTGGCCTCGTCCACCGCGTCGGTGAGTCGCCGCCACTGCGCGTCGCGCTCCCGCACCAGGTCCGACTGGGCGGCCAACTGCCGGGTCTTGACCCACAGCTCGACGAAGACCGACACCTTGGCCCGCAGCACCCACGGGTCGAACGGCTTGGTCAGGTAGTCGACGGCACCCACCTGGTAGCCCCGAAGGGCGAGCTGGGCGTCCCGGTCGGCGGCGGTGAGGAAGATGATCGGCACGTGCCGGGTGCGCTCCCGGCGCTTGATGTGGCTGGCCGTCTCGAAGCCGTCCATGTCCGGCATCTGCGCGTCCAACAGGATCACCGCGAAGTCGTCCACCAGCAACTGCTTGAGTGCCGCCTCGCCGCTCTCCACGGCGACCGACTGGACCGGCAGGCCCTGGAGGATCGCCTCCAGGGCCATCAGGTTCTCCCGGCGGTCGTCCACGAGCAGCGCCTTGGCCATCTGGGTCACGAAGTCTCCTCGGTACGGCTGCCACTGATCCAGGACGACATCAGCTCGATCAGGTCGTCCAGGTCGACCGGCTTGGTGATGTAGTCGCTTCCGCCGGCGGCGAGCGCCGACTCGCGGTCACCCGGCATCGCCTTCGCGGTCAGGAAGACCACGGGAAGGTCGGCGAACCGGTGGTTACGCCGGATCTGGCGGGTCGTCTCGTATCCGTCCTGGTCCGGCATCATGGCGTCCATCAGCACGATGTCCACCTCCGGGTGCTCGGCCAGCAGGCGGACGCCGTCCGCCCCGTTGTCCGAGTACAGCACGGTCATGCCGTGCAGCTCCAACGCGCTGGTCAGAGCGAAGACGTTGCGTACGTCGTCGTCCACGATCAGCACGGTGGCACCGTCCAACTGGCGCATGGCCGGTGCCTCCGACCGCTCCGGCAACAGCTCCAGCGGCGGCATGAGCAGTGACGACGGCAGCCCGGCGCGCTGTGGCGACGGCGGCTGCGGTGCGACCACCGCGTCCGGGGCGAGGACCTGCGGCACGAACAACGTGAACGTCGAACCCTGACCGGGCGCCGATGAGACCGTGATGGTGCCACCGATCAGTCGCGCCAGGTCGCGGCTGATCGACAGGCCCAGTCCGGTGCCGCCGTAGCGACGGCTGGTCGTGCCGTCCGCCTGCTGGAACGCCTCGAAGATGATCGACAACTTGTCGTCGGAGATGCCGATCCCGGTGTCGATGACCGTGAACGCGATCACCTGCTGGGCGTTCGTCAGCGCGGGCACGTCGAACACCGCGTTCTCCGCCGCCGGGGCGATCCGCAGGGTCACCGCGCCGTTGTCGGTGAACTTCACCGCGTTGGAGAGCAGGTTGCGCAGGATCTGCTGCAACCGCTGCGCGTCGGTCACCAGGGCGGGCGGCAGATCCTTGCTCACGCGTACCTGGAAGTCGAGGTTCTTCTCCTCGGCCTGCGGCGCGAACGCCTGCTCGACGAACCCGCGCAGCTCGGTGAAGCGGATCTCGGTGGGCTCGACGTCCATCCGGCCCGCCTCGATCTTGGAGAGGTCGAGGATGTCGTCGATCAGGCGCAGCAGATCCGAGCCCGAGCCGTGGATGGTCCGGGCGAACTCGATCTGCTTCGGGCTGAGGTTCTGCTCCGAGTTCTCCGCGAGCAGGCGGGCCAGCAGGAGCAACGAGTTCAGCGGCGTACGCAGCTCGTGGCTCATGTTGGCCAGGAACTCCGACTTGTACGCCGACGCCCGGGTGAGCTGCTGCGCCTTCTCCTCCAGCCCGAGACGGGCCAGCTCGATCTCCCGGTTCTTGGTCTCGATGTTGCCCTTCTGCTCGGAGAGCAGGGTGGCCTTCTCCTCCAGTTCGGCGTTGGTGCGCTGCAACTCCGCCGACTGCTCCTGCATCTCGTGGGCCAGCCGCTGCGACTGGGCCAGCAGCTCCTCCGTACGCCGGTTGGCCTGGATGGTGTTGACGGCGATGCCGATGGTGAGCACCAGCCGCTCCAGGAACGACAGGTGCAGCTCGGAGAAGGCGGACACGCTGGCGAACTCGATCACCCCGAGCAGCTCCCCCTCGAACAGCACGGGGAGCACCACCAGGTCGGTCGGCGGTGTCTCGGCCAGGCCGGAGCGAAGTGTGAGGCGGCTGTTCGGCGGGGCGCTGACCCGGATCGTCCGGCGCGAGAGGGCGGTCTGCCCGACCAGCCCCTCGCCCGGCCCGAAGGTCACGTCGTGCCCCCGCGCCACATAGCCGTACGACGAGGTCAACCGCAGCCGCATGCTGCCGTCGGTGTCGTCGGCGAGGAAGAACGCGCCGAGCTGGGCGTCGACCAGCGGAGTCACCTCCGTCATGATCATGCGGCAGACCTCGCCGAGGTCACGCTGACCCTGCAACAGGCCACCGATGCGAGCCAGGTTGGAGTCCAACCAGCCCTGCTCGGCGTTCTTCTTGGTCGTCTCCCGGAGGGTGACGATCATCTGGTTGATGTTGTCCTTCAGCTCGGCGACCTCGCCCTGCGCCTTGACCGCGATCCGCTGGGTCAGGTCGCCCCGGGTCACCGACGTGGACACCTGGGCGATGGCCCGTAGCTGGGTGGTCAACGTCGAGGCGAGCTGGTTGACGTTCTCGGTCAGGTCCCGCCAGGTGCCGGAGACCCCCTTGACCTGCGCCTGACCACCGAGCTTGCCCTCGATACCGACCTCGCGGGCGACCCGGGTCACCTCGTCGGCGAACGACGAGAGCTGGTCCACCATCGTGTTGACAGTCGACTTCAGCTCCAGGATCTCGCCCTGGGCGTCCACGGTGATCTTCTGGCTCAGGTCGCCCTTCGCCACCGCCGTCGTCACCGAGGCGATGTTGCGGACCTGGCTGGTCAGGTTCGACGCCATCGAGTTCACGTTGTCGGTCAGGTCCCGCCAGGTGCCGGAGACCCCCTTGACCTGCGCCTGACCACCGAGCTTGCCCTCGGTACCCACCTCGCGGGCCACCCGCGTCACCTCGTCGGCGAACGACGAGAGCTGGTCCACCATCGTGTTGACAGTCGACTTCAGCTCCAGGATCTCGCCCCGCGCGTCCACAGTGATCTTCTGGCTCAGGTCGCCCTTCGCCACCGCCGTCGAGACCTGGGCGATGTTGCGGACCTGGGCGGTCAGGTTCGACGCCATCGAGTTCACGTTGTCGGTCAGGTCGCGCCAGGTGCCAGCGACGCCGCGTACCTGCGCCTGACCACCGAGCTTGCCCTCGGTACCCACCTCGCGGGCCACCCGCGTCACCTCGTCGGCGAACGACGAGAGCTGGTCCACCATCGTGTTGACGGTCGACTTCAGCTCCAGGATCTCACCCCGCGCGTCCACAGTGATCTTCTGCGACAGGTCGCCCTTCGCCACCGCCGTCGTCACCGAGGCGATGTTGCGGACCTGGCTGGTCAGGTTCGACGCCATCGAGTTCACGTTGTCGGTCAGGTCCCGCCACGTACCGGACACGCCCTTGACCTGCGCCTGACCGCCCAGGTTGCCCTCGGTGCCCACCTCGCGCGCGACCCGCGTCACCTCGTCGGCGAACGACGAGAGCTGGTCCACCATCGTGTTGACGGTGTTCTTCAGCTCTAGGATCTCGCCCTGGGCGTCGACGGTGATCTTCTGCGACAGGTCACCCTTGGCCACCGCCGTCGACACCTGGGAGATGTTCCGGACCTGGCTGGTCAGGTTGCCGGCCAACTGGTTGACGTTCTCGGTGAGGTCACGCCAGGTGCCCGAGACGCCGCGTACCTGCGCCTGCCCACCCAGCTTGCCCTCGATGCCCACCTCGCGGGCCACCCGCGTCACCTCGTCGGCGAACGACGACAACTGGTCCACCATCGTGTTGACGGTGTCCTTCAGCTCCAGGATCTCGCCCTGCGCCGCCACGGTGATCTTCTGCGACAGGTCACCGCGGGCCACCGCCGTCGAGACCTGCGCGATGTTGCGGACCTGGGCGGTCAGGTTCGACGCCATCGAGTTGACGCTGTCGGTCAGGTCCTTCCAGGTGCCCGCCACGTTCGGCACCTCGGCCTGGCCACCCAACTTGCCCTCGGTGCCCACCTCACGGGCCACCCGCGTCACCTGCTCGGCGAAGAGCCGCAACGTGTCCGTGAGGTAGTTCATCGTGGCGGCCAGCTCGGCCACCTCACCGCGTGCGCTGACCGTGATCTTCTGCGACAGATCGCCCTTGGCCACCGCCGTCGCGACCTGCGAGATCGACCGCACCTGGCCGGTCAGGTTGGACGCCATGGTGTTGACCGAGTCGGTGAGGTCCTTCCACGTGCCGGCGACACCCCGCACGTCGGCCTGGCCACCCAGCTTGCCCTCGGTGCCCACCTCACGGGCCACCCGGGTCACCTCGTTGGAGAACGACGACAACTGGTCGACCATCGTGTTCACGGTGCGGCCGATGCGCAGGTACTCACCGCGCAGCGGCCGACCGTCGATCTCCAGCGCCATGTGCTGGGACAGGTCGCCGTCGGCGACCGCCACGATGACCCGGGCGATCTCGGTCGTCGGCCGACCCAGGTCGTCGATTAGCGAGTTGATCGCCCGCTGCCCCTCCGCCCAGGAGCCGTCCAGCCCCTCGTCGTCCAGTCGTTCGGTGAGCCGGCCGTCCCGACCGACGATCCGGCTGATCCGCCGCAGGTCCAGGTACTGCCGCTCCTGGAGCGAGACCACCTCGTTGAAGGCGTCCGCCACCTCACCGGCCTTACCGGCGCGGCGGGGCAACCGGACTTTCAGATCACCGCGACGAACCCGTCGCAGCGCCTCGGTCAGCTCACCGAGGAGCGCGTCCTGGTCGGGCGCGGACGGATCCGCGTACGACTGCTTCGCCGTGGTCATGATGCCTCGCTCACCTGGGGGGGTCCGTGCCCGTACAGACACACCGGCACCCCATATTGTGCCCGCGCCGGCCGTAGTGCCAGGGTGCGCGACCCGCCGATCGGGCCCGGTCGGCCCGGCGATCCTCGCGCCGGGTGCCAACCCGACACAGACCTCGTCGAGTGGCGTTCGTCACGCGTCACGACGCTGTGCCGCACGCACTGGTCACCACACGGTAGCGCCGAGCGGCTCCGCGCCCCGTCGATCACGGATCGGCTTGGCACCCGGCGGGGCGACGGTGGAGGATACGGGGGTGTCAGCCGAGGCGGGGCCCGCGACGGCCGGGGCCCGGGGCGGGGCCGTCCGGCGCGTCCGCCTGCCCGCCGATCGTCGTACGCCCGCCGCCGCCCGGGCGGTCGTCCGCTCGGTCCTCGCCGAGGCCCACCTCGACGACCTGGTCAACGAGGCGCTGCTGCTCACCACCGAGCTGACCACCAACGCCGTCGAGCACGCCGGCACCGAACTGGACATCGAGGTCGTGGCGGACGGTGTCGGACTCTCCGTGACCGTCTCCGACTTCGCGCCCAGCTCCGGCAACGACGAGCTGACCGTCGGCACCCGCAACGACACGAGCGAGATCGACGAGGTCTCCGAGCGCGGTCGCGGGCTGTTGCTCGTCGACCACTTCGCCAGCCGCTGGGGCACCACGTACCTGCCGACCGGCAAGGGCGTCTGGTTTCGCCTGGACCGGGCCGGGACCGAGCCGGGGGCCGGCTCCAGCGCGGGCGGCACGTCGATGGCGGGCAACCCCGGGGCCGTCGACGGCTCGGCGCCGAGCGCCGGCGCGATGAGCGAGCTCATGCAGACCGCCCCCGACATGTACGCGGACGACCCGCTGCCCGACTTCGCCACCAGCCTGCTCAACCGGGTCGCCGAGATGGTCGGCGCGGCCGGTGGAGCGGTACGCCTGGACCGGGGCGACGGGCAGGGCCGACAGTTGTTGGCCCGGTTCGGGCGGCAGCCCCGCCCCGACAGCGAGCTGCTGCGGGTGCCGCTGACGGTGCACCGCCCGTACGCCGGGGAGTTGGAGCTGGACGCCGCACCGTCGGCGTACGCCCGGCCGCTGGCGGTGCTCACCGCCGAGCGGCTGTCGCTGCACCTGGAGAACGACCGGCTGCGTCGGGCGGACGTCCGCCGGCAGGCGTGGCTGACGTTCCTCGCCGAGGCGAGCGAGCTGCTGGCCCAGTCGCTGGACGTCGAGCTGACGATGGCGCTGATCCCGCAGTTGGTGGTGCCCCGGCTGGGCCAGTGGTGCGCCGTGCACACCACCGACGAGTGGGGTCGGCTGCGGCTGGCGGCGGCCAGCCACGCCGACGAGTCGGTGCTGCCCCACCTGCACCGGGTGCTGGCGGAGACCGGCCCCGATTCCATCCAGGCCCGGCTGCGCGAGGCGTCCCGCAGCGCGGCGCAGATCCCGCTCGGCGGGCCGATGGAAGGCTTCGCGGTCCCGCTGATCGCGCGCGGGCAGCGGCTCGGCACCCTCGCGGTGGGCCGGCACCAGCGGCACCGGCACGACCCGGACGAGGTGGCCGTCCTGGAGGACGTCGCGCGGCGGGCCGCGCTGGCGATCGAGAACGCCCGGATCCACGCCGAGCGCCGACGGGTCGCGCAGACGCTCCAACAGTCCCTGCTGCCGCCCGTCCTGCCGGTGGTGGAGGGCATCGGGTTCGCCGCCGAGTACGTGCCCACCGGTGACGACGCCGAGGTGGGTGGCGACTTCTACGACGTGGTGCCGCTGCCCGACGGGCGCTGGCTCGTGGTGATCGGCGACGTCTCGGGTAAGGGCGTCCAGGCGGCGGCGGTCACCGGGCTGGTACGCGACGTGATCCGGGTGTTGGTCGGCGACGGCAAGCCGCTGCCGGAGGCGCTGGCCCGGCTCAACGAGACGCTTGTCGAGCGGGGCGGTGGCCGATACTGCACGTTGGCCCTGGCAGCGGTCGGGCCGGGCGACGGCGACCACCTCGACGTCTCGCTGCACCTGGCCGGGCACGACCGGCCGGTGCTGCTGGCCAATGGAGGCGGCGCCCGGTTCGTCGGCGCCGGGGGCACTGCGCTGGGGCTGCTCGACACCATCACCTCACCGACGACGGAGATCACGCTCACCCCGGGCGACTCGCTGATCTTCTATACCGACGGGGTCACCGAGCGGCGGCGCGGCCGGGAGCTGTTCGGCACCGACCGGCTGCGGGACGCGGCAGCACCGCTGGCCGGCTACTCCGCCGACGTGGTCGCCGCGCGCCTGCGCGCCGCCACGATCAATTTCTCGGTCGAGCCACCCCGGGACGACATCGCCGTGCTGGTGCTCCGCAACGACGTGATCTGACCGGCGCAGCCTCTCGCGCCGGCGCGAGTCACAGGCCGCCGGGGAGGCGGCCGGGGGCGAGGCGTCGCTCCGGGTCGAGGTGCTCCTTCGCGGCGCGGAGCTGGACCAGGCCGGCCAGCTCGCCCCACAGGTCGACGGCCTGGCGGACCGCCGCCGGCGCGGAGACGACCACGCAGCGGCCCTGCCGGGCCAGCAGCACCCCGCGGACGGCAGCCAGGATGGACGCCACCCGATCGGGTGGCACGGCACCGGGCAGAGCCGCGTGCACCACGCCCAGACCGGCCGACCCCCGCACCGGCACCGGAGCGCCGGCCGCGTCGCGCAGCGCGTACACGGCGGCGTGCAGATCGCTGATCGGCACTTCGAGCCGTAGCGCGGTGTCGCCGGGCGCGAAGGGGTAACGGCGCCACCACGGCGGTGCCGAGTGAGCGACGGTCGCGTCGCCGTGCAGCAGGCCGACCAGCCGCTCGGCACGTTCGTTGACCTCGGCCGGGCCGCCTTCGAGCAGCACGACGAGGCTGCCCGCCCGGGACGGCGCGCCGGACCGGCCCGACATCGACGGGTGGCGCTCGCGGGCGGTGGCGGACGGATGGCCCGGCGGGTACACGGTGCGCGGCCGGGGCAGCCCACCGGGCAGGTCCAGCTCGATGGCCGCCGGGTCGAGGCGGGCGGCGAGGATCGCCCGGATCAGCTCGTGGACCTCCAGCGGAGTCCACACCGGCCGGGACACCCAGAGCCGACTGGCTGGGACGGGCTGCACCCGCAGGCTCGCCGAGACCAGCACGCCGAGCGCCCCCTGCGATCCACAGAGCAGCCGGGCCAAGTCGAGCCCCGGCGCGCCGCCGCCGGCACTGACCAGCTCACCGTCGGCGGCCAGATAGCGGACGCCGACGAGCTGGTCGCACGGGCTGCCGTGGCGGTGTCGCAGTGGCCCCGCCTCCCCGGCGGCGAGCACCCCGCCGAGTGTCGCGCCCGGCGAGGGGGCGTCCATCGCGAGCCGCTGCCCGGTGCGCTCCAGAGTGGCCTGTACGGCGCGCAGCGGAGTGCCCGCACCCACCTCGGCCAGCGGGGCACCCACCGGCTCGTGGCCGATGCCGGCGAGTCGACCGGTGTCGAGCATGATGTCGACCTGCGTCGGGGTCGCACCCCAGTCGATCTTCGTGCCAGCGCCGCGAGGCACCACCGCCAGGTCGTGTACGGCGGCCAGCCGCAGCACCTCGGCCGCGGCATGCGGACCTCCCGGTACCGCAACCCAACGGGCGGGCCGCCCGGCCACCTCGTCGGCCGGGCCGGCGAGTCGGGCGAACGGCGGACCGCAGATCGCGGTCAATCGTCGGGTGATCTCGAGGGCTCCGGACCGGCCGAGGGAACTCGCTGCTGCCGCCATGGCGGCTATCGTACATGTGTTCGAAGGGCGAGGTGGCGCTATTCGGGATGCCACTGGTCCGGCACGTAGGGTGAGCCGGCCGGTAACGTGGCCGCCGTGACCACCGAGACTGCCCCGCCCGCGGCGAAGCGGGTGCCCACCGAGCGCACCCACCACGGCGACACCGTCGTCGACGAGTACACCTGGCTCGCCGCCAAGGACGACCCGGAGACGATCGCCTACCTGACCGCCGAGAACGCGTACACCGAGGAGCGCACCGCGCACCTGGCCGCCCTCCGCGCGGACCTGTTCGAGGAGACCCGCCAGCGCACCCGGGAGACGGACCTCTCGGTGCCCACCCGCAAGGGTGGGTACTGGTACTACACCCGGACGATCGAGGGTCAGCAGTACGGGGTGCACTGCCGGCGCGCGGTCCGCGACGGCGAGTCCGACCCGCCGGTCAGCGCGGACGGCGCTCCCCTCGACGGCGAGGAGGTGCTGCTCGACGGCAACCTGCTGGCCGAGGGGCACGACTTCTTCTCGCTGGGCGCGTTCGACGTCAGCCCCGACGGACGCTGGCTGGCGTACTCGACGGACTTTTCCGGCGACGAGCGCTTCACGCTGCGCGTCAAGGACCTGACCACCGGCGAGCTGCTGCCCGACGAGGTACCCGACACGTTCTACGGCACCGCCTGGTCGGCCGACGCGTCGGTGCTGTTCTACGTGACGGTCGACGACGCCTGGCGGCCGAACCGGGTCTGGCGGCACACGATCGGCGCCGCGGCGGCCGACGACGTGGTGGTGCACCAGGAGGACGACGAGCGGTTCTGGGTGGGCGTCGAGCTGACCCGGTCGGAGAAGTTCATCCTCGTCGACATCCACAGCAAGGTCACCAGCGAGGTGCTGGTGATCCCGGCGGGCAATCCCACCGGCGCCCCGGCCGTGATCGCGCCACGCCGGCAGGGCGTCGAGTACGCGGTGGAGCACCACGGCCACCGATTCCTGATCCTGCACAACGACGGCGCGGAGGACTTCGCGCTGGCGTTCACCTCGGCGGACACCCCTGGCGACTGGGTGCCGCTGATCGACCACACTCCGGGCACCCGCCTGGAGGCGGTGGACGCGTTCGCGAACCACCTGGTGGTGTCCCTGCGCACCGACGGGCTCACCGGCCTGCGGGTACTGCCGGTCGGCAGCGACGACGGGTACGACATCGACTTCCCCGAGCCGCTCTACAGCGTCGGGCTGGACGCGAACCCGGAGTACCGCACCGGGCAGGTCCGCCTGCGCTACTCCTCGCTGGTCACCCCCGACTCGGTGTACGACTACGACCTGGTGACCCGGCAGATGGTGCTGCGTAAGCAGAAGCCGGTGCTGCCCGGCCCGGACGGCCGACCGTACGACCCGGCCGAGTACGAGCAGCACCGCGACTGGGCGCTCGCCGACGACGGCACCCGCGTACCGATCTCGCTGGTCTGCCGCGTCGGTACGCCCCGCGACGGCTCGGCCCCCTGCGAGCTGTACGGCTACGGCTCGTACGAGGCCAGCATGGACCCGTGGTTCTCGGTGGCCCGCCTGTCCCTGCTGGACCGGGGCGTGGTCTTCGCCGTGGCGCACACCCGCGGTGGTGGCGAGATGGGCCGGCGCTGGTACGACCAGGGCAAGATGCTGGCGAAGAAGAACACGTTCACCGACTTCGTCGCCTGCGCCCGGCACCTGGTCAAGGCTGGTTGGACGGCAAGCGACCGGCTGGTTGCCCGGGGCGCGTCGGCCGGTGGTCTGCTGATGGGAGCGGTCGCCAACCTCGCCCCGGACGCGTTCACCGGGATCGTCGCGCAGGTGCCGTTCGTGGACGCGCTCACCTCGATCCTCGACCCGTCGCTGCCGCTGACCGTCACCGAGTGGGAGGAGTGGGGCAACCCCCTCGAAGACCCCGAGGTGTACGCGTACATGAAGTCGTACACGCCGTACGAGAACGTCGCGGCGGTCGACTACCCGGCGATCCTCGCGGTGACCAGCCTCAACGACACGCGGGTCCTCTACTCCGAGCCGGCGAAGTGGATCGCGCGGCTGCGGGCGACCGCGCCGCAGGGCGACTACCTGCTCAAGACCGAGATGGGCGCCGGGCACGGTGGCCCGAGCGGTCGCTACGACGCCTGGCGTGAGGAGGCGTTCATCAACGCCTGGATCCTGGACCGGCTGGGCCGCGCCTGACTGACGCCGCGTCCCCCTGATCACGCTCGATCCTGGATGTAGTGGTCTCGCCGACCATCGAGCCCACTACATCCAGGAAACTGCGCGATCAAGCCCGCCTAGACTCGCCGACGTGAGCGACGAGCGCGATGAGGGCGGTCTGGGCGACGACGCGGGCGGCACGGGTGCGGCCCGGCGCATGTCCGCGTGGATGATCCTCGCCGTGGTCGCCGCCGCCCTGCTCGTCTGCTGCTGCTCGGCCGCCGTCGGCCTGCTGATCTCCTGGTCCGCCGGCCTCTTCCACGCCCCGACCTGACCGGCCGGGCGGCCTTCCTCAGGCCGTGCGCAGCTCGTCCACCGCGGTGCTCACCCGCAGGAAGAGCAGGCCGACGCCGACCGTCACCAGCACCGCCGCCAGGGTGCCGGCGCCGAGCCAGGCCAGCTGTTCCAGGGGTACGGCGACAGCCCGCTCCCCGCCGGTCTGCACGACCCTCGTGTACTGGTCACGAGTGGCCGGGTCGTCGCAGAGTGCCGCGGTGGCGTCGCACACCGTCGTCAATGATCCAGTCGTGGTGACGTTGGGGAAGAGCCCTCGGCCGAGCAGAGTTCCCACGGTGAGCGCCAGCAGGATCGCCGGCACGGCCGGGGTGAGCGCCTGCCAGGCCACCGATGCGCTGAGCGTGCTGCGGGGCACGCCGGTGGCGACCAGCGCGGCGTACGCGCGTCGACGGGCGACGATTCCCTCGACCAGCGCGACGATCAGGCCGCCCGCCGCGATCAGCACCGCCACGGCCACCGCGGCGTCGACCAGGTCCATGGTCGACAGGTAGAACGGGTTGGTGCCGCCGTCGTCCACCCCGGCGAGGCGGTTCTGCTCCCGTTCCAGCGCGTCCTGGGCGACGAAGTAGGCGCGCTGGGCCGCCGCGCCGGCACCGAAGATCACGGCGGCCAGCAAGGCGGCGAAGGTCCGGCTGCCCGCCCACGGGTCGGCCATCAGCCGGCCCGCCGCGAGCAGCGCCGACGCGCCGCGGGCGTGCCGGCGCAGCAACCGTCCGCAGGTGTGCGAGATCCAGCCGGTGCCGATGACCACCCCGATCATCGCGGTGAGCCCACCGACCAGGAACAGCAGCGGCACCAGCCAGCCCAGCACCACGCCGTTGCCCTCGAACCGGTACACCACCGGGCGCACGGCGACGAAGGAGGCCAGGCCCAGGCCGATCAGCAGCCCGGCCCAGGGGCGCGGGCCCCGTTCGCGGGCAGCCTTGCGACTGACCCCGAGTGGGCTGGTCGTGACCGTCCGCAGCATCAGGGCGGTAGCCAGCGCCGCGATGACCGGCAGGCCCAGCACCACCGCGACCAGCGCGCCGACCGGAGGCAGCACGTCGGTGGGTAGGGCCAGCCGACCCTGGCCGTCGGGCCGGTGCAGCAGCTCACGGCCGACCAGGTAGACACCCAGCCCCGCGAGGGTGCCGAGCAGGCTGGCCAGGCCGGTCTCCAGCACCGCCAGGCGGGTGACCTGACCGGGGGTGGCGCCGGCCAGCCGGAGCGCGGCGAGCCGCCGGTCCCGGGCGGGCGCGCCGAGCCGGGCGCACTGGCCGGCCAGCGCCAGCACCGGGACGGCCAGCATCAGCAGCGCGAACGCCGTCCCGCCGCGCAGTCCCGGCTCCCGCAGCAGCGCGTTGCGGTACTGCTCGGACTCCGCCCAGGCGTCACCGGCCGGTTTCTGAATGGCCAGCACGGTGAGCGCCGCCAGCCCGGCCAGCATCGCCAGCAGGGCACTGAGCGCGGTCAGCACCACCCGCGCCGTGTCGGTCCGGTTACCGGCCAGCGCGAGCCGCACCAGCGTCGCCGGCCTCACCGGGCGCCGCCCGCCAACGGCACGTCGAGCCCCAGGCCGGTGTGGTCCACCAGGCCGTCGCGCAGCACGATCTCCCGATCGGCGTACGCGGCGATCCGCGGCTCGTGCGTGACCAGTACGACGGAGGTCCGTTGCTCACGTGCGAGCCGGACGAGTTGGGTGAGGACCTGCTCGCCGGTGAGCGTGTCCAGCGCGCCGGTCGGCTCATCCGCGAAGAGCACCCGTGGCTCGGTGACCAGGGCCCGTGCCGTTGCGCACCGCTGCTGCTGACCGCCGGACATTCCACCGGGCCGGAGGTCGGCCATGTCGGCCACCCCGAACCGTTCCAGCCAGGTGAGCGCCGCCGTCCGTGCCTCTCGCCGCCCCGTGCCGGCGAGGAGCAGGGGCAGGGCCACGTTCTCGGCGGCGGTCAGCTCGGCGACCAACTGCCCGAACTGGAACAGCACGCCGAACTCGGTGCGTCGTAGCCGGGACCGGGCCGTCTCCGACCAGGTGTCGATCCGGTTGCCGCGCCAGGTGACCTCGCCCGCGTCGGGCCGGAGGATCCCGGCCAGGCAGTGCAGCAGGGTCGACTTGCCGCAGCCACTCGGGCCGGTGACCGCGACGATCTCGCCCTCGGCCACGTCGAACGTCACACCGCGCAGGGCGGGCGTCTGGCCGTACGCCCGGACCACGCCGCGAGCCTGGAGTTGCGTCACGCGTGCACCTCCCGGTGCCAGTCGGCGACCCGGCCCAGGGTGGTGTGCAACCACCGCAGGTCCGCGTCGAGGTGGGAGATCGCGAAGTCGGCCGCGACCACGTCGTTGAGGGTGGCGGCCGGGTCGGTCTTGACCGCCGTCAGCTCCCGCAGCCGCGCGGTGTGTGCGGCGCGTTGGGCGACCAGGTACGACCGGGCCCGGTCGACGTCGGCGACCAGCAGCGCCACCACGACCTTGGCGAACAGGGTGCTGGCCACGTACGGCATCGGTGCTTCCACAGCCGACAGCCAGCGATCCAACGTGGACCGGCCCTCGTCGGTCAGCGCGTACGCCGTGCGGTCCGGACCGGAGGCGCGGTCCTGACCCGCAGTGGCCACCAGGCCGTCCCGCTCAAGGCGACCAAGGGTCGCGTAGACCTGCCCGAAGGCCAACGGTCGAGCCCGTGGCAGCCGCTGGTCATGCGCACGCTTGAGCTCGTATCCGTGCCGACTCCCCCCGGCAAGCAGCCCGAGCAGAACATGCGGCGTGGACACCCGCCCCACTATTCACCCAGCGAATACCCAAGTCAACAACCCACCCCACCCACCGGTCCGGCTCGGCGTAGAAGTGGAACTCGTCCATGATCACCTGGC
>NZ_JBEXIJ010000043.1:0-47769 GCF_040608495.1 Micromonospora sp. NPDC005174 | reverse complement strand
GATCACCGCCCAAGCCTCGTCAGTCAGCTCACCACGACGTACCACCGGCACATCGTCAACGATCAACCACTACAAGATCGGCAGGACACGCCCTACGCCGGTCCGGACGGCACCGACCTGTTCCAGGTGCTGTGGTGCCCGGTGGACCACTCGGACCGGCACTACAGCCCTCGCGTCTTCCTCTACTGGCGCAACAGTTCCGCCGTCGGCCCGCTACTCGAAGCGCCTCCCGAGTCGCCGGTGATCAGCGACATGTACCTGCCAATCCCGTGCGTGGTGCACCCCGAGCAGGTCCGCGAATACCAGTACGCCGACCTACTTCCCAATGACCTGCGCGAGCGGCTCGACGAGTGGGATGACGACGATGAGAGCCGCCCGCACTATCAGAGCGACCTGTCGCTGGCGCCCGGGTGGAAGGTCGGCGGGTTCGCGAACTGGTCACTGACCGATCCGTACCCGATGGAGTGTGCTGCCTGCGGCACCACGATGACCCTGATCTTCACTGTGGATTCGGGCGACTGGAACGGCATGCATTGCAGCTGGCGCCCGTCCGAGGAGAACCCGAGCGCGTCCCCAGACATCGTTGGTGTGCAGATCGGCCGTGGCTACTCGCTGTACATCTTTCGCTGCCCCGATTCAGCCGATCATCCCCCGGCCACCGCTGTGCAGTGACCTGGCGAAGAGGTCTTCAGCGCTGGTCACCAGGCACCCGAACATGTCGCCGAGGACGACCCGCTGGTGTTCCGTGAGCGGGTTTACGAACACCGCAACATCGACCTCTGCGGCCCGGCACGCCTGCGCGATCTCGCGCGCCTTGCCCGGGCTGAGCAGTGTCCGCCGCGAGAACGGCACGTCCATCTTGGCCGCACCGCCTAGCGACACCCCCCGCCGCTGTACGTGCCGGCACACCACCCGTCCGCCATGGCCCTCCACGGAGGCCGCCAACGCGTCCAGCTCTGAGCCGAACTCCTTGTCCTTTGCCGAGAAGAGGCCCACGAGCGCCACGTCGGCCCCCGCCAGCACTGAGGTTGGTGACTCGCTCGGATGTCGCCGCACAAGGCAATGGTGTCAAACTCCGCTATTCGCGTCCGACCCAGGTCGCGACGCACGCCTCGTTACCCTCTGGGTCGGCCAGCACCCACCACATCGGCGCATGTGCGTCGGAAACGACGCGTCCGCCGGCGGCCAGAGCGGCAGCGATGCGATCCTCCGCTTGATCGTGCGGGACGGCGATGTCCACATGCATCCGATTGCGGTGCGGTCGCTCTGTCTCCATGGGTTGCAGCCCGAATCCGGGGCCTCGTCGCGCCGGATCGGCCAGGTAGTCGTCACCGATCTGCCGGTATCCAAGCAGTGCCTGCCAGAACGGCAGCACGTCCGAGTTGACCAGGGCATCGAGGGTGATGTTGACGAGCTGCACCGCACCGGGGTCGGCGGGGATGCCGAGCGCCCGGGCCGCGGCCGATATCCGTCGCGCCAGAGAGATGTCACGCCGGGACAGCGAGACGGTGACGCCAGCGTGGCGCAGGTCCAGGTTGAGGTGCTCCTGCTCGTCGCGACCAACCAGCCGGCCGATCTCATCGACGAACGCGATCCCCGCCGACAGCGAGCCGGTCCGGAAGTAGGCCGAGACCAGGTGGTAGAGACAACGCCAGTCTTCGACACCGTCAGCCGCGTGGAAACCACCAGCGGTGATCTGCACCGTCACGTTTGCGAACCTAACATCGGCCACGGCCGGAATGCCCACCGCGGCTGTCGAGAGCTTCTCGCATCCTTTACCGTCCCCACCTATGACCCACCCGTACCAGGTGCCCCCACCGCCGAAGCGGCGGACGTTGCGAACCGTGTTGATCGTCGTCGGCGTGGTCGTCGTGCTGTGCTGCGGTGGAGCCGGCGTCGGCGGCTTCTTCCTGTACAAGGGAGTCAAGGGGGCAACGGATCCCGCGCTGCAGGCCGCTGAGTCGTTCGTCAGCGACCTGGAGGAGGACGATGCCGACGCGGCGTACGGCCTGTTGTGCAGCGCCACGCGCGTCAGCTACACGAGAGAGGCGTTCGTCCAGGGCGTCGCCAAGCAGCCGAAGATCCGCGGCCACAAGGTCAACGGCGTCAAGGTGTCGAGTGTCAACGGCCGCACGTCCGCGACGGTGAACATGGCCCTGACGCTGGACAGCGGCTTCACCGACCGGCACATGTTCGCGTTGGTGAAGGAGGACGGCGCCTGGAAGGTGTGCGGCCAGCCGTACTGACCCTGTGGAGGAGACGTACGTTCCGCGGTGAAATCGGTTGTCGCACATCGTGGGGTCGCCGAGCATGGGCGAGGTGAGCCGAAGCCTGCGTACAGATCCCCGGTCGCGCCAGGCGCACCGTCGCGCTCCCGGGGTGGAACGGGTACGGATCCACGTTCATGCAGCGCGACCGGGATTCGCGCATCCGGCAAGCGGGCGTGACGTTCGTGAGGTGCTGGAGGCCGTCGGGGCTTTCGCTTGGTACGGGCTACGCGTCATCGAGTTGCGGCAGACCGAGGACTTCGACCTCGGATCGGTTGTCCTTGGCAGGACCAGAGCACCGGGCGAGATCCTTCTCTACGAACAACCGGCACGCGAAGCGGCTCGGCTGCGGGACTTCATGCGTTTCGACGTACTGCTGCACGAGCTTGGCCATCATCTGCTCCAACACCGCGCTCGGAAGGTGGGCAACATCCAGCGGCGGTCGGACCATGAGCGATTCTCGGATGCCTTCGCTGCCCAGTGGAAGCCCGTTGTCCAGGCCGCACTCGACACCTCCCATCAGCGGGTGTTGGACGGCAGGTGACCTTGCCAGCCTGACAACGCATCAACCGCACCGCCTTTTTCGTGAAAGGTCGTCAGGTACCAGACAGCGATCACGAATGTCTCGCTCTACCGTTGACGTTTCGCGGCTCAGTCGGTCCAACGGGGAGGACATTATGAGCGGGCGGCGGCAGGCCCTTCTGTGCGGCGTCTCGGTGGCCTTGTTAGCGCTCACCGGTTGCACCGGCGGAGGCAAGAAGGTCGAGGTCGGCACCAAGGACGCTTTCACAGCGGCCATAGAAGCGATGCGGCAGGCACCCGCGCTGCAGTACACGTCGGATCTGGGGGGCGTAGCGGTCACCACGCGCGCCACCAGTGCCGGCCAGTCTCTGAGCACGATGGCACTCGGTAGCATCGATGTGCAGAGTTTGAGCATCGGCGGCAAGGTCTATGTCCGCTTCCCGGACGGCTTCGCGGTCCCTGGCACCACCGGCGCGCAGTCGAGTTCGTTGACCGGTAAGTGGCTCACCGGAGGGGCCGCAACCGGTCCCGCCGCCCAGCAGCCTCTCACGCCCCGCACCCTCGCTGACGCCGTCGACGAACGCCTCCGCGCCGAGGGCGCCACTTTCCCGCGTTCAACTGAGACAACGCCGGCGGAGGGGGTGACGACCTGGAAGGCCACCACCCCTCAGGCCGAAATCTTCGTGAGCACACAGCGTCCGTATCGGTTGGTGCAGATCGTGTCGAAGGAGGGAGGCGCGTCACTTCCGTCCTTGCCGAGCCTGCCGGCCTTGCCGACCAGGGGCGCTGATCCCTCGGCGCCTGATCTGCCGAGTCTGCCGTCGCCGCCGAGCCTGCCGACACTGCCCGGCATGCCGACGCTGCAGGGCGCCGCGCACACCTCCATTGTTGGGGCCGGCAGTGGTGGTTCGCGACAGGTCAGCTGGCGGCGGATGGCCCCTGCCGCACCGACGTTGCCCGGACGGATCCGGGTGGCCGACATGGGGCAAGCCGAGGTGGATGCCCTGTTCCGCGACCTGACCGGAAAGGCCAAGGAGCTGGAGAGTTCGTTCGACCTGTCCTACCAGTTCACGGCCAAGGGCAACGCCCGCTTCACCGGATGCGGTCCCGGCGCCTGCCGGATAACCGTCACCATCAGCAGCCGCTTCGTGGGCAAGGACCTGCAGACGCCCAAGTCCGCCAGCGCCACCATGACCGTCACGATGACCGGTGATGGCAGACCAGTCGGCGGCTGCGCCACCACAGGCACCCTGCCGGTCAACGCCACTGGCCAACTCAGCTGCACCAACGTGTCCCCCACCTGGACCAGTTGGTACCTGCGGGCCCGTACTCAGCGCGGCGCGCACGTCTACGCGGCGCAGGCCCAGGTGCTGGCGCGGGCGGTGACACGCGTGCAGGTCCAGCGGATCCTCGACGAGCTGCAGGAGTGGCTCGACGACGCCCGTACCCGCCGGCAGCCGACGCCCACGGCCGCGCCGAGCGCCAGCGCATCGCCCGCACCCGCCACCGTCTCCCCTTCGCCCAGCAGAAGCACATGCGTGAGTTCCCGTCCGCCGGGCGCGCAGGGCAGCGGCGGCGGGTGGATCGTGAACACCACACAACCGGTGGCCAACCGCAACAAGACCACCACTCCCCCAGGCGGTCCCGGTGCTCGGGCAAGCCAGGCGACCGCCTGCATCACCAGGCCCGCCGCGAAGGGAACCGCCGCTCAGGGAGACATCACCGGCTGGCAGGACGCGCAATCGTTCGCCGCCAGAAACGGCGGCGGCAGTCTCGCCCGGTGCCACCTCGTCGCCAACGTCCTCGGAGGCAAGGGCATCGCGGCCAACCTGGTCCCCTGCTGGCAGGTGGGCATGAACACCGGCACGCCCAGCATGCGCACGTACGAGCAGACCGCCCAGACAGCGGTGGGACGGTTGAACGCCGGCGAGGCGGTGTACTACGAGGTGACGGCGCAGTACCGCGACGCCACCAGCACCATCCCGACGTCGGTCACCATGAGCGCTACCGTCCAGAAGGCCGACGGCACGACGCAGCCCCTGTTCAGCGGCAGTATGGTGCCCAACAATCGGACGGTCAACGGAGCGGTGGTCAACCTTGGAAACTGACGGTCCCGGGTCATCGACAGCCGGCGCCCCCCGCAGCACCCCGCCACGTCCGGCGGACATCGCGGCGGTGTTCCCGCAACTGGCGCCGCTGGCACGCACGACGACACGCCTGCACCCACGTCCCGGCTCACCGTCTGTTCGCCAAAGTTCGGTCGGCGGGCCGCTGCTGTGGCCGGTCACCGAGGCATGGCCGTTCTGCGATGGTCCGCACCAACCGGACGGCCGACCTGCGACGACGGTGCAGGACGTGAGACTGCTGCGGCAGCTCATCACGGCTGCGAACAACCGTCCTGCCGGTGACATGCTGTTCACACCGCAGGAGCAGGAGGTCGTGGATCGTATTGATGGTGGCCGCCCCTGGCCCGACGAGCCGGTGGCGTTGCTGCCCGTCGCCCAGCTCTATCGTCGCGACGTGCCCCATCTCCGTGTGCCCGAGCAGGCGGACATGGTGCAGGTGCTGTGGTGCCCGTTCGACCACCCCGAGCAGCAGATACCCAGGACGGCGCTGTTCTGGCGCTCCTCGACCCGACTCACGGACGTGGTCGTCACTCCCCCGCAACCCGTCGCGGTCCAACATGAGGGTTACGTGCCGCAACCGTGCCTCGTCCATCCCGAGCAGGTGACGGAGTATCCCGCGCCGCTGGAGCTGAAGCAGGGTCTGCGCGAGCAGGTGGAGCAGTGGAGTGCTCGGCAGAAAGCCGACGCTGCCCCGGGAAGCGCGTACGACCAGGCAGAGTCGGCGTTCTACCAGTACGAATTGTCCGTCGCACCGGGCTGGAAGGTCGGCGGCTGGGCGCCCTGGAGCTTCATCGACCCTCAGGCGCTGCCCTGCCAGAGCTGCGGAACACCGCTCGAACCACTGCTGACGATCGCCTCGAGCGAGTGGGACGACAGCAACCACAGCTGGATCCCCTACGAGGACAGAGACGCCGCCATGCGGAACGCCCACCCGGACCCGGCGCGGCCGAGCCTGGTGTCCATCGCCGGGTTCAACCTGCAGCTCTACGTCTGTCCGGTGTCGCCGGAGCATCCACACGCCGAGTTGCTGCAGTAGCGCGGCCGGACGGAGCGCTGCGTCATCATGGCGCCTTGACAGGGGTAGAGGCGTCATTTTGGGGTGGGCCGGTCGACGGCAGGATCATGCCGGTGGGAAGTTTGCGCAACCGTCGCGGTTCAGGATGACCAGAGCCGTGTTCGACGGCGGTCAGCGCATACTTCGGGGCCAGCCGAGTGCGGTAGGAGCCGGACGCTGCTATGCGACACCGGGGGTGGGGACACCGGTCCGAACCGCCTCGATAAAGCCATCGGGTGGCAGGTAGCGATGCTCTTCGACATAGTGGCCGATCAGCGCCGGTGCGGCGAAGTTCGTTCCGCCCACTCCGGTGAGCCAGATCTCGCCGTTCCCGCGTGCGACATCGGACGTTTCGGGGAGCCGAGTGTCGACCCCGGTCACGTGCGGCTCAACCGCAGCCGGGCAGAACTGGCAGTAGTGGTAGCCACGCATGAGCCGTACCGGTGTGGTGCCGAGGCTTACCAAGCGATCTCGCACGTCGCGGGGGCAGGCTCCGGTGGTGAAGGGCATGCTCGAATCCAGCCATCCAATGGCGAGGGCGTCCGGGGCGCCCGGGTGGTAGTCATAGGGCGCCAGGTCAGGGATGTACGTCACGCGTCGATCATCGCAGTCCGGCACGGACCTGACGCGCTCCACGTACACATGCTCATCGACGGTTGAGGGCGGTCTCGTGGTAGCCGCCCTACTGCCTGCCTGCCTGCCTGCCGGCCGGTACTTGACGTTGCCACAGAGGCGCGGGTGCTCACCGTGCTCAGCTCAGCTCGACCGTACCCAGGATTCGTGTGGGGACGACGGAACCGCCCACGGGTTCGTTGGAGACGCCGAAGCTGCCCGCCTGCGCGACCGGACCGACGACCATGGTCGACTCCCGGACGCCCTCTGCCAGTCGTCCGACCTTGCGGGGCTCGCTACCCCGGATGAGCCACAGCTCGTAGATCCGCCCGGGGCCGGCCTCGGGCAGGTCCCGCAGCAGCACCACCCCACGGTCCCGGTCGCGCGAGACCACCACGGTCGCGGCGCCGCCGGGTTGCAGCGACCGCTCGAACACCCGGGCGTCCGGGGCATCCAGGACCGCGGCGATCTGCCGCGCCTGGTCACTGCTGGCCCGCTCGTCACTGATCCGATCACTGGTCACGGCCCAGGTGGCCGCGCTCGCGCCGCCGGCCACGAGCACGGCCGCCGCAGCGGCCGCGGTCAGGCGCCGCCACCTGCCAGCCCGCCCTCTGCCGCTGTCTCCTACGGCAGCGGTACGCACCTGCGGGGTGCGCGCCACCTGCGTGAGGGTGCGCTCCCGTAGAGCCGGCGGCATGCCCTCGACGACCGTATCGTCGGCGAGCCGTGCGACGGTCTCCCGCAACTCGGCCACCTCCAGACGGCACGACTCGCAGTCCGCCAGGTGCCGCTCGAACGTCGCCCTCTCAAGCTCGTCGACCGCGTTCAGGGCGTACGCGCCGGCGAGGGTGTGGATGTCGGCGCTCATGCCCGTCCCTCCATGTCGATGCCCAGGCAGTCGCGCATCCGGATCAGTCCATCGCGCATCCGCGTCTTCACCGTCGGCAGCGGCGTGTTCAGCTTCTCGGCGACCTCACGGTAGGTGTGGCCGCCGTAGTAGGCCAGGGTCACCGCCTCCCGCTGCACCGGTGTCAGGCGGCCCAGACAGCGACGGACCTGTTCCCTCTCCAACCGGGCCGTGACGTCCTCGACGACCTCGTCGTAGGGAACGTGCGTCTCGGTCGCGGCGACGCGCCGGCTGCGGTCGGTGTGAGCCTGCTCGGAGCGCACCCGATCCACAGCCCGGCGATGCGCCATCGTCAGGATCCAGGCCGAGGCCGAGCCACGACCGGCCTCGAAGCGGCCAGCGGTACGCCACACCTCGACCATCACCTCCTGCGTCACCTCCTCGGCCTGCGCCGGGTCACGCAGGACCCGGCGGGCCAGCCCGAGGACCCGGCCGGCCACGGTGTCGTACAGCGCCGCGAACGCCGCCTCCTCACCCCGCGCCACCCGAGACAACAGCTCGTCAGGACTCGGCGTGACGGTGTCCGGCGGCACCGACCGCAACCGCCGCACGTGTTCCGGGTCACCGCTCATCCTCGGCATGTCCTCTCCTGTGCTGGCGGCCGTTCAGCCTGCCGCCGCATGCTCGAATGCTTGGCGACGTGCGCGTGAGCGAGGCGCGGGTAGACGATGACATTGTCGCGGCAGTGCACTCCACGTCTCCGTTCCGCGTGCATACGGCGTTGCTACTCGGGTGCGGTCGTGAGGGATTCGTGCCGTGGCGGTCGCTGGACTGGTGCCGGACGAGGTTTTTTCGACTATGTCGCTGACGGTCCGCCGGACGGCAGGCACCCGATCACGTGATCGTGACGGTGGTGCTGTGCCAGCCGGTCGCGCCGTCGGGGAAGGGCGCGACCCGTTCGTCGGTCTGGGTCGCACCGGTGGCATCGGTGGCCCGTACACGCAACGTGTGGCTGCCGGGGGTGGCGTCCCAGCGGTAGGTCCACTGCCGCCACAGGTCCGGCGACGGACCGTCGGCGAGCAGTGCCCGCTGCCACGGCCCGTCGTCGACCTGCACCTCGACGGCGGTGATCCCCCGCCGTTGCGCCCAGGCGACCCCGGCGATCATGAGAGGTCCGGCACGGCGTTGGGCGAAGGGTTGCGGAGTGTCGATGCGTGATGCGGTCTTGACGGGCGCGTCGGCGGCCCAGCCGCGCTGCACCCAGTAAGGGTCGAACGCGTCGAACGTGGTCAGCTTCATCGAGGTGAGCCATTTGCAGGCGCCCACATAGCCGTAGAGGCCGGGCACGAGCATGCGGACGGGGAAGCCGTGTTCCAGGGTCAGGGGTTCGCCGTTCATGGCCACGGCCAGCATCGCGTCGCGCCCGTCGAGGATCGCCTGGAGCGGAGTGCCGATGGTCATACCCTCCACCGAGCGGCTGACCAGCTGGTTCTGCCCGGCGTGGATGCCCGCCTCGCGCAGCAGCGGGGCGAGGGGGACGCCGATCCAGCGGGCGGTGCCGATGTAGGGGCCACCGACCTCGTTCGAGACACAGTTGAGGGTGATGTCACGCTCGACGAGGCCACGGGCGAGAAGATCCTCGAAACTCCAGGTACGAGGACGGTCGACCGCCCCGTCGAGGGTCAGTCGCCAGGTCTTCACGTCGACCTGCGGGACGGTGAGAGCCGTGTCGACCCGGTAGAAGTCCCGGTTGCGGGTGAGGAACGCCGAGACTCCGTCGACGCCGGCGGAGACAGCCGCGGGTAGCGGCGGCGCAGGGCGCACGGGCGGCGGGATACGAACGGCGGCACGGGAACGGTCACCGAGCGCGCTGCCGCGACCGACAGCCTCGCCGATCGCGGCCGTGGAACCGGCGCTCAGCGTTGCCCCTGCCGCCGTGGCCAGGAACTGACGGCGGTTGAGCAGCCTCGGCCGGCTCGACGCGCCCACCCGGACCGTTCGGGCGGCGCGCACCAACACCAGCATCGCGGCCGACCCGACACCCGCACCTGCCAGCACCGGCAGGACGTCCGAGGGCGTCGCACCCGGACGGGACAGAACGGCGGCCGCGCCGACGGCAGCGAACACGGCGAGGCCGGCCAGACCGTAGCGTCGTCGTCGAACCGCCGCCGCGCCGAGCAGAACCGCGGCCAGGGCCAGCAGCGCGTAGACGCCGACGAGGAGTGCGATCTTGTCGTGGGCGCCAAAGGTGCGGATGGCGAACGCCTTGACGGGCTGCGGTGCTTGGTCGATGGCGACACCGCCGACTGCCAGCACCGGATCGGAGACGGGGGCGAGCAGCGCCGCGAGGAGATGCGCCACGGCGAGGGTCACTCCGGCGGTCAGCACGCCGACGACGGGGCCGCGGAAGGCGGTCATGCTGAGGGACGGCCCCGACCGGCGGGTCGCCGGCCGGGGCTCGATGTCGGTCGACGCCATCAGCTCTTGGGCATCAGAACGGTGTCGACGATGTACACGGTGGCGTTGGCCGTCGAGACGTTCCCGCAGACGACCATCGAGGTGCCGTTGACGGTGAACGACGAGCCACTGCCGGTCACTTCCAGGTCGCCGCCCTGCAACGTCTTGTGGGTGCCCGCCAGGGTGTCCGGCGACAACTGGGTCGGCACCACGTGGTAGGTCAGCACCTTCTTCAGCATGGCGTCGTCGGCCAGGACCTTGTCCAGGTCCGCCTTCGGGATCTTGGCGAACGCGTCATTGGTCGGCGCGAACACCGTGACGCCCTGCGCGCCGTTGAGAGAGTCGACCAGGTTGGCCTTCTTCACGGCAGTCACGAGGGTCGACAGCAGCGGGTTGCCGGACGCGGCCGTTGCCACCGGCACCTTCGCCATCGCGTCGAAACTACCCGGGTTGGAGGGATCGGTCGGCACGGCGGCGCATCCCGAGCCGAACTGACCCGACATCATCGTCGACGGCGATGCCGATGCCATCGGCGCGCTGGCCGACGTGCTCGGCGCGCCGCTGGCACCGTCGTCGCTGTCGGTGCCGCCGCAGGCGGACAGGGCCAGCACTGCGATCACGCCAACCGAGGCAAAAAGGCGTCGCTTCATCCGAACTCCTCAAATGCTTGTACGTCACTGCTGTTGTCATGAGGCATTCGAGGCCGAGCCGGAGACGGATGGGCGCAAGGTGGAACGAATTCGGCGCGCCCGGTGGCTGCGGTGTCGGAGGCACACTGTGGGCCTCGCCGCTGGACAGGGGGCCTCGCTCTCGACGAAGGTGCGTGCCCCCGTCAGTCGTGCCGTAAAGGTCTACCGACCGGCGCGCAGGTCACCAAGGACCTGCACAGCCTCGGCGCCGACCTGCGCCGGGCAGCCCCAGTAGTCGTAGATGCCACCGCGGTCGCTGTTGTGGCCGCAGATGACGAACACCCCCGTACCCAGCCGGTGTTTGAACTCGGTGGCCAGCCATCCGACGAACCCGCTGTTGTCCACGCCCGGCGGGAAGTGGAACGAGAAGACCGTGAAGCACTCGCCGTCGGTCGCGCCGCCGCTTGGCGCGAGCCAGGACCACCGGTCCTCGTCGCGCACGACGGCAAGCAGGTCGACCGTCAGGGCCGGTGGCTGAGTGAGCGGCGCCTCGTGAAACGACCACTCACCATCGAAGATGACCAGCTCCGCAGCCGCGATGACCTGCCGCAGCCGCAGCACGGTCTCGTCAGGGGACTCCTGGCTGATGCCGACCATGCGACGATCGTGCCCGATGATGCCGGCAGCCGCAGTCGCCCTCGACACACCGCTGCTGGCGAATCCTCCGGCGTCCTGCCCGCCCAGCGCCGCGAACGCGCCAGCGCTGCCCGATTCGAGGGCGTAGCCGCGGCGCGTGCGGCAACGTCTCGACCCGGGTTCCGTCGAGACGGGGCGTGCGACCCATCCACAGCAGGAGAGCGGACGGGCTCGTGAGATACACGTCGAATGGCTGTCGTCGATGCGACGACCGGGCCATTGGCGGCGGCAGCGGAACGTGCTCAACTGTGCTGGTGGCCCGCCGCCCCGCGCCGGGCGCAGGACGGACCTCAGTGCATCGGTCGTACTACCGGGAGGTCAGGTGTCCCGTTCCCCGTACCGTCCTGACGTCGTACTCGTGCCTGCGTGGGTGGCGGAGCGTCCGGAAACGGTCGAGCGCCTCAACGAGCTGCTGGCCGAGGCTGGTCTCGGCCAGCCGTTGTCCCCGCCGGTTGCCCCCGCACCGCCCGCCGTCGAACTGGTGGAGCTGCCCGTTGCGGGCGACCCGGTGGCCGTGGCTCGGGCCATCCGCCGGCTGGCCAGCCGATCCGACGTCGACGTGCCGGAGTGCCTCCCCGACTACGAGTGCGTTGCCGCCACGGTGGAGGACGACGCCCGACCGGAAAGCACTCTCTACCCGTACTTCCGGGCCAGCGGCTGCAAGAGCGGGCATGGCACCGTTGCGTGGCTTCCGGCACCCGACTACGTGATGCTGCCGAAGCCCCTACGGCGCCCGGCCAGCCAGTTACCGGGCGGACGGCCCGTGGTGGCGCTGCTCGACACCGGGGTACGGGAGCACGACTGGCTGGCGGAGACCGACGGCGAGCCGTACTGGGAGGAAGCGCAGGGATGGACGCCGCCGCGCACTCTTGCGGAGGTCGCCGGCCAGGAGAGCCGCGGCGAGGATGACGATCCGGACTTCGGTAGTCATTGGGGGCACGGCACCTTCCTCGCCGGACTGATCCGCCTCAAGGCGCCCGACGCGCGGATCCTCTCGTTGCGGGTGATGAGCGACGCGGGCCGGGTCAGCGACCTCAACGCGGCACACGCGCTGAACTGGCTGGCGGACCGGGTCGGCGACGGTCACCGCGTCGACGTCGTGCTGACCGCGTTCGGCCGCCCACTGGTCGGCCAGGACGAAGAGATGGAGCCGGTCCGCAAGGCGCTCAAACGCCTGGCGGACCATCGGGTTCCGGTGGTCGCCTCGGCCGGGAACGACGGTACGGACAACCCCGTCTATCCGGCTGCCTTCGCGGTCGACCCGACGCTCACGGTCGTCAGCGTCGGAGCCTGCGCGACGCCGACCGCCCGGGCGCCGTACAGCAACCACGGGGTGTGGGTGCGCCAGTGGCACGAGGGCACCAACGCGGTGAGCATCATGCCGTTGTCCACGGCACCGCTCGTCGAGCTGGGCGCGTACGCCTACTGGACCGGCACCTCGTTCGCGGCGGCCCGGTACGCGGGCCGGCTCGCCCAGAGGCTGGTGCCGGCACCCGTGCGACTGTTGGACTGACGACATGCCCAACGTGCCGGTGGACCGGGCAGGCGCGTCACTCGACCGCGCGGCCCGCCTCGCCGAACGCCTCGAGCAGGCCAGGGCTGGCGACCGGGATGCCCTCGACGAGGTGGTCCGGGACCTCAACCCGCTGCTGTGGCACGTCGCCCGGGCACAGGGCCTCGACGCCGAGGAGGCGGCCGACGTCGTCCAGACGACCTGGCTGGAGCTGGTACGCGGACTGCACACCATCCGATCCCCGAGCGCGCTCACCGCGTGGCTGGTGACCACCACCCGCCGGGAGTCCTGGCGGGTACGGGGGCTCGCACAGCGGCAGACGCCGCATGACGCGGCGAGGCTGGAGTCCTCGCCCGACCCGGAGCCCGGCCCGGCCGACCTGCTGCTGTCCGAGGAACGTGACCGGGCGCTGTGGCGGCACGTGGCGCGGCTGCCGCAGCGGTGCCGGGCGCTGCTGCGAATCGTCGCGCACGTCGACCGCCCCGACTACACGGCGGTGGCCGAGGCGTTGGGCATGCCGCGCGGCAGCATCGGGCCGACCCGCGGCCGGTGCCTGGCGAAGCTGCGGGAGATGCTGGCCGCCGACTCGACGTGGAGCCCGACATGACCACCCCGCACTCCTCCGACCAGCCGCTCGATGACCTGGACCAGGTGATTCTGGACCAGCTGGCCTCGGTGCTCGCCCAGCTCGACCCGCCGCCTCCCGACCTCGACGACCGGGTACGCCTTGTGCTGGCACTCGACGACGTCGACCGGGAGGTCGCTCGGCTGCGCGAAGAGCAGCTCGTCGGCGCGGTGCGGGGCACGGAACGGACCCGCACCCTGACGTTCGACGCGGAGAGTCGAACCGTGATGATCACGATCGTGGACCGGCCCGACGGCCTGGTCCGGATCGACGGCTGGCTCGCGCCCGGCGCCGCCGTACGGGTCGAACTGCGGTACCCCGCGCCCGACCCGCCCCAGACGGTGGAGTCCGACGCGTCCGGTCGGTTCGTGCTGGACGGCGTGCCACACGGCCTGGCGCAGGTGGTGGTGCACCCGGCACGCGGCGAGCACGCGCCCCAGGTGGTCACGCCGGCCCTCGCCCTGTGACATGGACCCGACCGCGCTGGCTCGCCGGGCCACCCGCTGGCACGCGGCCGGTCTGGCGTCCAGCGACGCCGGCCAGCCAGGGCGGGCCACCCGGGAACTGCGGGCGGGCCTGCGGCTGGCGAAGAGCCACCCGGCCCTGCGCGACATCCACGCCCGCCTGCTGATCAGTCTCGCCTGGGCCGAGTCCGAGCGAGGCCGGGTGGAGCTGGGCTTCCGGCTGCTGGACGAGGCCGAGACACTTGTGGCTCCCCCACAGCGGCCGATCCTGCTCGGCCAGCGGGCCCTGCTGCTCAAACGCAGCGGCCGCAACGAGGAGGCGCTGCGCCAGTACGACGAGTCCGTCGACCTGTTGAGTGACCTCACGCACCCGTCCGATCTGGTCAAGGCGCTCAACAATCGCAGCCTCGTGCACCTGGAGGCGGGCAACGTACGGCTCGCCCGGGCCGACCTGCTGCGCTGCGCCGAGGTCGCCGCCCGGCACGGGCTCGGCCTGCATGTGGCCATGGCGCGGACGAATCTGGGTTGTCTCGACGTGATCGCGGGTGACCTGCCCGCCGCGCTGCGGGCGTTCGCCCGCTCCGACGTCGACTACCGGGCGCTCGCGCCGGGCCGGCTCGCCAACCTGGCCGTGGAACGGGCTCGCGCGCTGGTCGCCGCAGGGCTGTACCGCGAGGCCGAGCGTCAACTCGCGAGCGCGGTGGAGCGGGCGACGCAGCAGCAGCTCGGACACACGTACGCGGATGCTCTCCAGGTTCGCGCGGAGGCGGCTCTGCTTGCCGGCGAGCCGGTCGCTGCCGCGCGGTGGGCCCGACACGCCCGTGCCGCGTTCCTCGGCCGTACGAACGTCCGCCGTGCCGCCCTGGCTGCCCTGCTCGAGCTTCGCGCCGACCAGGCAGTCGGCGAGGTCGACCAGGCGACGGTGGCCCGGCGCGCCGGGGTGCTGGCCGGCCGGTTGGCCCGGCTCGGGTTGCCCGAGGACGCCCGGGTCGCCGATATGGTCAAGGCCCGGGCGCTGGTGTCCGCCGAACGACCCCGCCGGGCGGCGGAGCTGATCGGGCGACAGACCGGACCGCGGCGGACCGATCGCCTTGACACGCGTCTGCTCTGGCACCTGGCCCGCGCGGAGGTGGCGGCCTCGGTCGGCCGGTCGGCCGAGGCCCGGCGGAGTCTGCTGGCCGGAATGACCGCTCTGCACCGGCACCGCGCCCGGTTCGGCTGCGCCGACCTGCAGACCGGGGCCGCGGTGCATGGCCGCGACCTGGCCCGAGCGGGGCTCACCGCGGCGCTGGCGGAGGGTTCCGCAAACGCCGTCTACCGGTGGTCCGAGCGGGTCCGGGCCCAGGCGCTGCTGCTGCCGCCGGTACGGCCACCCGACGACCCGGTGGCGGCCGAGGCACTGGAGGAGCTGCGCCAGCTACAACACCGCGTCCGGCAGGCCGAACTCGCGGGCCGCCCGACCGTGGCCTTCCACGGGCGAATGGAAGGGCTCCGGCGGATGATCCGGGAGCGCGCCTGGGCGACGCCGGGCCCCCGGGACGCGGCGCCGCCGACGCCGGCGCCGCTGAGCGCCGTGACGGCGGAGTTGGCCGGCGCGGCGCTCGTCGTGTACGTGGCCGCCGGGGACGTCCTGCGTGCACTGGTGGTCACCGACCGGGCGACCTCGGTGGTGGTGCTCGGCGATCGCGGCGCGGCGGAGGAGGCGGTACGACGGTTACGCGCCGACCTGGACGCGCAGGCGGGCCGGGCGATGCCCGCCCGGCTGGCGGCCGTGGTCCGCGACGCGACGCGTCGGAACGCCGACCGATTGGGCTCGATGGTGCTCGACCCGGTGCTTCCGCTGGTCGGCGACCGGGAGCTGGTGGTGGTCCCGACCGGGCTGTTGCTGACCACGCCCTGGCACGCCCTGCCAGCGTGCGCGTCCCGGTCGGTCACGGTGGCGCCGTCGGTCGCGGTCTGGCTGGCCGCCCGACGCCGCCTGAACGATGCCAGGCCCACCGTTGAGTCGTCGGCGGTGACGGTGGTGGCGGGACCGGGAATCCCCCGGGGTGAGGCGGAGGCCCGGGCCGTGGCGTCGCTGCACCGAGGTGCCGCGTTGCTCACCGGGCCGGAGGCGACCCCGGCGGCGGCACTCGCGGCGATGGCGGGCGTCGGCCTCGCCCATATCGCCGCGCATGGGCAGCACCAGATGGAGAACCCTCTGTTCTCCACGCTGGAGCTGGCCGGCGGTCCGCTGATGGGATATGACGTGCAGGAACTGCGGACCGCCCCGCGTACCGTCGTCCTGTCCAGCTGTGACCTGGGCCTGACCGATGTGCGGCACGGCGACGAGGCGCTCGGGATGCCGACGGCCCTGCTCGCCGCGGGCACCGCCACTGTCGTCGCGAGCGTCAGCCGGGTCGCCGACGAGGCGGCCATGGAGATCATGGCCGCCTACCATCGGGCGGTCGTCGCCGGCCGGCCGCCGGCAGCAGCACTGGCGGAGGCCGTACGCGGCAACCAGCCACCGAGCTTCGTCTGTTTCGGTGCCGGCTGAGCCGACAGCCTCAGAATCCTGCCGACAGCAGGTATCCAGGATGCCGCCCGGTCCCCCATCCAGGCATGACTGACCACAATGTGAGGAAGCTCCGACGCCGGGCGGCTCTCGCCGCCGGCATCACCGTGCTCGCCGTGGCGGCCGGTCTCCTGGTCGGGTGCCGCACGAACGGCGGCGCCACCAGCGGCGGCGCCCAGAACCGCCCGGGCACCGCCGACGGCCTCGCGAAGATCGCCGGAGGCGGCTGTCCGGCGGCCGGCACCCGGAGCGGCGGACTGCTCCCGAAGCTGGACGAGGGTAGCTACACCTCGGTCGAAAACCCCTGCCTGCCGTACGTCGACCTGGTGAGCGAGGTGACCCAACGGATCGTGCCCGGGCAACGGCCCCGGGTCGGCCAGTTCCTCAACAACCTCGGCCGTTTTGCCGACCGGCTCGGGCAGGTCGACGACGCCGTCCAGTGCGCCTACCAGACGGACCGGTTGGCGGTGCGGATCTACCAGAGCCGGCGCGACTCGTGGGCGATCGGCGTCGTAGCGGTCCTCCGTGGCCGCCTCGGCGCGGTCGCCGACACCGCCGCCTGCTTCCTGATCAAGCAGATCCCGCTCCTGGATCTGGCCACCCAGGGCATCGGACCGGACCAGGACAACCCGGCGTACTGCTTCGACACCAGCCACCAGAAACGCGATGGCGAGGACTACACCATCATGTGGATCGGCTCGTCGGCGCTCACCTGCCGGGGACTCCAGGACGGCCTGGTTCCCGGCGATGGCCGGCTCGTCGCGGTCAAGGCCCGACCCGACGTATCGCTCCGCGCCGGCCCTTCCACGGGCGACCGGGTGTTGCGGAAGGTGCCCGACGGCACGTTGGGCCGGGTGACCTGCTACCGCACCGGGCAAGCCGTCAAGGACGACGACGTATGGGCCCGGACGACAGTCCTCGGAGAGACCGGCTGGATCGCGGCGGCATACCTGGACAGCGCTCTGCCGATCCGTGGCACCGGGTTGTGCCCGGGCGGTGGATAGAACCCGACGGATCGGTATCTGCACCGGCCCTGCCGCCACGTATTGACAAGACCGGCGGAAAGTCGTTCCGCCGGAGAGGGGAGCAGGACAGATGTGCGGTATCCAGATCGGCGCCGAAGAGCTGGAGAACATCCTCGTCAACCGAGGGCCGGACGTCTCCGTTGAGGAGGCCGCCGCCTGCGGCGTCCAGATCGGGGCACCGGAGGTGAGCCGGGTTCTCGCCAATCGCAGTTCCGCACAGCTCACGGACGCCTCCTGCGGGATCCAGATCGGCGCGCCGGAGAACGCCACGCTGGAGGGCAACGCCAACCCGAACGCCTAGAGGGGCGCATCACCGCGGGGCCCGTCGGCGGCTACGACTGCCTACGGGTCCCGCTCACCCGACATCCGGCAGCACCGATGGAGGTAAATCATGATCGGCACCCGCCTGGACGACATCGACGCGCCGCGTCTGATCCGTAGCGAACACGGCTGGTGGTTCATCGGGAACCAGACCTGGACCCTGCTGCGGCCCGAGTGTGTGGGGCCCGACGGCACGATGGATGCCACCACCACTGGCTTCCTTCACCGTACGGGAGCGTTCCGGCCGCGTCTGCCGGCCTCGTTCTCGCTGACCGTGCTCACCACGACCACCTGCAACCTCGGTTGTGGTTACTGTTTCCAGAACACGGGGCTGGACGACACCGGCGGCGCACGGCCACCACGGATACGGCGGGCCTGGCTGGACACCGACACCGTCGAGCGCATCATCACATTTGCCCGCGACCGGATGCGTCGAGCTGAGCTGGATCGCCTCTACCTGCTGCTGTTCGGCGGTGAGCCGCTGCTCAACCCGCGCGGCTGCCTCAGCCTGCTGGACAGGGCCCGTGCGATCGGGCTCGACCAGTCCGCCATGACCACGAACGGTGTTCTGCTGAGCCCGCGACTGGCCCGCGAGCTGTACGAGGCAGGTCTGAACGGCGTGCAGGTGACGTTCGACGGCAGCCGGGCTGACCATGACCAGATCCGGGTCAAGCGGTCCGGGGCGCCCACCTTCGATGCCATCCTGCGCAACGTGGCCCGCGCGACTGAGGTGACCGGGCTGAACTGGAACCTGCGGGTGAACGTGTCGCACCACAATGTCGACCGGATCGCCAACCTCGTCGGGGAGCTGGCCGCCGACCTGAGCCCCGAGCGGTGCACGATCACGTTCGCCTGGGTGGGGGACGCGGGCTTCGGCTACCGCAACACCATGCGGCACATCGACGATGTGAGCGACGCGTTCGCGAGTTGGAGCATCGCGGCACTGGAAGCGGGCTTCCGGATGGTCCGACCCAGCATGAGAACCATCTGCCACATCTGCTCGGAGCCGGGTGGTCGGTACGGCGCCGTGGTCAACGCCGACGGTCACCTCTTCAGCTGCTGGCAGTCGGCCGGAAAGCCCGGCTTCGAGGTGGGCACCGTCGACGAGGGTTACCTGGACGTCACCAGTGTCCCGGAACGCTGGGTGCGCTGCGGTTACGAGTACGAACAACCGGATCTGACGCTGGCCGACACCTTCCAGGACCGGGTGGACGGCCGGTTGCTCGACTACCTCTACACCAGCGGCCGCCTGTGAGCGAGCGGCCACCCCCTTGTCGACAACGTGGAAGGAACGATCATGAATATCCTCAGCCGGACGTCCATGGTGCTCGCGGCGTGCGTCGGACTCGTAGCCGCCAGCCTGGGGGTCGCCTCGCCTGCCAGTGCCGCCACCGAATACTCATTCCGATCCCAGAGTTCCGCCACCGGTGAGCAGCCCTTCGGCAGCCTGTGTATCGACGTGTCGTACGCCAGCACCGCCAACGGCACGGCCATCAAGCAGTGGCCCTGCTACGACGGCCCGGCCCAGAAATGGACCGTGGTGTACGAGGGCAGGTGGGAAGGCGTCGTCTACTACCAGCTTGTCAGCTCTCTCTGGTCGGCGGACGGCCCCAAGTGCCTCGACCTGCCCTGGGGCAACCCGGCAGCCGGTCAGACGCTGCAACTGTGGGACTGCCTGGGGGTCGCCCGGCAACTCTGGTCGGTCACACAGATACCCGGTGTGAATGGATACGCGCTGCGCAACCTCCAGACCAAGCAGTGCGTCGATGTGCCCTGGGGCGACCCTGTCGCGGGCAACGCCGTGTGGCAGTGGACCTGCAACAACACCGCCGCTCAGCAGTGGGTCCTGAGCGCCTGGTAGACCGGCCACCGCGAAAGGCGCGTCGCGCGGTGCACCGATCAGAAACCCGCCGCCCCGTCGTCGGTTCTGGTGGCCCCCTCGCACCGATGGAAGGATCCATGACCATGACCGACGCCAGACCGCGGCGTGCCGACGAGGCCACGTTCATCGAAGCGGCCCGCTCCGACGACGCGGAACGGCTCGCACAGTTGACGGAGCGTCACCGCCGGGAGTTGCAGGTGCACTGCTACCGGATGCTCGCGAACTACGAGGACGCCCAGGACATGACGCAGGAGACGTTCCTGCGGGCGTGGAACAAACGAGAGTCGTTCAGGGGCAATGCGTCCCTGCGGACCTGGCTGTACCGGATCGCGACGAATGCCTGCCTCGACTTCCTGGAGAAGCGCAACGACCGCACACCCGTGACTGCCGAACTGCCGGGCCCGGGCTCGGAAGTGCGTTACCTGCAGCCCTACCCGGACCAGATGCTCCCGATGGACCCGCAGGATTCGGTGGTGGCGCGGGAGACGATAGAGCTGGCCTTCATCGTCGCCGTCCAGCACCTGCCGCCGCGGCAACGGGCGGTGTTCATCCTGCGCGACGTGGTCGGCTGGCCAGCGTCGAGGGCCGCGGAGGCCCTCGAGCTGACCGTCGCATCGGTGACCAGCGCACTGCAGCGGGCGCGCGTGACGATGCGCGAGCAGCTACCCGACCGCCGTCTCGACTGGCGGAGCGCCGCAACGCACGAGCTGTCGAACGACGAGCGCGCCGTGGTGAAGGCGTACATCGATGCCCACGAGCGCAACGACCTCGACGGCCTGATGGCCCTGCTCCGCGACGATCTGCGGTTCACGATGCTTCCGACGCCGGGCACCTTGATCGTCACGGCGAGGAACGCGGTGGACGGCTGGGTCTCCAACGGGCTCTTCCAGCGCGGCTACGACGACTGGCGCTGTACCACCACGACGGTCAACCGGATGCCGACCGCCGCGCTGTACCTCCGCACCCCCGACAACCCGACGTACCGGCTGTTCAACATCGCGGTCCTGGGCATCGTCGACGGGAGGATCGCCGAGCTCACCGGATTCGGCGCCGCCGACAAACCATGGCTGAACCTGCCCCCGACGCTGTGAGCACGACTCGCAGCAACGGGCTCGTGTTCATCGTCTTGTCTCGTATCGGGCCAGCACTATGCCGCCGGGAAAGGTCCGCGTCTCGATGAGCTTCAGGTTCACCCAGGTGTCCATCGCGGTAAAGAACGGCGTGCCTCCGCCCACCAGGACCGGGTAGGTGACCAGGGCGTATTCGTCGATCAGCCCGGCCCGCATGGCCGCCCCGGCAAGCGTCGCGCCGACGATGTCCATCGGGCCGCCGTCCTCGGCCTTGAGCCGGGTGATCTCGGTGACCGCGTCGCCGGTGACCAGGCGGGTGTTCCAGTCGACCGTCTTGATCGTCGAGGAGAACACCACCTTCGGCATGTCCCGCCAGCGGCGGGCGAACTCGATCTCTGTCGGTGTGGCACCGGGCTGCTGGTCAGCGGTCGGCCAGTGAGAACTCATCGTCTGCCACAGCTTGCGCCCGTACAACGCCAGGTCAGTCGCCCCAACCCGGGCGGACCACCACTGGAACAACTCGCCGCTCGACGACGAGTCCGGCCCCTCACCCGCACTCCAGCCGAGGTCATCGCCCGGCGCGGCGATGTAGCCGTCCAGGGTCACATTCATCCCGAAGATCAGTTTCCGCATTGTGCCAGCCTTCCGTGGGTTGATCTCACACGTACAGACGGGCACGGCGCGGAAACCTAATCGGTCGAAGCCCACGAGCCGTAGCCGGCGGCGTCGACGGATCTCCGGTGGGCGGCACGCCGACGTCTTGACCGCCGTCAGCGCCGACATCCTCGGTCGAGCCGGTGTCGCGCTCGACCGAGGATGGCTCTATGCCGGCTCGCGCACGCCGCCGGCGTTGCCACCGTCGTCGGGCATCGGTTCGGCCGGGGCTTCGGGCAATTCGTCCGACGCGCCAGGCAGAAGGACGCTCGCGTCGTCGGGCACCGGTTCACGTGGGTCGATGGGCGGATACTGTTCGGGGTCGAGATCCGGTTCAGTCATCAGGCGAGTATCCGTCGTCCTCCGCACTGCCGCTCGTCGGGCCCGCGAGCCGGACGGCCTCACCCTCGCCGCGATCTGCTTCGTCATCACCTGGTTCGTGTACCTGCGCCCGTCGCCCCGTCGACTTCAGGGCGTCTGACCGCGATGACCGCGGCCACGGCGCAGGCTGGCCGACATACGTGGGCGCCGCCGGACGCACGGGGGGACGCACGCTCCTGTTTTGGGCCATAGTGAGGCCCAAAGGCTGGGTATCGGCAGCGGTCAGCCCGTCGCTGTGCTGGAACTTCTCGTCGCCGGACCGCAGGATGCTCACCGAAGCCAGCCGAGGAAGCGTTTGTGCAGCGCAGCCGCCTCCACCCAGGTCAGGTCCTGGGTGGCCCGGGTCAGCTGAGCGCCCAGGTAGAGAGCCAGGGAGATCGGAGCGTCGTCGAACTCGGCGCGTAGCTCGCGCTGCCGCGCCCGGCAGGGCCAGGGCGCATCGCAGCCGCTGCAGCTCCAGATCGGCAGCACCGGGTCGTGCGTGGTCATGCGCGGCCTCCGAGCAGCGCCGCCACAAGGGACCGCGCCCGCCGACTGGTCCCCGAGGCCACCTGCCAGCATGGGTACGTGGTCACGGTCGCTGCCCTGCGACGGTGGCGGCCAAGACGTCGACGCTGACCAGCACCTCGAAGCACCATGGGACGGCGCAGTCCGCCGTGAACCAACTGCAGTCCGGGCCGTGGCCGTACACCCACGCGAACCGCGGGTCGTGGGACTCGTGGACCTTGACGATGACGATGTCGTGGCGGGTCTGGCCCTCGATACCGGGGCTGGGCTGCCACATCGAAGGACATGCGCCGACCGTCCCGCCCGGCGGCGCGCCGCTCCATGGCCAGCGGTCATGTCACGGTGACATGGGACGGCTCGACCAGCGTGTAGAGCCGCCATACGCTGTCGATCTGAACACCTTGAGTAGTCGGAACGCGACGCTGAGGGCTGCCGCGCTGCTCGATCCACTGCGAATACCGGAAGACGCGTGGTCGCACGGCGAGGTGCTCAAAGCCCTGGCCGCCCGCGACATCGGCGGGTTGTTCCGCTGGATCACGTGTCTCACCGGGGCGAGTCAGAGCCGGATCGGGGCCGCCGTCGGGCTGGAACAGGGCTACGTCAGCCGGATCATGGCCGGACGCAAGGTCACCTCGATCGACGTCCTGGAACGGATCGCCGACGGCTGCCGGATGCCCGACCAGGCGCGGACCACGATGGGCCTGGCACCCCGACAGGCCGTCGCACCCACCGACCCCAACCGACGCTTCCCGAGCGACCCGCCGGCCGTCCGGATCTGGCAGGAGGATGTGCATAGTGCCGCAGAGCTTTGGCGTGGTGACGTGAACCGCCGAGACGTACTCCTGCAGGTGGCTTTCAGTTCCGCCGGCTACACCCTGCCGGCGCTGCGCTGGTTCACCGCCCCCGACCCGGCCCCGGTCACCCAACCCGGCCGCAGGACGGTCGGTCAACCGGAGATTGACACCATCCGCGCGATGACCGCGACCTACCGCGGGCTGGACAACCAGTACGGCGGTGGGCACGCGCGTGACACCGTGGCCCGCTACCTCCATCAGGAGGTGACCCCTCTGCTCACCGAAGGCCGTTACGACCACCCGACCGGTCAACGGCTGCTCGGTGCCGCTGCCGAACTGGCCCAACTCGCCGGATGGCAGGCTTACGACACCGCCGAACACGGCATCGCCCAGCGGTACCTGACCCTCGCCCTGAACTTCGCCCACGCCGCCGGAGACGCCGGCCTCGGTGCGGAGATCCTCGCCGCGATGAGTCACCAGGCAACCTACCTCGGCCACACCGCCACCGGCCTCGACCTCGCCCGCGCCGCTGGCCGGACGGCCCGACGCGCCGGGATCCCCGTCCTTACCGCCGAGGCCCACGTCACGGAAGCCCACGCCCTTGCCAAGGCCAACGACGAACGGGCGTGCGCCTCCGCCCTGCACCAGGCGGAGCAAGCCCTAGACCGGGCCGACCGCAGCAGCGACCCGCAATGGCTCAGCTATTTCGACGAGGCGTACCTGTCGGCCAAGTTCGGCCACTGCTTCCACGCCCTCGGCCGCAACACCCACGCCGAGCGCTTCGCCGCCCGATCGCTGCGCATGGACAACCGATACGTCCGAGGCAAGGCCTTCAACCTCGCCCTACTCGCCAGCGTCCACGCCCAACAGAGCCAACCCGACCGGGCCTGTGCCATCGGCGCGGAAGCCCTGACCCTGGCCGCCCAGCTACGTTCTGCCAGAGCCGTCCGCTACCTCCGCGACCTGCAAACCCAACTTGCCCCATACCGGCGACTACCCGCCGTCCGGCACTTCACCGGCCGCATCGACGCCACCCTAGGCCGGCGGCGCTGACCCCTACAGCTCTCCCCTGGCCTTACGCGCGATCAGCTCCAGCACCGCGATCACCGTGCCGGCACCGACGATCTCGCCTCGAGACACCAGCTCGTACGCCTCGTCGAGCGGAATCCAGGCGACCTGCTCGGCCTCGTTCACGTCCACGGGCGCGTCGATGTGCTCAGCCTGCCGGGCCAGGAACAGCAGGTTCTCGGCGTCGGCAGTGCCGACCCAGGGTTGGAAGGACAACAGCGGCTCGACCTCATGGGGCCGCCAGCCGGTCTCCTCCTCAACCTCCCGCACCGCACACCGCGCCGGGTGCTCCTCGTCGTCGACGTAGCCACCGGGCAACTCCCACACCCACCGGTCGAACACGAACCGGTGGCGCCGCATCAACAACAGGCGCTCCCGATCATCGAGTACGGCCACCATGGCCGACCGGGGAGCCCGGATCACGTACTGCTCGAAACGAACCCCGTCCGGCAACTCCACCTCGGCAATGCTCAGCCGCGCCCGGCGGGAGTCGTCGACCACTCGCTCGCCGTGCACGGTCCACCGGGTCAACTCCGTCGCCTGATCCTGCTCATCCACCCCGCCAGTATCCGCGCCGAACCTCGCCACGCTTCGCATGCCGGTGAGGCAAAGAGCCGTACGTCGCCAACCGTCTAGCGATGCCCACCCTGCACCCTTTTCGCGAGGTAGCTGGTCACGCATTGCCAGCAAACTGCCCAGCAACGCTAATCGCTGTGGCCGCGATCGCCGAAAGCATCCCCACGATCGCGCCTAGGGTCGTCAGTCCTTCCCTGGGTGACGCCCAGAGCCCGCGGTTCATTTGACGCCAGGCGTTCGGGACGACGGTCATCCTGAGCTTCTGCCACTTGTGCTGCCGCTTGCTGCATCCGAGCAGGAGGCCAGCCGAGTTGTTCCGGCAGAGGGTCCCGTCCCGGTTGACAGCACAGCACCACACAGGCGCTTGGAACAGGAAGAATCCGGTCACCAGTATGGACAGCACGAGCAGCGCCAGCGGCCCCACAGCGCGAGTCCACCAGGCCGTAACGAGGATGATGAACGCCAGATAGCCCCAGTACCGTCCCAGATCCTTCATGGTGATCGAAAGTAGCGGACCACAGGCGCACGGTAACTGCCATCTGTCCGGCACCCGACTCGCAGCCTGCCGGCCACCGTCTGGCGCTAGGACCGTCGCCGAGTGGTGGGCTAACCGGGGTTAAGGCCGCCTACCCTTTACCTGATCTGCGCAAACGTAAGCCATCGACCGCTGGCACTAAGCGCTAGCCTGTTCCGATGCTGGTTCCGGTCCAGCCAGCGCTGACCCCACGCTTGTAAGTTCTGTGCGCTTCGTCCGGGCAGGTCCCCGCAGATAGACGTACAGAAAATTCTCCCACACCGGCACGTAGCCGGCCGCCTCACCTCATCCGGCAGCATCACGGCGGGTTGACGTGTTGGTACTCGTGATCGGACGGCGTCGGCGCCACAGCCGGTTACTCATCACGACGCCCGTCGGCGGCATGATCGGATGCCTCAGCTCATCCACTACCGTCCGGACTGTGGCAGCCAGAGCAGCGGGAGCGTTTCGTCGAACACCGATCGAGCGGTCTGACCAGCGGGTCGCATGGGACCGGACAGACCAAGCCTTCTTCGCTGCCGGAGCCTGCCACATCCTCGCCTGGGCCTGCCAGGAATGCTATCCAGACAGATCGATCGATATAGTCGCGGTGCGCCTCACGGGCGAGCGCCAGGTTTTCCACACCTACGCGGCCTGGAACGGTTGGGCGTTCGACCACTCGGGCTGGAATCGCGAGCCGCAACTGTTGGCGGTCAACGCAGACTTCGAAGGGCAACCGCTGCAGCGCCTCAAGGTCACAATCGGTCTTGCTGAGTTCTGCCGGAAGTACCACCACCGCATGCCGAACCAGTACTGGCATGACCCGCGCCCCCGTGCCCACGACTACATCGGCAGATACATCCCACCCTGGGCATAGCCCTTGTAGCACTTACGCCGGCAAGGCACATTCACCGAGAGGTGCTGCCGTTTGCGCCTTCGATCAGCGATAGACCCGCGCGCCGGTGGGGAGCATTGCGCTGATGCTGCGGCAACGTTGAATAGTCCGCGCGTAAATGTTGCCGACCTGCTCGGTCGAGCTGCGGCCGTGGTCCCAGCTGGTGCCGTCAACCAAGCTGCGCTGCTGGTACTGCTAGGCGCTCCGGCCTGGGATCTCGGGGACGACCAGGGCAGGTGACACCGCGCCGATCAACCGGAGACTCTCCGGCCTCCCGCGTAACGCCTCGACCGCGCCCGGCAGGCCCAACCTGGCAGCCTCCTCTGCGGCGAGGTTGCGCAGCAGAGGAGCCACCCCGATCTGGCCGAACTGGAACCCGAGTTGGCTGTGATAGCTGGCGGCGGCCGTCACCCTCCTGGCCAGGTGATCGCTGATGTCGGCGCCCGCCTCGACGCCGTCGGGCACGCCGCGCCACGGTGACGCCGCTGGTTGCCGGCTGACGTACGGCACATCGCGCCACCACAGGCCGTCCGGCCTGAGCGCGGCGACCGTCTCGCTGACGATGCGATGGTCGGCGTGGTCGCCGAGGGCCTGCGGCGCGAAGATCAGGTCGGCGTCCGCCAGGTGCGGACGCAGCGCTGGTACGAGGGCAGCCGCCACCCGGTCATCACCTCGGACACCCGCGAAGAGCGCGGCGGGGTCGGGATAACCGCGGTGTGGCGCCTCGGGCAGTGGCAGGTGTACCGGCTGCACCCCGAGTACCGCACAGGCTGCTTCGTCCTCCGCCCGGCGCAGCGCCATGTAGTCGACGTCGGCCGCGATCCCCTTGTCGAGCTGACAGGCCAGGGCGAACGGTGACGGGTCTGGCACGCTGGCGGTGAAGCAGGTGACCACCCGCACCGTCCAACCCGCCGCGGCCAGCGCCGCGAGGGTGCCGCCGACGGAGAACACCGCGTCGTCCAGGTGCGGGCTGACCGCCACCGCGACCCCGGGACCCGTCGTTACCGGTGGCCCGTCGTCCGGAACGGCGGAGGGTTGTCGACTCGCGCTCACAGCAGGTGGGGTGCCGCGCGGAAGCGACAGGTCGAGTCGACCGGCGGGTCGGGTATCTCCGGTACGGACGCGGCCAGCCCGTCGTAGACGGCGGTGATCCGACCAGCGATCACCGGCCAACTCCACTGCTGCTCGACGTCACTTCGGGCCTGCCCGGCGAGCCGACGGCGCAGCGCCGCGTCGTCGAGCAGGCGGCGGACGGCGCCCGCCAGTGCCGCCGGATCACCGGCCGGCACCAGCAGACCGTTCTCCTCCGGGCGCACGCAGTCGCGCACGCCGACCACGTCGGTGGAGATGACCGGCAGGCCGCTGGCCATCGCCTCCAGGATGGTGTTGGAGAAACCCTCCGCGTAGGTGGGGCTGACGAAGATCTCTCCCCGCGCGTACACCTCATGGGCCCGCTCGTACGGCACCGCACCGAGCAGTTCGACGGTCTCGAGGAGGCCCAACTCCGTGATCCGGGTCTCGACAGCGCCCAGGTCCGGGCCGATACCCGAGAGCAGCAGACGCACCGGAACCGCCTCCGCGCGAAGCTTGGCGACCGCGTCGAGCAGGTCGAGCACGCCCTTCCGCGCGTCGACCCGACCGTGGTAGAGCAGCACCGCCGGGTCGGAGACCCGACCGGGAGACGCGACCGGCACGAATCGTTCGGTGTCGGTCGCGCCGGGAACGACGGTGAAACGGGTCGGGTCGAGCTCGTGCCGCTGGCTGACCTCGGCGGCGAACGACGGTGATCCGATCAGCAATGCCGGCGCGTGGGCGAAGACCGCCCGCACCAGGTGACCGTGGGTGGTACAGCAGGTGCCGACCCAGTGGCCGTCGCCGCCCTGCACGGAGACCACGGCGGGTAGCCCGGCCGCCCGTGCCGCACGGAGCACCGCAAGCCCGTTGGGGTACGCGTACTGCGCGTGCAGCACATCGAAGGGTCGGCGGGCGTGCAGCCGCAGCACGGTGTCGGTCATCTCCGCGACGTCGGCCTCGAAGTCCGCCGGCTCGCCCCGACCCACCGCCTGTTCCCCGCGCGCCTCCAGAGCGTGCACCTCGACGCCGGCGGGCACCCGGTCCGACGGAGGTGGGCCTCCGCCGTACACGGCGCGACCCGCGGCGTCGCCTCGGTACTGAGACACCAGGGTGGGCTCGTGACCGGCACGGACCAGGTGCGCCAGCAGGTTCTCGGCGTACGCGCTCATCCCGGAGACCGCCGGCCAGTACCGTCGCGACACGAAGCAGATCCTCATCGGACACCGACCTTCAGCTCGGTGGAGGTGCGGGATTGCTGCTCGCCGTGGCGCAGCGCGGCCAGCGCGGCAGGCACCAGCGTGTCGGCCCGATGGGCGTCCCGGGAGAGTTCGAGGCTGACCAGCCCGCGATAGCCTGCCTCGGTCAGTGCGCCGAGCACTGCGGGGAAGTCCAGGTCGCCCTCACCGGGAGCGCGGTGCTCGTGCCGGCCGCGGGGCATGTCCTCGATGGCGCAGGCGCCCAGACTGGCCGCGAAGGCGCGCACCGCGGCGGCGGGGTCGTACCGGCCGGACACGAGGCAGTGACCGGTGTCCAGGGCCAGCGTGAGACCAGGAACCTCGGCCGCGAGCCGGGCCCAGTCGTCGCAGTCGTCGATCAGCATCCCGGGCTCCGGCTCCAGAGCGCACGTCATGCCGTGCCGGCCGGCGTACTCGACGACGTCGCGGACGCCGTCGACGAGCCAGTGCCAGGTGCGGTCACGGTCGGTGCCGGGCTCGGGTACGCCGGCCCAGAACGACACGGCCTCGCTGCCCAGTTCCACGGCGACGTCCACGCAGAGACGGAGGAATTCGCGCCGCCGCGTCCGGTCGTCCTCGGCCGGCGAGACCAGGGTGGGGTGGTGCTTGCGCCGCGGGTCGAGCAGGAACCGCGCGCCGGTCTCCACCACGCTGGCGAGGCCGAGCGCGTCGAGACGGCCGGCCAACCGGCGGGTGCGCCCGGCGAGGTCGGGCGCATACGGGTCGTGGTGGGCCACGTCGAGGGTGAGCGCGACACCGTCGTAGCCGCAGTCGGCGAGCAGGACCAGTGCGTCGTCGAGCCGGTGCGACGTCATCCCATTGGTGTTGTAGGCGTATCGCAGGCTCATGTCCCACTCCGGGCGACGACGTGCCGACTCGGCTCGCGATAGAGCGGATAGAGCGGGCCGATCGTCCGGGCGACCAGGCTCAGGTCGAGCCATGCCTCGTCGCCCAGCCGTTCCCGGCCCACCGGGTCGAGGACCACCGATGCGGCACCGTCGTGCGGAGGCGCCCCGAGCCCGACCAGCGGCGAGCCCCTCTCCATCAGGCGCTCGACCCCTCGCGCCGCGATTCGCCCGTACGACATGGTTTCCGCCTCCAGTCCGGGCACGATCACCTTGACCGCCACTGCCCCGTCGCCCGGCGCGACGACGACAAGTACGTCGAACTCGGCGAGCCGGTGCAGCAGGTCGGCCAGCAGCGCGCTCGGGTCGTCGAGGCTTCCGGGCGCGACGGTCGGCAACGCGGTGAAGGGCACTGTGCTCCGCTGGGCCAGCACCACGGGTTCCAGCAGGGCGCGGAGCTGCCCGCCGTCGAGGTGCGTCCACTCGCGCATCGCGGCCAGGGCACGGGTCTCCTGTGATTCGGCCGGTCGCGCGAACTCCCGCCGCCAGTACGCCTCCGGCGTGAACCGCCGCAGCACCTCCAACGGCCCGTGGGAGAAGACCTTGCGGGAACGGGAGGAGACGTACTCCAGCAGCGCCTTGCGCAGTGCGGTCTCGCGGTCCGGGTGGGCGGCCTCCCCACACGCGGTGACCGCCAACGGTGGGGTCTCCGGCTCCCTGTCGATGCCGACGACGTGGACGTCGACCAGCCCGAAGTCGGTAGAGGCGAGCTTCGGGACGACGTCGATGTGTGCGGCCCGCAGCCGGTCCAGGGTGGCTCGGGTCACCGGGTCCCGGACCTCGTCGAGGTCGATCACCACACCGGCGTCCATGGCCCGGAAGGCGGTGGTGTTGCCGTCGCGTTGCAGCAGTTCCAGGAGGCCGTGTGCGACGGCCCGTTCGATGGTGTCGCCCGCGCCCGACCCGTTGGTGATCACCGTGATAAGCCGTTCGGCCGGGTCCTGCCAGGGCAGGTCCTCGCTCGCGGAACCGCAGAACTCCGCCGGAACCAGCACCGTCTCGCCGGTGCGCCACCGCACGGTGGGCAGCCAGGAGCGGGGCTGGTCGTCGTCGACGGTGGTGCCGGCGGGCAGCACCAGCGACCGCGGATCCACCACACCGCCGACGCCCAGCTCGGTACGAAGCTGCGCGTACGAAGCCCGCCGGGGAACCATCGCCCGTAGTTGTCCGTGCAGCAACAGGGCCTCGGCCAGCTCCCCGTACGCACCGGTGCGCGCCTGCTCGAGGGTGGCGCCGTAGCCCATCGCCGCGGCCCGGGGCCAACCGTCGCCGAGGTGGTCGGCGGAGACCACCGGCAGACCGATCCGGTCCAGCCCGGAGACGTCGAAGTCACCGACCTCGCCGGCGGGCAGCGCATCGGCGAGCCGGTCGGCGACCGACGTCGCCGAGATGGTGGGAGTACGCGGTTCGGCGGCTCGGGTCACGTCAGCTCCTCGATCGGAATGGGTCCGGCCGTCGGCTGCCCCCGCAGCTGCCGGTCGAACAGGGCTAGCACCTGCCGGCGAGAGACCGGCGCCGCGTACTCGAAGGGTGTGGCCACCGCTTCGAAGTCGAGCATCTCGACCAGGTCGCGGGCCTGCCGCACCTCGGCGTGCGAGAGCGGGACCTGGGCATGGAACGCCTTGTGGCAGGAGAGGCCGACCGGGCTCTCCCCGGCCAGCTCCACCTTGATCAGGTCACCGACGAAGAGAATCCCGCGCCGCTCGTCGTGCAGCACGCTGTGCCCGGGGAAGTGACCGCCACTGCGGTACATCACCAGGCCGGGTGCGAGCAGATGTCGATCGTCGGTGGGCCAGGTCACCTGGAACGCCTTCGTCCAGACGAGATCGTCGACACCGATCGCGAGCACCGGCGGGGCGAATGCGTCCTGAAGCTGCCACAGAGCGCCGTACCCGTGCACGTGGCTCGCCCCGAGCGCGACCAGACCACCGCGCTCGCGCAGGTCGGCGATGGCGTCGGCTGGGTACCAGCCGGCCGCCTCCCAACCGACCAGGCCGGCGTCGGTCTCGATCACCCAGCCGGTGGTGCCGAGCCCGAGCTGCGGCTCGCACCAGTAACCGGTCACGCCGGGAGCGACGACGGCCCGACGTGCCTGTCGTCCGACCGCCACCTCGTCGGCGGAGGCGAACTGCCAGCCGTCCTCGGGCAGCGCGTTGCGCACGTCCGTGCAGACCGGGCAGAACGGCGGGGACGCGAACCAGCGTTGCCAGTGGCCGCAGTTCGCGCAGGCGTACGGGCGGAGGGGCACCGTCAGTTCCTCTCCGCGGCGGTCTGCAGCAACTCGTGCAGGCGCAGGTCTCGGTCCAGAGGCCACGGCCAACCGCCTTCGCGCACGGCGGTGGAGAAGGCGCGCACCTGACCGGTGAACGGGGTCGTGTCGACATCGAACGGCACCTCGGCGGCGGTGCCGGTCGCGGCGTCGAGACGGGTGAGTGTGCCGCCGGCGGTCTGACCCAGGGTGTCCACGGCGACGAGTTGCGCGTCGGTGCCGACCACTTCCAGCCGGCGTCGAGGCAGCGGGTCGGCGGTGTTGAACGACACGTGGGCCTGGACCAGCACCCCGCTGCCAGTTGCCCCGGCCAGCAGGGCGCCGTCGTCCACCGGGTAGGGATGCACCCGCCGATGTGTCCGCACGGTCAGCTCGACCAGGTCCTCGCCGAGCAGCACACCGACCAGGTCGACGCCGTGCGGGGCCAGGTCCACCAGGGCCCCGCCGCCGGAACGGGCCCTGTCGATCCGCCAGTTGTCGTGCGGTCGACCGTCGGGACTCCACCGCTCGGGCAGCCAACAGCCGTACACGATCCGGATCGCTGTCACCGTGCCCAGTTCACCGTCGGCGACCATCGCGGCGATGCGCTGGTGGGCGGGATGGAACCGCTGGTCGAACGCGGCCCCGGCGAGGGCGCCACCGGCGGCGTCGACCAGTCGACGGGCATCGGGCACGGTCGCCGCCAGAGGCTTCTCGCACAGCACCGGCAGCCCTGCCTTGGCCACCGCCGCCACCACGTCGGCGTGCGTGTGGTTGGGGGTCGCGACGTGTACCGCCTCGACCTCCGGGTGATCGAGCAGCTCGTGCAGATCGGTGGTGGCCACCCGATCCGGGGCGAGCCCACCGGCGGCGCTCGGATCCGGGTCGCAGGCGGCGACGAGCCGGTGCCCGGCCGCGCGGATGGCCGGGGCCACGTGGTCACGGGCGACCCAGCCGCAGCCGACCACACCCCACCCGACCGGCTTCACCGCTCACCACCGCTCAGGCAGGTCGAGGAGAAGGCGACGTCGCACCGCGTCCGGGCCCGGGTCCGTCGGCCAACGCTCCGGCAGGTACGCGGCGGCCCGGTCGCCGTACTCGGCGGCCCACCGCGGGTCGGGCCAGCAGCGGACCCCGTCGGTGTAGAGCGGATTGGGTCGCAGCCGGCTCGCCGGCGCGGGCCCCAGCAGGGCGGCGTCGGCCGGTGCGTCGCCGGCGTCGCGGGCCAGGCCGACAGCCTCGGTGCCGATCAGGGCGGCGGGGTCAGCCGGGGCGGGCAGCTGCCCGGCCGCCGCCGCTGCGGTCAGTTCTTCCTCGCTGTACGCGGTGGCACCCGGCAGCAGGGCCGTCCAGCTGTCGGGTGACAGCGGCAACCCGGTCGTACCGGCGGGATGCTGTGCGTTGTGCAGGTGACCGAGGAGCACCGCACCGTCGGGGCCGGCGCAGGCGAGCGCGGCGGTGACCACGGCAGCCTTGTCCGCAAGGAAGTACAGGGCGTCGTGGCAGGCCACGTGGCGAGGTGCCGCCGGAGGTGGTAGCGGCCAGGGTGCGGTCAGGTCGGCGCACACCAGCGCCACCGGCACGTCGGGCGGCAGCACGAACCGGCGGGCCAGCCAGAGCTTGGCGAAGACCACGTCGACGCCGGTCAGATCGCGGTGGCCGTGCAGGACCAGGTGTCGCAGCAGGTGCCCGGCGCCGCAGGCCAGATCGACCACCGGCCGACCGTGCGGCGGGTGTGCGGCGGTGAGCGCCAGGGCAGCCAGCCAGCTCGGGTCGGACCAGCGGTGCAGGAAGTAGACCCCGACCCGGCCGAACCCGAGCAGCTCCACCGCGTCGCGCAGGGTGCTGGCACGTAGCGCCGCACGCAGTTGGTCAGCCGGCGGCGTCGGGCCGTCCCACCAGTCGTCGGAGTCGGCGAGCAACGTCACCGCGGCCTGGTCCGGATCGCCCGCGTCCAGTGCGGCCACCGCCTGCTCCCGCAGGTCGTCGCGGTCGGGACGCAGCCAGGGGATGGAGTCCACCACCGGCCAGCGGCGCACCCCGTCGGTGAGAGTGCACGACGTGTCGGCGTGCAGGGGCGTGCCGTCGGGTCCCCGCCACCGGGTCGCTGTGGCGGCGGGCACCGCGCGGACGGCGGTCACAGCCCCGCCGCCCGCAGGACCGCCCGTTGGTAGTCCACCACCGGGCCGTCGTGCACGAGAGCCAGGTCCACCAGGGCCTGCTCAACGGTGAACGCGGCGGCGCGGGCGTGATGGTGCACCTGGAGCACCCGGTCCAGCACGTCCGCGCTGTGGAAGGTCCGTCCGAGTGGCGTGTCGGCGTCCACCCGGAACGCCAGCACCGCGCTGACCCGGGCGGCCACCTGCTCCGGCAGTTCGGCCAACTCCCACCCGGTGAGCCGGTCGGTCATCGGCTCCAGGTAGTCGCCGAGCAGCATCTCACCGGCGAAGCCCGCGTCGGGTAGCCGGGCGTTGTGCAGGTGGTGGGCCAGACCGAGCAGGAACGCCTGCGCCGGGTCCGCGCCGGTGTCGTCAGCGAGCAGCGCCCCGTACACGGCCACGGCCCAGCAGTGCTCGGCATGGTTCTCAGCCGGCTCGACCACCAGGCGTGGCCGTCCCGCGGCGGTGGCACCGGCGCGCGGCTGTCGGCGCAGGGCCGTCACGAACGACGGGACCGGCGCGTCGGGCAGGGATTGGGCAACCAGTCGCGGCAGCGCCGCTCGCACCCGGCGTCCGGTGTCCGGGTGCAGCGAGCCGACAAGCTCGTCGACAGCGCGGGCCAGGACGTTCTCCACCTCGGCCTCCGCCAGTCCGCAGGCGGTGAGGGTGGCCGCGTCCATCCCACCGAGGCGGGCCCCCGCCAGCGCGGCGGCGCACTCGCGGTCGGCGACGTCCGCCGGGTCGGCACCGGCGACGATGGCCGCCCACGCTCGGGAGAACGCCCGTTCGGCCACCGAGCCCTCGGCGTGGGCCACCCGGACCCGTTTCAGGTCGCCGATCTGGCGCAGCGTGGGTGTCACGGCGGCCAGTCGGTCGACCGGCGGGGCCGCCAGCGCAGTGGTCATGCCGCCGCGTCCAGCCAGTCCAGCAGTGTCCGCTCCTGCGCGTGCAGCGCGTGTTCGGGTGTCCGGCCGTCCCGGGTCATCGGGGCCTTGAAGAAGTAGCCGAGTTGCTCCTGCGCGCCGCTCTCACCCCGGCGGGCGGCCTCCGCCATCAGCCGTGCCAGGTCCAGCACCAGTGGCGCGGCGAGGATCGAGTCCCGGCAGAGGAAGTCCACCTTGAGCTGCATCCGCTGCCCGAGGAAACCGATCAGGTCGATGTTGTCCCAGGCTTCCTTGGCGTCACCGCGCGGCCGGTAGTAGTCGATCCGGACCACGTGGTCGTCCACGTCGTAGCCGAGGATCTGGTTGAGCACCGAACCCTTGGTGTCCAGTTTGCTGGCCAGCGACGACGGGTCGTCGAGGATCTGCCCGTCCCGGTTGCCCAGGATGTTCGTCGAGTACCAGCCCTCCACCGTCAGCGCCCGGGAACGGAAGGCCGGAGCGAGCACCGTCTTGACAAGCGTCTGGCCGGTCTTCCCGTCCTTACCGGCGACCGGCACGCCCTCCCGCTCGGCCAACTCCAGCAGCGCGGGCACGTCGGCCCCCAGACTGGGCGTGAAGTTGACGTAGGGGCAGCCCTCCCGGATCGCCGCGTAGGCGTAGAGCAGACCGGGGGTGATGACCGGATCGTCGGCGTCCAGCCCGGCCTCGAACCCGTCGACACTCTGCAGCGCCGGTGACGCCGGATCCGGTCGGGCCTCGGTGGAGGCCAGGTTGACCACCACCACCCGTTGCGCGTCCTGCGCCGACCTGAACCGGCCCAGGTCGGCGCGCAGGTGTGACACCCGTTCACGCAGCGGCCCGATCGGCACCACGTTCGCCCCGGTAGCGTTCCGGCAGTACGCCGGGTCCGCCACGGCCGGCCAGGGCTGGATCTGCCCCAGTGGCCCCGCGACGGTGTCCAGGTGGGCTGGCTCCACCACTCGGTGCAGGTGCGCCGCCTTGGCCAGGTCGTCCGGAGCCAGGTCCCAACCCCCGAAGACCATCGACTCGTAGGGCACCAGATCAGTGCGGTGCGCCAGGGGCAGTCCGGACATGTCCGTCATGCCCAATCGCAGCAACTCCACCCCGGCTATCGCCGTGGTCGCGACCGCTCCACCCAGTCCGACCACCGCGACCCCGATGCGCTCCTCCGTCATGCCGCCTCCTGATTCGACCTGCACGTCCGACCCGAGCCGCCGCCTACCCGGCCAGTCGCGGATCAGTCATCGGTATTCGTCGACGCCCCGGCGGTGCACCTATCGGTCGATTTCCCAGGTCAACGGCCTTGCGCTGTGCAAAGAATGCAGCAGAGTGCGACGCGTTGTCGGGTGCCGGCCGGGGGAGGTCTGCTCGTGAAGGTGCTGATCGCGGGTGGGGCAGGCTTCATTGGAAGTACCATCGCGTCCGCTCTGATCGACACGGGCCACACACCAGTGGTGCTGGACAGCCTGGTAACCGGTCGCCGCGAATTCTGCCGGGGGCGGTCCTTCCATGTCGGCGACATCGCGGACGCGGACGGGGTGGACCGGCTGTTGACGCGGCATCCGGACATCGACGCGGTTATCCACTGCGCGGCCCTGATCGCGGTGCCGGACTCGGTCGCCCGGCCGGTGGACTACTACCGGGCAAACGTCTCCGCCACCCTGGAGTTCGTCGACCGACTGCTCGCGCACGGCGTACACCGGCTGATCTTCAGCTCGTCCGCGGCCATCTACCGGCCGGACGCGGATCTCGGCGTCGACGAGGTCTCGCCACTGGACGCCACCAGCCCCTACGCGCAGACCAAGCTGGTGGTGGAACGGATGCTCGCCGACATCGCGGCAAGCAGTCCACTGAGGGTGCTGTCCCTGCGCTACTTCAATCCCATCGGCGCGGATCCGGCGCTGCGCACCGGGCTCCAGGTCGCCACGCCCTCGCACGCCCTGGGCCGGTTGATGCAGGCGCACCAGACCGGCGTGCCGTTCTCGGTCAACGGTCTGGACTGGCCGACGCGCGACGGTTCGGGGCTGCGTGACTACGTCCACGTCTGGGACCTGGCCGACGCCCACCTTCGGGCACTGGACCGGTTCGACGACATCTTCGCCGTCGGCGGTGCTCCGCACACCGCCCTCAACCTGGGCAGCGGCACCGGCACGACGGTGCTGGAACTGGTCGCGGCGTTCAACGCGGTGGTGGACCGTCCGGTTCTGGTCCGCGAGGCACCACGGCGCCCCGGAGACACGGCCGGTGCCTTCACCCGTAGCCGCCGGGCCTGGGAGGTGCTGGGGTGGCGGGCACAGCGCGACCTGTCCACCGGGATCGTCGATTCCCTGGCCTGGCACGACCGGCGCGGCCAGGTGCTGGAGGACCTGGCGGCTCGCCGCCGGCAACTGGCCGGCTGACTGGACGGCACCAATGGTCGAGAATGGCCGGACGCTCCGGCAGAATCGGCCGACCGTTTCGCACGTCCGCACCTGAAGTGAGCGGGCCGCCCCCGCATTCACGGAAACGCCGAATCCGTCGATCCGCAATCCGGACCAGTAAAATCGCTGCTCCCGCGCCCTGTCGCAATACTGACAGGGCGCGGCTTGGCTCCCATACGGCAGACTCGCCGCGTGAGCAGCACTGCTTTCTACATCACCGCCGCCATCAGCGGACTCATCACCGTGATCCTGGTGGCCGCGTTCTTCTATCTGCGCAAACACAGCAACAAATGGGCGATCATCTCCTTCGTGGCGATGGTCCTCTTCGGATTTGCCGCTGTCGCCCAGCTCGCCGTCGCCGCAGCACCGGAAGAACCCGATGGCGAGAGGACCGCCTCCACACCAACTCCGAGCGTCGTACCGACCACGTCGAGCCCGACACCCGAGGATCTGCGCTATCAGCTCAGCTCATCGCCCGGCGACCCGCACACGGTCAAGGTCACGGCCACCGCATCCGGGGAGCCGGAGTCGGGGCTGACGTACTGGTTCGTCGTCGAGGTGAACTATGGCGACGGAAATATCGACTACTACCCCCGGCGGAAGATGACCGGACGGTCGACGTCATTCGACCTGACGATCCCGGCGAACGCGAACACCAAATTCGCTCGGAACGGCCGGGTATATGCGCTGGACGACGCTCAGAACTCCCAAGCCGAGGACCTGCTGACGCGGCAAGGGGCCACCGGCGTCAACGACTTCTTCGACGAGGCGACCGGCCAGCCGGTATCGGACCCGGTCAAGCTCCCCTACTGACGCTGAAGGCCCGGCGAGGGACGGGCAGGCGTACTCATGCTTGGCCGGCCCATCGGCCTTGCCGTGGATTCAGGCGGGACGGCGGGTGGTACTCGCTTGACATGGACGCCCGCCGCTTGGATGTCGTACCCGTAGGGCAGGCCGTGGACGGAGTACCAATAGCTCGGATCGGGCTCAGACCGGGCCAGTCCCTCAGCGATCACACGGCCCAGGCCGGACCGGCGAGGCCGACCAGGTTACCTTCCGGGTCGGTGAAATGGCCGACGACGAGGTCTCGGCCGGGCGCCCGATCCGGGCCCATCCGGCGGATCCCGCCGAGGCGCTCGGCCTGCTGTAGCGCGGCCTCCACGTCGGGCACCCCGACGTAGAACACGACATGCGGGTCGAAGCCCGTGCCCCCGCCAATTCCGCCGGGAACCCCGTCGAGCTCGGCGAACCCGTAGTCGCCGGCTGCGGAGATCGACGGCGCCACCGAGCCTTCCGTGTCGAACCGCCAGCCGAACAGCTGTCCGTAGTAGCCGCGCAGCTTGGTCGGATCCGTACCGATGATCTCGAAGTGCACCACTGGCTGTGCCATGGCCGACTCCTCTCGCTCGTCAGCCCTCACCATAGGTCTGCTAGTTGTGAAGAACAACCACGAGGTTGTAAGTTTCTACCATGCCGACCACCCGCAGCTACGGCGACGCGTGCCCGATCGGACGCAGCCTGGACGTCGTTGGGGAGCGGTGGGCGTTGCTGGTCGTGCGCGAGTTGCTGCTCGGCCCGCGGCGCTTCTCCGACGTGCGGCGCGGCCTGCCCGGGGCCAGCTCCAACCTGATCGCCGACCGGCTGCGCGAGCTGGAGGGCCGCGACGTGATCCGCCGCCGCAAGCTACCGCCGCCGGCGGGCTCCTGGGTCTACGAGCTGACGCAGCGGGGGCGGCGACTCGAACCCGTCCTCCTCGCGCTGGGCGAGTGGGGTGCCGACGTACCGCGGCCGCCAGAGCCGTTCGCGCTCAGTGCCACGTCCGTCCTGCTGTACCTACGCACTGCCGGGCACCCTGACGCCGGAGCCCCGCCTGCGACCTACCGTATCGAGTTCCGCGAGCGCAGCGTCGACGGTAAACCGGGCGGCAGAAACGAAAGCGTCGAGATCTGGACCGTGCGGACCCGGGACGGCCGCATTCACGTCGAGGCGGGCGGGCCGCCCCACGCCGACGCGGGGATCAGCACCAGCCCGCGCGCCTTCAATGACCTGCTCGCCGACCCGTCCACACTGGATGCTTTCGAGATAACCGGCGACCGGGACGCGCTACGACGGCTGGTGCGCGTCATCCCATGACGCACCCGTCACCGGATGCTCCGCACCAGTAGGTCGATCGAGCTGAGACCCGCGTCAATGCGGCGGTAGGACGCCTTGATCGAATGGGTGCCTGTGGCGATGCGGTCGCCCTCTACGCGCGGATCGCGGCATGAGAGGAAGCTCGGGCGGCCACACCGGGCAGGGTCATGCGAGGCTGATTGCGTGACTCCCCCGCTCGCGCGTCGCGTCTACGACGCGTGCCATCTGACCGGGTCGTTCCGCCTCCGCTCGGGGCAGGTAAGCGACGAATACTTCGACAAGTACCTGTTCGAGGCGCAGCCCGGCCTGTTGCGTGAGGTGGCCGAGGCGATGGTCGTCCTGCTGCCGGAGTGCGATGTGCTGGCTGGGATGGAGATGGGCGGCATACCGATCGCGACGGTGATGTCGCAGCTGACCGGGCTGCCGACCGTCTTCGTCCGGAAGCAGGCCAAGGAGTACGGCACGGGCAGGGCAGCCGAGGGCGGCCCCGTGGACGGCCGGCGGGTCGTGGTGATCGAGGACGTGGTCACCACCGGCGGGGCGTTGCTGGCGTCGTGCCGGCAACTGAGGGCCAGTGGCGCCGTTGTCGACTCGGTCATCTGCGCCATCGATCGCGAGCAGGGTGGACGACAGAATCTCGCGGCCGAGGCGCTGCGGCTACGCGCCGCTCTCACCCGTCGCGATCTGGAGTCCTCCTTGACGGCGTGACAAGTGCAGGAGCGAATGGTTGATCTTGCCTGTGCAAGCCATGGTTTCGTTGGCGTCACTGTGCCGTCGACCAGATATTGACCTGGGCGTAGGGCGGCAGGTTCGGTCGTACGGCGAGGCCGTCGCGGACGGCTTCCGCGGTGTCCAGGGACGCCGCCAGGGCGGCGCGGAAGAGCAGGGAGCCGGTGCTGATGCGTCGGACGCCCAGTTCTGCCAGGGCCGCGACGGTGTGCCGGCCAGGTAGGAACAGGATGTTGACCGGTACGTCGACCGCCGCCACGACGGCGCCGACATCGGCCGGCTCCGCCAGACCGGGCACGAATACCCCGTCGGCGCCGGCGTCCGCGTAGAGCCGTACCCGGCGTAGGGTCTCGTCGAGGTCGCCGGGGCGCTGCCAATGAGTGTCGGTCCGGGCGTTGACGAACAGTTGGGGGACCTCCCGCTTCACCACTCGGATCAACGCCGCGTGCGCTTCGGCGGGTCCCATGTTGTCTTCCATGTTGACGCCGACCGCGCCGGCCGCAGCCACGGCGACCGCGGTGCCGACCGACCCGGTCTCGATGTCGACGGTGAGGTGTACCGGCAGTTTCGCCAGGGCGCGCGTCAGGCGCAGCGTCTCGGCGTCGGCGGCGCCCGCGCCGTCGGGGAGGCCCGCTGCGGCCGCGACGCCAAGGCTGGTGGTGCCGAGTGCGGGAAAGCCGGCCTCGACCAGACACCGGGCTGACGCGACGTCCCACACGTTCGGCAGGACAAGCGGGTCGCCGCTGCGGTGAAGGGCGGCGAAGTCCCTCATACGAGGGCTCCTTCGACGAGTGCGAGGGCATGTGCGTGTCCGGGGCAGCGACGTGGCCCCGCCCCGAATGCCAGATCGCCTGCCAGCCGCACCTGCACCACCTCGCCGGCTTCGACCGTGACGTCACCGACGATGGCTGTGACGAGCGCCTGCCGCTTGGTCGCCGGGACCGGCGGGTCGTCGCGTAGCACCTCGTCAACGGGGCGGTGTCGGGCCCGTTCGGTCATGGCCACGGTGGCCTCGCAAGCCTGCACGAGTAGCCCGATGCGGGCCGCGGTCGGCTCGTCAAAGACGCCGCCGAAGGCCGCAACCAACCGGCCGACCGCCGCGTCCGCCCTGGATTCGTCGCCGGTGCCGGGCTGGTAGGCCTGCGCGACATCGCGTACGAGGTCTTCGACGGGCTCGTCGACGCCCATCTTGCCGGCGAGGACCGCCACCGGATGCATCGGGCCGTAGCCGCGGAGGGACTCCGGCGGGATCGCGTCCAGGATCGCGATGCAGAGCGCGCGACGGTGCTCGTGGGCCTCTCCGGTACTGAAGCGGCCGACCGTGGCGCGTAGCCAGGCGACTCCGGCGGGCCCGGACGGGACCGGGGGCACCACGAAGGCCGGGTTGTTCAGGACGGCAAAGGCCGCGTCGCGGCCGTTGATCTGCTGCATGAGGCGACGGTACGGTCGGGATCGTTCGGCGGCGGCCGAAAAGAAGCGACCTACGCTGGGTGCGTGACCTCAGCCTCCGACCTGGCGTCGCTCGCGACTCTGCTGGCTGACGAGAGCCGGGCCGCAATGTGCCTCGCGCTGCTCGACGGGCGCGCGTGGACCGCGGGCGAGTTGGCGGCGCACGCGGGCATCGCACCCTCCACTGCGACCCAGCACCTGCACCGCCTCATCGACGGCGGGCTGCTCGTCGAGCGACGCCAGGGTCGTCACCGATACGTACAACTCGCCGGCGCGTCCGTCGCGCAGCTTCTCGAGGACCTGTCGGCCCGGATCGAGCACCGCCCGGCTTCGCCGCGAGGGCTGCGGGAGGTGACGGCGAACTCGGCCCTGCGACGTGGCCGCACCTGCTACGACCACCTCGCCGGACGGCTCGGCGTGGCGGTGACCGACGCGATGACCCGCGCGGGACTGCTGGACCAGGCCGGCGGCTTCGCCCTGACCGCGGCCGGCCTGGCCTGGCTCACCGACACCCTCAGGCTGAGCCCCGAAGACCTACGGCCCGGCAACCGACCCCTCGCACGCGGATGCCTCGACTGGACGGAACGGCGGCAGCACCTAGCCGGGTTGGCCGGGGCGAAGCTGTGTGAGACGTTCCTCGCCAACGATTGGGTGGCCCGAATTGGATCCGGTCGGGCGGTGCGGCTCACTCCGAACGGAAAAGCAGCGCTGCGGGACCTCCTAGGCCTTGCCGACGTCGACTGACGGGTGCCTGCGCAGCAGACGAACACCGCCGAAAATACCCGCCCTCCGGGAATTGTGACGCAACCACATCGACTCCGAACACCCGCATCCGCATGTGCAAACGCCGCCTTACCGCTCCGCGGGGGTGCCGACGCTGACGCCCTTGGATCGGCCGAAGAGTTCTCCAGACTGAAGGGCCTGGTCACGCCCGCCCGTGGGATCGGTGTTTCGAACTAAGAAACCCAACGGATTCCAGCAAGTTCGCCTGCAGAGCTCCACAAGGATCTGCAGCAATCCGACAGACGTCTCCTCAGGCACACCGAGACGTTGGCCGGCGCCAGTCATCCCGGGAGCAGCAACACCTAACGGCGCTACCGGTCTAGCCTGACACGCCGGGCGTGGTCAGATTGGCGCAAAGGTGCTCGAGTGCCGCACTCCCGAGCGCAGAGCAGTCCTCTCACCATCCCGGTGGGGTATCAGTTGATGGTGCCCTCGATCTTGTCAGTCAGTTCGAGGATGTCGGGGACCGCGTCCAACACGGTGACCTCGACCAGGGCGCCATGGCGGCCGTAGCGGCGGCGGTACTCGGCATACGGGTAGTCGGCGATCGGCAGCCAGGATCGATGCCCCCGCAGGGGGTGGTTCTTCTGCATCACGGCACCGGAGTTGAGCCGGCAGAGTTCGATTCGTGGGCCATGTCGCTCGACGAGGGCACGGGTGTCGACGTGCAGGACCACCTGGTCCTCGGTGCGGTACTCCTTTGCTTGACGCAGCCGATCCAGCCGCTCACCGCTGGCCCAGAAGAAGACCCGAGAGTTGATGGCCGCGAGGTACTCGGCCAGCGACGAGTCTGGATCGATCTTCTCCGTAACGAACTTCATGGGCTTCTGATCACGAATTACGGCAGGCGCCAGGCCGGGCGCGCGCAGAACGGTGGACTGCTTGCGAGGGGCGTTCAGGAGTCGGTCGCGCTCGGCCGGATCAAGGTCGAATAGTTGGATCAGTCGCTGTGTGGATAGGAGGCCGTGTCGTCGTACGGATGGCCACGCGGTCGCCGACATCGTGTGGAAGACCTGCGGATGCTGCGCGATCAGTTCCTCGACGTCCATGACCGCCATCATGCCGAAAGCCGCCGGGCACCCGTCAGGGGCGGTCGTGCAAGACCCATGCGGCGATACCCGAGGCCCGGCAGCGGTTGCAGTGCCGGCAAACGTCGGGTACGTCGGACGACAGTTCAAGCGCAGTCGCGCGGGGCGCGGCAGATCCGGGTGCCTGATCTTGGCGAGACGTATGGCAGGCAGGATCGCACCGCTCATGGTTCGGCTGGAAAGCTTTGCGTTCTGGGTCATCAGCCGATCGGATGACCGAAGGCGACGATCGGCTATTTCCATGTGCGACGGACACCCTGCGACGCTTAGGAAGGAGGCATGACCAACGAGCGGACCGTTCCCCTCCTGCCGTGCGCATCCATCGACGACATCGGAACCTTCTACGGAGTTCTCGGTTTCCGCACCACGTACAAGCAACGCAAGCCCAACGCGTGTGTGGGGGTTCAGCGGGAAGACCTGCATCTGCAGTTCTTCGAGATCGCCGAATTTGACCCGGAGCAGTCCTATGGCTCCTGTCTCGTACTCACCGCGGACATCGAGGGACTACACCGGGCATTCGCGGCCGGCATGCGCGTCGCGTACGGCAAGGTACTGGTGTCCGGAACGCCGCGGATGACCCGGCCCAGGGCGCGAAAGAACGCAGACGGGTTGGGCGGGTTCAGCGTCATCGACCCGGGCGGCAACTGGATCCGCGTCTTTCGGGACGCCGCCACCGCGCCCATGCCGGCCGCCACGCCTGCCGGGCGGCTGGCCAAGGCCCTGGCGAATGCCGTCGTGCAGGCCGATTCCAGGGGGAGCGTCGAACAGGCCGTTCGGATCCTCGACAGCGCGTTGGCCCGCACGCAAGCCGACGATGACCCGGTCGAGCAGGTAGAGGTCCTGGTCTATCGCGCCGAACTCGCGATGGTGCTGCACGATCCGAAGACTGCGGCCGAGATGCTGGCCCGCGCCCAGTCCGTCGCGCTCACGGAAGACGAATCCGAAAGAGCGGCATCCGCGTTCGACAACGCCGCCGAACTCGCGGCAGCACTGCGGTGACTCACCATACGAACGCCTCCCCCAACTCGACAGAGTCGGACGTCCGAGAGCCTGGCCGATCGCGCGCGTCGCTGCAGAGGAGTGTGTCGACGCCTGCACGCTTTCGCGGCCGCCTGTGATCAGTGTGCAACGACGACGGTGCGCGTACGACGCCATCAGCAGGTCTCGGATGCTCGGTCGAAAGCCCGACCAGATCACTCCCGGTAGTACTGCACGACGCAGAACTCGTTGTCCTCCGGGTCGGTCATGACGAGGACTGCGCCCTCCTGGTAGTCATGCCGTTCACCTGTCCACCGCCCGCCCAACATCTCGATCCGATCGACCGCATCGTCAACGTCGGTAACGGCGATGTCGAGGTGTAGTCGCGTCTTGCCGGCCTTGGGCTCCGGGACCGGCTGGAATGTCAGCACCGGACCGCCCCCGGCAACAGTGACGCGCCGCCAGCCGGGAAGAGACTCCGTTGCGCGTCCTCCAAGCACCACAGACCAGAAGTCAGCCAGTCGCTGCGGATCCCGGCAGTCGACCGTGACTCCGGCAAGTCGGCCCAGTGTCTCCACGACACCGACCATAGCGACAATGTGCAGCCCGCTCCCACGGGGGCGCACTCAACTTGGCATGAGCGCACGGGCCGGCCGACAAGCCGGGCCCTGCCCGTCGACATCCATGACAGCGACATCGCCACGATCGCCTACTGTCCACCGGTAGTCACGAGGGATGACCTTGGTGCCGACGCGCGCGGTCGGTGGTGAATCCGGATTTCGGATCCTGACGTTGCCAGGCATCATCGTCGCGTGGATGCCCGCCGAACGATCGTTTTAATCGATGACCTCCGTTCGTTCGCGGACGGCCGACGCGCCGAGGTGGCCCGCACCAGTGCCGCGGGAGTGGACCTCCTCTGTCGGTACCGGTACCGGCGCCTCGACGAGCTGTGGCTGGACCACGACCTCGGCGGGGACGACACGATCTGGCCTGTCGTGCAGATCCTCGAACGGGCCGCCTTCGACAACCGCCCCTTTGACGTCGGCGTCATCAACGTCCATTCCGCCAACCCGGCCGGTGCCGCAAAGATCACCCAGGTCCTACGGCACTGGGGGTATCGCGTCCGCGTCGCGTCGGGCACCACGAAAATCGGCTATTTCGACTCCCCCGCGTGAGCCGACTGGCACGAGCGCAACCTCCAACGGCTGTCACACTCGGATGGCGCCTGCGATGACACGGTCATGATCTGCGCAGCCTGATCCGCTAGGAGTTGACGAAGTCGCCGCTACCGGCAGCCGCCGTGCACGAAGGGCTGCACAGCCCAGTAATGAGCGGCCGCCGTCGGCACCGGGTCGACGGCGAGAACCCACTCGTCCCCAAGGGTGCCGATAACGAGATCGCCCTCCTCGAACCGCAGCACCAAACCCGCGCAGACCGCGTCAACGTCGTGGCCGACGATCACAGCGCCGTCGGTGAGCCGGGCGCCGATGAACCCGGACAGCAGGTCCGGGTGTCGCGCCGGGCCGACCCTGGTCTCTGCGTACTCGTCCATGTCGTAGGAGCGGTACGGATATTCCTTCGCGAGCAGGAGTTCGTCCCCACGACCGTGCAGACCGACCGGCATCGCGTCTGCGAAAAACAGCCACGCGTGCAGCAGGCTCTCGGCATCCGGACCACGCCGTCCCTCACACCAGTACCGGGCCTCCGTCACGGCGTCGAGCCGTCGGCCCACCATGCTCTTCAGCCACGACGCGACCATCTCGGGATCGCCGAAGCCTACGTGCGGCATCGGGCGCTCTACGCGCAGCGCCTGCCACACTGCTCGGGAGGTGGCCTCGTGAACGTCGCCCACGCTGGTGTCGGCTTCTGTGGTGACGATGTCGGTCACGGTTACCCTCGCTGCGGCGGGGAGTCCATGCAGAGCCCATCGAGCGCCGAGCGCCGCTTCCCGCCGGTGTTCGTCGACCACGACGGCGGTCACCTCCACGTCAGGCTGGCCCGACGGTGCGACCTCGACGGTGACCTGAGCGAATCGCGAAAAGCGATTCGTCTGCCGCAGGAGGCGGAACGTCGTCACGGCTCTGATGGTTTCAGGCAGGCTCCAGGTCCCGGCAGGTAGGCCCAGTACATCGGCCGGGCCGGCGATCGGTGACGCGGCTCCCAGCTGCGAGAGGTGGAAGCGCCACTCGGGCGCAAACTACGCGCCGCGTACATCGACTTGACCCGGCGACACAACGACGGACCGTTGACTCGTGACGCCCACCCCTCGCCCAGCCGAACCTCCTGGTCCGCAAACTACGTGGCGGTGTCCACCCTGGCGGCGATCGGCCAGACTGCCCCCTTCAGCCTGTGCGGCGGGCTCGGCGACGCCATCTGAATAACCGAGTGGGGGTACTCCGAGGCTCCTCAGAGGAGGGTGCGCGTCGGGTGACCAACACAGGCAAGCCGATGGTGCGCACGACAGCCTTAACGATCATCGGCGCCTTCCGGAGTGGCACCGACGAGCGTTGCGAACGCTCTCCGCGTGGCGATGGACGGAGCAGCAATCGCGCTCCACAGCGCACTACCTCCCGCTACGGCCACGGCGACTTTCGCCACTCCTTCAAATCGGTAAACCGCGTCGCACCTCTGGTTCATAGCCCACCCGCTCGTTGTCGGAAGCGGGGTAAGCCGGGTCTTCAGCGCGTCAAGCGCGCCGACGGGCAGTGGATGGTCGAAATCGGCCCACACCTCGCCCTTCCAGAGCACCGCATCCCACGCAGCGGTGAAGGCGTAGTCGGAGAACGTGCCGACGTAGCGGCTTCCCGATGTACAAGCGTCGTCGTCCGGATCGACGAGGTACACCTGCGGGTCGTCGTCAGCGGAAGAGGCCTCCACGACCCACCTGCAACAGTGCTGGCTGTCGGTCTCCAACAGCAGGTATCCAGACGCGAGGAACCGGATAACCGTCTGGTTGGTGAAATCCTGCGTCCGCGTGACCAGGTTGGAACTAATCGAGGCCAAGCGCCGGTCACCGCCGAACAGATACCACTCACGGACTGCTTCCGGCAGCCGCCCTCTAACCCATCTCTCGAGCGCGGCCAGTTCGGTACCTGCCGCCGCGTCCCCCTCGAACCCGCCAAGGATCTCGTACGCTGCCGCGTTCCACGTCATCACGGAGGCGATCACACCATACGAACCGAATCCACCTGACGGTGACGACAATGCTCGCCCTGTCTGGAAGTCCTACCGCCTCCGCTGCGGAGCCAACGTCGACCCCTTCGGTCTCGCCGAAGAGGTCTCCGCTGCGTAGCGTCCCAGCCGTCGTGGGTGTCCACCGAGTTGATGTCCCCAAGGACCAGCAGTCCGTGCTGCACGGGTATGCAGAAAAAGCCGAGGAAGTCGTCTGGCCTCATCCGAGCTCGCTTCGATCGGGGAGCTCGCCGCGGAGGGGCACGATAACGAGGCCTTACGCCCGCTCATCGGCAGATGTGCGGGCTTGCCATTTCAAGTCACCGCTGAAGGGTGCCGGTCTCAGAGCGCGTTTGGTTTGTGGGTTGGGCGGGTGTGTCGCACAGCCGGTCCGATCGATGAGGGTGATTCGGTCGGTAGACGGGTATGGATCGAGTGC